>NZ_JADBEG010000001.1:10165000-10465000 GCF_014873755.1 Amycolatopsis lexingtonensis
GATGGCGTCCGCTTCACCCGGGCCGATCCGCCGTGCCCGGACGGGACCGTCGCTTCGCTCGCCAACGTGCGGGAACGGCAGGTCGTGGCGCTGTGCAGCAGCAGTCCCGGGTCGCCGCAGCCCGGCTCGACCGAACGTCGGCTGCGGCACGCCCCGCAGCTCGGCGGGGCGTTCAGCGGGAGCGACGCGGCGCCGTACACCGGGATCACCCAGGGGTTCGGCGCGGCTTCGCCGACGTCCGCGACGGTCGCCGCGGTGGGTGGGGGTGTCGGGTTCCTGCACCGCACGGCCGACGGCGGGCGCACCTGGACGACGACGGCGCTGTCCGAGCGCGGGCTCGGGCTGGCCGATCTCGACTTCCCCGGCCGCGGCACCGGGGTCGTCGTGGACGGTCAGCCGGATGCCGCAGACGGTTCGGCCGTGTACCGCACCACGGACGGCGGAATCTCTTGGGGCGAGCTGCGTTTCGGGCAATAGTCCCTGGCAGCTAAGGCCCTTCGGCCTGGTTCACTTGGTCACCGGCATGTCGTAGGCTGAGCACCGTCCGTTGCCGGACACGGTGAGCGAAGCCCGCACAGGGCGCCGTCCGCCGCGCGCAGAGTGGGAGATCAGCCGATGACGCCTGGCGACCTGCGTCCCGGAACCGAGGGCGGTTCGGCCGCGCTCGATTTCAGCAAGGCGAGCCTGGCCCGGTTGTCCGACGCGCTGCTCGGCGGGCACGACCACTACGAGGTCGACCGCGAGGCGATGCGGCGCCTGCTGGCCATCGCACCCGGCGCGCGCACGATGGCGAAGGAGCACCGCGACTGGCTGGTGCGCGCGGTGCGGTTCCTGGCCGGCAAGCGCGGCATCGACCAGTTCCTCGACCTGGGTTCCGGCATGCCGACCGCGGAAAACACCCACCAGGTGGCCCAGCGGTACAACCCGGACGCGCAGGTGGTCTACGTCGACAACGACCCGGTGGTGCAGGTGCACGGCCGGGCCCTGCTCGAAGAGAACTACCTGACCCACGTGACGGGCGCGGACCTGACCCGCCCGGCCGATACCCTCGGCGACGACGTCGTCAAGGAGTACCTCGACTTCTCCCGGCCGGTCGCGCTGATCCTGACGTCGATCATCCACCACATCGACGACTACGACCGCGCGAAGAAGATCGTCGGGGAGTACGTCCAGGCGCTCGCGCCCGGCTCGTACCTGCTGCTCACGCACAACTTCGACCCGGAAGAGGACTCGCCGCGACAGGAGCTCGCGCGGCTGCTGGAGACCAGCTTCCAGGGCACCGGCCTCGGCAGCGTCTACCGCACGCGGGAGCAGATCGAGGCGTTCTTCGAAGGCACCGAGCTGCTCCGGCCGGGGCTGGTCTACCTGCACGAATGGTGGCCGGACGGCCCGCGCCTGCACCCGCTGTCCGAGCTGAACTTCCTGACACTGGGCGGAGTCGCCCGCAAGCAGTGACGTGCCCGGGTCGTGAGTGCTGAGTCGGGTTCTAACCCGACTCAGCACTCACGACGGGGTCAGGCGGCGTTGAAGGAGTCCGGGTCCGGGCCGGTGCGCTCACCGCGGTCCAGCGGCGTCAGCGACTCGAGCTCCTCCTCCGTGAGGGTGAACCCGAACAGGTCGAAGTTCTCCGCGATCCGCGACGGCGTCACCGACTTCGGGATGACGACGTTGCCCAGCTGGAGGTGCCAGCGCAGCACGATCTGCGCGGGCGTCCGGCTGTGCTTGACCGCCAGCTCCGCCACCACCGGGTCACCCAGCAGGCTGCCGCCCTTGGCGAGCGGGCTCCACGCCTCCGTCGCGATGCCGTGCTTCGCGTCGAACTCGCGGACCTCCTGCTGCTGCAGGTACGGGTGCAGTTCGATCTGGTTGACCGCCGGGACGACGTCGGAGGCGTCCATCAGCCGCTCGAGGTGCGCCGGCTGGAAGTTGGACACGCCGATCGCGCGGACCCGGCCGTCCCGGTAGAGCTGCTCGAACGCCTTCCACGTGTCCAGGTACTTGTCGCGCTGCGGCGTCGGCCAGTGGATCAGGTACAGGTCGAGCTGCTCCAGGCCGAGCTTGGCCATGCTCTCGTCGAACGCCTTGAGCGTCGTGTCGTAGCCCTGGTTCGCGTTCCACAGCTTGGTCGTGACGAACAGCTCGTCGCGGGCCAGTCCGGACTCGGCGATCGCCTGGCCGACGCCCTTTTCGTTGCCGTAGACGGCGGCGGTGTCGATGCTGCGGTAGCCCGCGTCCAGGGCGGCCTTGACGGCGGTGGTGGTTTCGTCGTCCGGGATCTGGAAGACGCCGTAGCCGAGCTGCGGCATCCGCACGCCGTTGTTGAGTTCGAGCACGGGCACGCTGGTCACGAGGGTTCCTTTCGGTGGGTGGTTCATCGGGCGAGTACCCGTTCCCCGGCTTCGAAACTAGCCGGGCTCCGGCGGTCGAGCAGTCCGGAGACGAGGGCCACGGCGAGGCCGGCCGCGGCGAGCGCGGCGCCGATCCAGTTGGGCGCGGTGTAGCCGAGGCCGGCCTCGATGGCCTGGCCGCCGAGCCACGCGCCGCCCGCGTTGCCGAGGTTGAACGCGGCGATGTTCGCCGCCGAGGCCAGCGCCGGGGCGCCCGCGGCCTTGGCCATCACGCGGGCCTGCAGCGGTGGCACGGTCGCGAAGCCCGCCGCGCCGAACAGCGCGATGGTGATCGCCGCCGGCACCTTCGCGTGCGCGGTGAAGACGAACGCGACCAGCACGATCGCCAGCGCCGCGAGGATCACGTAGAGGCTGGGCATGAGCTTGCGGTCCGCGGCCCGGCCACCCAGCAGGTTGCCGGCGAACAGGCCGCCGCCGAAGAGCACGAGCAGCCAGGTGACGGCCCCGCTGGAGAAGCCCGCGACCTCGGTCATCATCGGCGCGATGTAGGTGAAGGACGCGAACACCCCGGCGAAGCCGAGCGCCGTCATGACCAGCGCGAGCCACACCTGCGGCCGCCGGAACACGGCGAGCTCGCCCCGCAGGCCCGCGTCCGCGGCGGGTTCCTGGTGCGGCACGAGCGCGAGGATGCCGATGGCGCCGGCCACGCCCAGGGCGCTGACCACCCAGAACGTCGAGCGCCAGCCGAAGGCCTGGCCGAGCGCGGTGCCGGCGGGCACGCCGAGGACGTTGGCCACGGTCAGGCCGGTGAACATCAGCGCGATCGCGCTGGCCTGCTTGGCCGGGGCGACGAGCGAGGCGGCGACGACCGAGCCGACGCCGAAGAACGCGCCGTGCGAGAGGGCGGCGACGACCCGGCCGGTCATCAGCAGGCCGTAGCTCGGGGCCAGCGCCGAGAGCACGTTGCCCGCGATGAACAGGCCCATCAGGGCGACCAGCACGGTCTTGCGCGGCACCCGCGAGGCCAGCGCGGTGAGCACGGGCGCGCCGACGACGACGCCGAGCGCGTAGCCCGAGATGAGCAGGCCTGCGGACGGGATCGAGACGCCGAAGTCGGCCGCGACCTCGGGCAGCAGGCCCATGATCACGAACTCGGTGGTGCCGATCCCGAAAGCGCTGATCGCCAGTGCGAGCAGGGCGGCGGGCATGGACTTCCTTCTTCCCGGGGTAGACTGGTTATGGGCGTTGGCAACTACGAGCGTCCGGGATAGTTGCAGACGCCGTATATTGCACGAGCTTGATGGTGCAGCGTGCAAACGGATGCGCGCAAGCCCGGGAGAGGTGAACCGTGTCACTGGACGACGACGCCGTGGAGGCACGCGCGCAGGGCTGGCGCACGCTCGCCGCGCTCCACGCGCGGATCGAGGACAAGCTGCAGCGCGCGCTCGAGCGCGACCACGAGCTGTCGGTGAGTGAGTACACCGTGCTCGACGTGCTGGCCCGCCAGGACGGCTTCCACCTGCGGATGAACCAGCTCGCCAACGCCGTGGTGCTCAGCCAGTCGGCGACGACGAGGCTGGTGACCCGGCTGGAGGGGCGGGGCCTGCTGGCCCGCTACCTCTGCGCCGACGACCGCCGCGGCATCTACACGGAGGTCACGCCGGCGGGCCAGGCCCTGCTGACCTCGGCCCGTCCGACCCACGACTCGGCGCTGGCGGAAGCACTTGCGGAGGCCGAAGCCTTGCCGGAACTTTCACCTCTGGTCGGCGTGCTGGGCACGCTTTCCGTGCCCTCCTCCTGACGCAAACTTGCGCAAGTTCCCCCGAAACTCCCGCTGAGCGGCGACCTCCCGTTCGGCGGTGCCATTACGGCGTCCGAGCGCCCTAATCCCTGCTCCATCCGTGGGACACTTTTGCTTGTCACGAGCGATAGTTTCGCTGGTCAGCACCGTTTGTCCGGCTTTCGCCCGTTCCCGCTCGTCGTTGACCGGATCGTTTCGCCCGCCCTAATTTGTTGTCCCACCAGACGAACTGGGGTGGTGTCGGCGTGGACTCCTCCTTCGCGCTCAAACCGGTGCGCCCGGCCGACCAGGCCGCCGTCCGGCGGAGCAACCTTTCACTGGTGCTGCGGCACCTGCGCGACGCGGGTCCCCGGTCGCGGGCGGGGATCGCCGCGGACACCGGGCTGAACAAGGGAACCGTGTCCAGCCTCGTCGCCGAACTCGTCGAACGCGGGCTGGTGCGCGAAGGCGACCGCGAGCGCGCCGGCGCGGTGGGGCGGCCGGGCACGATCGTGCGGCTCGACGGCCGCGGGGTCGGCGGGATCGGCGTGGAGATCAACGTCGACTACCTGACCGCGCTCGCCCTCGACCTCACCGGCGCCGTCCTGTTCGAGCAACGCGTCGCGCTGGACGTGGCCGCGCTCCCCGTCGAGAAGGTCCTCGACGCCGGTGCGGAACTGACCGCGCGGGCGCTGCGGGAGTGCCGAAGGCTCGGGGTCATGCCCGCCGGCGTCACCGTCGGCATCCCGGCACTGGTCGACGTCGCGAGTGGCACCGTCGCCTTCGCGCCCAACCTGCACTGGACCGACGTCGGGGTGGTCCGCGGCATCACCGAGCGGCTGACCCGGCGGCTCGGCCCGCCGTCGTTCCCGATCCGCACGGCCAACGACGCGAACCTCGGCGCGCTCGGCGAGTACGCCATGGGCAGCGTCGCGGGCACCGCCGACCTGGTGTACCTGACCGGCGAGATCGGCGTCGGCGGTGGCGTGATCGCCGGGGGACGGCTGCTCGGCGGCGCCGAAGGGTTCTCCGGCGAGATCGGTCACATCCAGCTCGACCCGGCGGGCCAGATCTGCGGCTGCGGGCGCCGCGGCTGCTGGGAAACGCTCGTCGGGCTCGCCGGGATGCTGCGGCTCGCCGCGTCGCCGGGCGACCCCGTGCACGACCCGTCGCTGGACCTCGAACAACGGCTCGACCTGATCCGCCGCCGCGCCGAGCTCAAGGACAAGCGGACGCTCGACGCGCTCGCGCAGGTCGGCACCGGGCTCGGCGTCGGCGCCGCGGTGCTGGTCAACGTCTTCAACCCGCGCGTGGTGCTGCTCGGCGGCTACTTCGCGCAGCTGGGCCCGTACCTGCTCGGCCCGATGCTCGCCGAGCTCGAAAGCCGCGTGATCGCCCCGGGCATCGGCGGCTGCCGTGTCGAGCTGTCCTGGCTCGGGTTCTCCGCGGCCTCGCGCGGCGGCGCGCACGTGGCGCTGCAGGCGGTGTTCGACGACCCGGCGCTGGTCCCGGTCCGCGCGGAGAGGGAGAGTGGGTGACGCCCGTGTCCCTCGACCGGGTGGAAACACTTGATCGAGTCGCGCGATGTAGATCGGGTGGGCGTCCGCGCGCCGGGCGAGGAACCGCCGGTCGCGGGCTGATGTGCCGAACTGCTGGAGGAAGTTATGGGGAAGATCGGTGTCTGGCTGATCGGTGCCCGGGGATCGGTGGCCACGACCGCCATCGCCGGGGCCGCTGCCATGCGCGCGGGACTGGCCGCGCGCACCGGCTGCGTGACCGAGCTGCCGGAGTTCGCCGGGGCTGAGCTGCCCGGCCTGGGGGACCTGGTCTTCGGGGGTCACGACGTCGTCGACACGCCGCTGGTCAAGCGGGCCGAGCACCTGGCCGCGGCGGGCGTCCTGCCGTCGGCGCTGCCCGCCGCCGTGAGCGCGGAGCTGGAGGCGGCCGAGACCCGGCTGCGCCCGGCGCCGTCGGAAGGCGGGCAGGCCGCGGTCGACCGGATCGTCGCGGACCTGACCGAGTTCCGGAAGGGTCTGGACCACGTCGTCGTGGTCAACGTCTCCTCCACCGAACCGCCGTGCGAGCCGCACCCGGCGCACGCTTCCCTGGCCGCGCTGGAAGGCGCGCTGGAGACCCTGCCGCCGAGCGCGCTGTACGCCTACGCGGCCTTCCGCGCCGGCTGTGGCTTTGTCGACTTCACCCCGTCCACCGGCGCGCGGCTGCCCGCGCTCGACGAGCTGGCCCGGGCCGCGGGGCAGCCGTACGCCGGGCGCGACGGCAAGACCGGCGAGACGCTGCTGCGGTCGGTGCTCGCGCCGATGTTCGCCCAGCGCGCGCTGAACGTCGTGGCGTGGTCGGGCACGAACCTGCTCGGCGGGGGTGACGGCGCCACGCTGTCCGACCCCGGCGCGGCGGCCAGCAAGAACGCGTCCAAGCAGCAGGTGCTTTCGCAGAACCTCGGGCGCGACGTCGACGGCGAGGTGCACATCGACTACGTCCCGGCGCTCGGCGACTGGAAGACCGCCTGGGACCACGTGCTGTTCGAGGGGTTCCTCGGCGCGCGCATGACGCTGCAGCTGACCTGGCAGGGCTGCGACTCGGCACTCGCCGCGCCGCTGGTGCTCGACCTCGCCCGGCTGACCGGGAAGGCGTGCCGCGACGGCGTGGCCGGCCCGGTGGCCGAGTTCGGGTTCTTCTTCAAGGATCCTGTCGGCGCGGGGCCGCACGACCTGGCCTCGCAGTACGCGGCCCTGCGCGAGTGGGCGCACCGGTGAAGGCGCTCGTCGAACTCGTCCGCGCCCCCGCGGCGCTGACCGTGCCCGGGGACGCCGTCGCCGGGGCCGCCGCGGCCGGCTGGCCCTTCGGCCGCCGCACGCTGGCGCTGACCGGCGCGTCCGTCTGCATCTACTGGGCGGGCATGGCCCTCAACGACTACGCCGACCGCCACCTCGACGCCATGGAACGGCCCGAGCGGCCGATCCCGTCGGGCCGGGTCTCGCCGGGCGCCGCGCTCGGCGTGGCGACCGGGCTGACCGCGGGCGGGCTGGGCATCGCGGCCGCCGCCGGCGGGAAGCGGGCGCTGCGCGTCGCGCTGCCGCTGGCCGCGACCGTGTGGGCGTACGACTTCGTGCTCAAGGAGACCGCGCTCGGCCCGGCCGCGATGGCCGCCGCCCGCGCGCTCGACGTCCTGCTCGGCGCGGGCGGGGCGAAGCCCGCGCTGCCCGCGGCGCTGACCGTGGGCGCGCACACCTACGCCGTGACGACGTTGTCCCGCTCCGAGGTGCACGGCGCGAAACCCGCGCTGCCCGCGGCCACCCTGGCCGCCACCGCGGGGGTCCGCGTCGCCGCCGGCCGCGTCGGGCCGCTGGCCTCGGCGCTGCTCGGGACGTACGCGCTGACCACCGGGCGGGCGCAGTACGACGCCGTCCGCGACCCGGCCGCACCGAAGATCCGCCGCGCCGTCGGGGCCGGGATCCACGGCATGATCCCGCTGCAGGCCGGGCTGATCGCGCGGACCGGGGCGTGGCGCTCGGCACTGGCCGTCGCGGCCGCGTTCCCGATCGCGCGGGCGCTGAGCCGGAAGGTGTCGCCGACATGAGGTTCGGGTACGGCACCAACGGTTTCGCCAACCACCGCCTCGGCGACGCCCTGCGCGTCCTGGCCGACCTCGGCTACGACGGCGTCGCGCTGACCCTCGACCACCAGCACCTCGACCCGTTCGGGCCGGACCTCGCCCGGCACGTCGCGGCGCTGGCGGCCGAGCTGGACCGGCTCGGGCTGGCCGTCGTGATCGAGACGGGCGCCCGGTTCCTGCTGGACCCGTGGCGCAAGCACTCGCCGACGTTCCTCGACCCCGACCGCGCGCGCCGCGTCGAGTTCCTGACGCGGGCCGTGGAGATCGCCGCGGACCTCAACGCCGAGGCGGTTTCGTTCTGGAGCGGGAACAAACCCGCCGAACTGTCCACTGAGGACGCTTGGGCGCACCTGGTCGACGGGTGCGCGGACGTGCTCAAAGCGGCCGACGAGCACGACGTCAAGCTCGGCTTCGAGCCGGAGCCGGGGATGCTCGTCGAAGACCTCGACGGCTACTTCGAGCTGGCCCGGCGCCTGGGTGACCCGGCGCGGTTCGGGCTGACGCTGGACATCGGGCACTGCCGGTGCAACGAGTCCGCGTCCGTGCCCGACTGCGTCCGCCGGGCGCTGCCGCGGCTGGTCAACGTGCAGATCGACGACATGCGCCGCGGCACGCACGAGCACCTGGAGTTCGGGCGGGGCGAAATCGACTTCCCGCCGGTGCTGGCCGCGCTGGCGCCGTACCGCGGGCTGGTGGCCGTCGAACTGCCGCGGGACAGCCACGCGGCGCCGCGGATCGCCCGTGAGTCCCTCGAATTCCTGCGGAAGGCGGTGGCGGCGTGAACGCCTGGCTGGAAAAGGCACTCCACGACGTCGCCGCCGACGCGACCGTGTTGCGCACGGTGTTCCCGGGCGTCGGCCGCCGGGTCGGCCGCGGACCCTCGGACACTCCGGGGTGGACGGTCGACGACGTGGCCCGCGTGGAGCTGCTCAAGGCCGCACCGGGCGCGGCCGCCGAGATGCCGGGCCTCTACCGCTACGGCGACGCCGCCGAGAAACGGGCCGTCCTGCGTGGACTGTCTGTAGTGGACACCGGAGAAGCCGGGCTCGACCTGGTCGCGGACGCCCTGCGCACCAACGACACCCGCCTGGTGACCGCCGCGATGGGGGAGTACGCCGCCACCCACCTCGACGACGCCGCGTACCGCCACGGCGTCCTCAAGTGCGTGTTCATGGGCATTCCCCTGGCCGACATCGCCGGGCTCGACCGCCGGACGGACGAGGAGCTGCTGCGCATGATGCGGTCCTTCGCCGCCGAGCGCACCGCCGCGGGCCGCGAAGTCCCCGCCGACCTCCTCCCGCTGCTGACCGAACAGGACGTTTGATGCGCATCTTCGACCCGCACATCCACATGAGCTCCCGGACCACCGACGACTACGCCGCGATGCACGCGGCCGGCGTCCGCGCGCTCGTCGAACCGGCGTTCTGGCTGGGCCAGCCCCGGACGAACGTCGGCAGCTTCACCGACTACTTCGACGCCCTCGTCGGCTGGGAGCCGTTCCGCGCGAGCCAGTACGACATCGCGCACCACTGCACGATCGCGCTGAACCCGAAGGAGGCCAACGACCCGCGCTGCGCGCCGGTGCTCGAGCTCCTGCCGCGTTACCTGGAGAAGGACGGCGTGGTCGCGGTCGGCGAGATCGGCTACGACTCGATGACCGCCGAGGAGGACAAGGCGTTCGCCGCGCAGCTCGCGCTGGCGATCGACCACGACCTCCCGGCGATGGTGCACACCCCGCACCGCGACAAGGCCGCCGGCACCGAGCGCAGCATCGCCGTCGTCCGCGAGTCCGGCATCGCGCCGGAACGCGTGGTGCTCGACCACCTCAACGAGATGACCGTCGCGATGGTCAAGGAGTCCGGTTCCTGGATGGGGTTCTCGATCTACCCGGACACCAAAATGGACGAAGAGCGGATGGTCGCGATCCTTCGCGAATACGGGACCGAAAAGGTACTCGTGAACTCCGCCGCCGACTGGGGCAAGAGCGACCCGCTCAAGACCCGCAAGACCGGCGACGCGATGCTGGCCGCCGGGTTCACCGAGGACGACGTCGACCGCGTCCTGTGGCGCAACCCGGTCGAGTTCTACGGCCAGAGCGGGCGGCTTTCGCTGGAGAGCGTGGCGCCGGACGCCGAGTTCGCGGGCAACTCGATCCTGCGGGGGGCGCGCAAGTGAGGTTCCGGCATCGCGACGGCACGCTCGTCCACCTCGCCTACTGCACCAACGTGCACCAGGCCGAGGACCTCGACGGCGTGCTCACCCAGCTGGCCCGCTTCGGCGAGCCGGTCCGCGAACGCCTCGGCGTCCCCCGGCTCGGCCTCGGCCTGTGGCTGGCCCGGCCGGTGGCTTCGGAGCTGGTCGCGAACCCCGCGGCGGTGGCCCGGCTGCGCAGCGAACTGGTCACGCGCGGCCTGGAGGTCGTCACCTTCAACGGGTTCCCGTACCAGGGTTTCCACGACCCGGTCGTCAAGCACAAGGTGTACCGGCCGGACTGGGCGACGCCGGAGCGCACGCAATACACCCTGGACCTGGCCCGGCTGCTGACCGAGCTGATGCCGGAGGATGCCGTGCGTGGCAGCGTCTCGACGTTGCCGCTCGGCTGGCGCACCGAATGGCAGGACGATCGCGGTCAGCTCGAACTGCTCGCCAAGGGGCTGGCGGAGCTGGAGCGTCCGGTGCGGGTGGCCTTCGAGCCCGAACCCGGGTGCGTCATCGAGACGACCGCGCAGGCCGCGGCCCTGCTGTCCGATGTGGACACCGAGCGGCTCGGCGTCTGCCTCGACACGTGCCACCTCGCCGTGGGCTTCGAGGACCCGGCGGCCGCGCTCGGCCGGCTCGAAGCGGCCGGGCTGGACGTCGTCAAGCTGCAGGCGTCGGCGGCGCTGGAGGCCGCTTCGCCGAAGGATCCCGCGACTCGCCGCGCGCTGGAGTCCTTTGTGGAACCCCGGTTCCTGCACCAGAGCAACGAAGGCGCCCCGCCGGGCGCCGACGACCTCGATCTCGCCCTGGCGGGCGGGCTCCCGGGCGAGGCGCCGTGGCGGGTGCACTTCCACGTGCCGCTGCACGCCGACCCGGCGCCGCCGCTGACGTCGACCCGGCCGGTGCTGGCCGCGACGCTGGCCGAGCTGTTCGGCGGCGCCACCGCGCGCACCGACCACGTCGAGGTCGAGACCTACACCTGGCAGGTGCTCCCGGACGCACCCGCCGACGACGCCGGGCTGGTCGCGGGCATCGCGGCCGAGCTGGACTGGACCCGGCGTTCCTTGATCGAACTAGGCTTGGAAGAGGATTCCGAATGAGTTTGCTCGTGCTCGACGTCGTCGGGCTGACCCCGCGGCTGCTGCCGCACATGCCCAACCTGCGCAAGATGGCCGAGCCCGGCTTCACCGCGCAGCTGGACACCGTCTTCCCGGCGGTGACGTGCTCGGTGCAGTCGACGTTCCTCACCGGCCTACAGCCGGCCGAGCACGGCATCGTCGGCAACGGCTGGTACTTCCGCGACCTCGGCGAGATCTTCCTCTGGCGCCAGCACAACAAGCTCGTGCAGGGCGACAAGTTCTGGGACGCCGCCCGCCGCGCGCAGGCCGGGCACCGCGTCGCGAACGTCTGCTGGTGGTACGCGATGGGCATGGACGTCGACCTGACCGTGACCCCGCGGCCGATCTACCACGCCGACGGCAAGAAGTCCCCGGACGCCTACACCTACCCGCCGCAGCTGCACGACCGCCTGGTCGGCGACCTCGGCGAGTTCCCGCTGTTCACCTACTGGGGCCCGACGGCCGCGATCACGTCGTCGAAGTGGATCATCGCCGCGGCGCAGAAGATCATGGCGGAGGACAAGCCGGACACGACGCTCGTCTACATCCCGCACCTCGACTACGACCTGCAGCGCTTCGGCCCGGACGCACCGCAGGCCACGGCGGCCGCCCGCGAGATCGACACGGCGTTGAAGCCGCTGCTGGACTTCGCGGCCGCGGGCGGGCACACCGTCGTCGCGCTTTCGGAGTACGGCATCACGAACGCGAGCCGGCCGGTCGACATCAACCGGGCGCTGCGCCGTGAAGGCCTGCTCAACGTGTACGTCCAGGCCGGCATGGAGTACCTCGACCCGTGGACGTCGCGGGCGTTCGCGGTGGCCGACCACCAGGTCGCGCACGTCTACGTCGCCGACTCCGCCGACATCCCGCGCGTGCGGGACATCGTCGCCGGACTGTCCGGAGTGGACGTCGTGCTGGATCGCGAGGGGCAGGCGGGGATCGGGATCAACCACGAGCGCGCGGGCGAGCTCGTCGCGATCGCCGAGCCGGACGCCTGGTTCACCTACTACTACTGGCTGAGCGACGACCGCGCGCCGGACTTCGCGAAGACCGTCGAGATCCACCGCAAGCCCGGCTACGACCCGGCGGAGCTGTTCTTCGACCCGAACGACCCGGCGGTGAAGCTGAAAGCGGCGTCCGCGCTGGCCCGCAAGAAGCTCGGCCTGCGGTACTCGATGCAGGTCGTCCCGCTCGACCCGGCGCCGGTGCGCGGCAGCCACGGCCGGCTGCCCGACGCACCCGAGGACGGGCCCGTGCTGCTGTGCTCGGACCCCTCGCTCGCGCGCGAAAAGATCCACGCCACCGAAGTCAAGGATCTGCTGCTCACGGCTATCCGCACCGAGTAGGACGCACCCAGGAGGTCAGACATGGCACGACCGTTGACGTTGTTCACCGGGCAGTGGGCCGACCTGCCGTTCGAGGAGGTGTGCGCGCTGGCGAGCGGCTGGGGCTACGAAGGCCTCGAGATCGCTTGCTGGGGCGACCACTTCGAAGTGGACAAGGCGCTCGCCGACGACGGCTACGTCCCGGCGAAGCTCGAAACGCTGGCCAAGTACGACCTCAAGGTGTGGGCCATCTCGAACCACCTGGTGGGCCAGGCCGTCTGCGACCACCCGATCGACGAGCGGCACGAAGCCATCCTGCCCGCCCGGATCTGGGGCGACGGCGAATCCGAAGGCGTCCGGCAGCGGGCGGCGGCCGAAATGCAGGCCACCGCCCGCGCCGCGGCGAAGCTCGGGGTGTCCACTGTGGTCGGGTTCACCGGCTCGTCGATCTGGCACACGGTCGCGATGTTCCCGCCGGTGCCGCCGTCGATGATCGAGCGCGGGTACGCCGACTTCGCCACGCGGTGGAACCCGATTCTGGACGTGTTCGACGAAGTCGGCGTCCGGTTCGCCCACGAGGTGCACCCGAGCGAGATCGCCTACGACTACTGGAGCACCGTCCGGACCCTGGAGGCGATCGGGCACCGCCCGGCGTTCGGGCTGAACTTCGACCCCTCGCACTTCGTATGGCAGGACCTCGACCCGGCCGGGTTCCTGTGGGACTTCAAGGACCGCATCTACCACGTCGACTGCAAGGAGGCCCGCAAGCAGCTCAACGGCCGCAACGGCCGGATGGGTTCGCACCTGCCGTGGGCGGATCCCCGCCGCGGCTGGGACTTCGTCTCGACCGGCCACGGCGACGTCCCGTGGGAGGACGTCTTCCGGATGCTCAACGCCATCGGCTACGACGGCCCGATCTCCATCGAGTGGGAGGACGCGGGCATGGACCGCCTCATCGGCGCGCCGGAAGCGCTGGAGTTCGTCCGCAAGCTCAACTTCACCCCGCCCACCGCGGCCTTCGACGCCGCCTTCTCCACGAAGTAGCGCTTCTGTTCAACGGGTGACCGCCAGCCCCGTCGGAAGGTGATCGAAACCGGCTTCGCGCCACTCCGGGGCGAAGCACGCTCAAAATCAGGAAGGATCCAGCATGTCTCCGTCCCCACCGAAGTGGGCGAGGCTGTTCGGCACCGCGCTCCTGGGCGCCGGCCTCCTGCTCACCCTCGACACCCCGGCCCGCGCGGACATCCCGCCCGCGGACTACCAGCAGGTCGCGCTCGCCACCGGCGCGGCCGAGCTGGGCGGCGAAGCGATGTCGCTCGCCGTGCTGCCGGACCGCTCGGTCGTGCACACCTCCCGCGACGGCACCGTCCGCGTCACCACCGCGGCCGGTGCGACGTCGATCGCGGGCAAGCTGAACGTCTACACCCACGACGAGGAAGGCCTCCAGGGCGTCGCCGCCGACCCCGGGTTCGCGGCGAACCGGTTCGTCTGGCTGTACTACTCGCCACGGCTGTCCACACCGGACGGTGACGCGCCGACCGAGGGCACCGAGGCGGATTTCGCGCCGTACAAGGGTGAGCTGCACCTGTCCCGGTTCGTCCTGAAGACCGACAACACGCTCGACCTGGCCAGCGAGAAGGTCGTGTTGAAGGTGGCCAACGATCGCGGCCAGTGCTGTCACGTCGGCGGGGACATCGACTTCGACGCCGCCGGCAACCTGTACCTGACCACCGGCGACGACACGAACCCGTTCTCCTCGGACAGCTACTCGCCGATCGACGAACGGGCCAACCGCAATCCGCAGTTCGACGCGCAGCGCTCGTCCGGCAACACGAACGACCTGCGGGGCAAGCTGCTGCGGATCCACCCGGAGGCTGACGGGACGTACACGGTGCCGTCCGGCAACCTCTTCGCGCCGGGGACCGCGAACACGCGCCCGGAGATCTACGCGATGGGCTTCCGCAACCCGTTCCGGATGAGTGTCGACAAGCCGACCGGCGTCGTCTACCTCGGCGACTACGGCCCGGACGCCGGCACGACCGACCCGAACCGCGGGCCGCAGGGGCAGGTCGAGTTCGACCGGATCACCGGGCCGGGCAACTTCGGCTGGCCGTACTGCACCGGGTCGAACACGACGACCGAGACGTACAACCACTACACGTTCCCGAGCGGCCCGTCCGGCGCGAAGTACGACTGCGCGGGCGGCCCGACGAACTCGTCGTTCCGCAACACCGGGCTCGCCAAGCTGCCGGTGCCGAAGCCCGCGTGGATCAAGTACGCGGGTGACGAAGGCTCGCCGCCGGAGTTCGGCAGCGGCTCGGAGTCGCCGATGGGCGGGCCGGTCTACCGGTACGACGCGGCGTCGACGTCCACGGTCAAGTTCCCGCAATCCTTGGACGGCAAGTACTTCGCGGGGGAGTACGGTCGCAAGTGGATCAAGGCGGTCACCGTCAACGCCGACGGGACCCGCGGGGCGATCGAGGACTTCCCGTGGTCCGGCACGCAGGTGATGGACATGGCGTTCGGCCCGGACGGCGCCCTCTACGTCCTCGACTACGGCACCGGCAGCGACAACCAGGCACTGTACCGGATCGAGTACCTCGCGGGCACGAACCGCAACCCGGTCGCGAAGGCCGCGGCCGACAAGACGTCCGGACCGAATCCCCTGACGGTCAACTTCTCTTCCGCGGGGAGCGCCGATCCGGAAGGCGGGGCGCTGACCTACCGCTGGGACTTCGGCGACGGTTCCTCTTCGACGGCGGCGAACCCGGCGCACACCTACACCACCAACGGGACTTACTCGCCGACCGTGACGGTGTCGGATCCGGAGGGGCTGACCGGAACGGCGAGCCTGGTGGTGACGGTCGGGAACACCGCGCCGTCGGTCACCCTCGGGTCTCCTGTGGACGGTCAGCTGTTCTCCTTCGGTGACACCGTGCCGTTCCAGGTGACCGGCAGTGATCCGGAAGATGGGCCGCTCGACTGCTCGAAGGTCAAGGTGACGTACCTGCTCGGCCACGACAGCCACGAGCACCAGATCACGCAAGCGACCGGGTGTTCCGGTTCGATCGCCGTCCCGGTCGACGGGGAGCACGACGCCGCGGCGAACATCTACGGCGTCTTCGACGCGCAGTACACCGACAAGGGCGGGCTGACGTCGCACAGCGTCCGGAAGCTGCAGCCGCGGCACCGGCAGGCCGAGCATTTCGCGGCGCAGTCCGGGATCCAGCTCGCCGACCACGGCGCCGCGGAGGGCGGCCGGACGGTCGGGTACACCGACGACGGCGACTGGATCTCGTTCACGCCGTACGCGCTGGGCAACGCCACTTCGATCAGCGCGCGGGTGTCCTCGGGCGGCCCGGGTGGCACCCTGGAGGTGCGCGCGGGTTCGCCGACCGGCACCCTGCTGGGGTCGGCGGCGGTGGCCAACACCGGGAACTGGGACACCTTCGCCGACGTCACGGCGAACCTGGCGAACCGGCCGGCCGGCACGACGACGCTGTACCTCGTGTTCAAGGGCGTGACCGGGCAGGGCAACCTGTTCGACCTCGACGCGTTCACGTTCACCACGGCTTCGGCGGCGATCGAAGGCGAGTCGTTCACGTCGGGGTCCGGCGTCCAGATCGCGCCGCACGCCGGCGCGAGCGGCGGCAACACCCTCGGCTACATCGAAAACGGCGACTGGGCCGGGTACGCGTCGGTGAGCACGGCGGGCGCGCGGTCGTTCACCGCGCGGATTTCGTCGGCCGGCGCGGGCGGGACGATCGAGATCCGCTCCGGCTCGGCCACCGGGACGTTGCTGGGCACGGTCTCGGTTCCGTCGACCGGTGACTGGGAGACGTTCCAGAACGTGACGGCGTCGGTGTCGAGTGGTTCAGGGGCGCTGTTCCTGGTGTTCCGCGGCGGTTCCGGTTCCCTCTTCGACGTGGATTCCTTTACGCTGAGCGGTATGCCGACTCAGGTGGATCCGACGTACGACGTACTGGTGTTCTCCAAGACGGCGGGCTTCCGCCACGACTCGATCCCGGCGGGCATCCAGGCGATCCGGGAGCTGGGTGCGGCGAACGGCTTCACCGTGACGGCGACCGAGGACGCGTCGGTGTTCACCGCCGCTTCGCTGGCGACTTATGAGGCGGTGGTGTTCCTTTCGACCACCGGCGACGTCCTCGACGCGACGCAGCAGACGGCGTTCGAGTCCTATGTGGAGGGAGGCGGCGGCTACCTGGGCATCCACGCGGCTGCCGACACCGAGTACGACTGGCCGTGGTACGGGCAGCTCGTCGGGGCGTATTTCAAGAGCCACCCGGCGATCCAGCAAGCCCGGTTCGTGACGGAGGACGGTACCCATCCCGCCACCGCGAACCTGCCGGCGGTGTGGACCCGCACGGACGAGCTGTACAACTACCGCACGAACCCGCGCGGCAGCGTGCACGTGCTCCAGACGCTGGACGAGTCGAGCTACACCGGTGGCGAGATGGGTGCGGACCACCCGATCACGTGGTGCCACCCGCAGGGGAGCGGCCGGGCGTTCTACACGGGACTGGGCCACACGATCGAGTCCTATTCGGATCCGGTGTTCCAGGCTTCTCTGCTGGGCGCGATCCGTTATGCGGCCGGGGTTGCTCCGGCTTCGTGCGGGTCGACCTCGTCCACTGTGGAGGGTGAGTCGTTCACCTCGGGTTCGGGCGTGCAGGTCGCTGCCCACGCCCCGGCGAGCGGCGGCCAGACCCTGGGCTACATCGAGGACGGTGATTGGGCCGGGTACGCGTCGGTGAGCACTTCGGGCATCACACGCTTCAGCGCGGTGGTGTCCTCGGCGGGCGCGGGCGGCACGATCGAAATCCGCTCGGGTTCGGCGACGGGTGCGCTGCTGGGCACGGTGACGGTGCCTGTGACGGGCAGCTGGGAGACGTTCCAGACGGTGTCGGCGCCGGTGACGTCCGGTTCCGGCCCCCTCCACCTCGTCTTCCGAGGCGGCGCGGGTTCGCTGTTCGACATCGACACCCTGACGGTGTCGTAGCAGTTCGTGAAGGCCACATGAGTGACACTTGGTCCCTCATGTGGCCTTTACGGCTTTTCGGGGAAGGTGACCCGCGGTTCGGCGGGTGAGTGGACCCGGACGTGGCCCCAGTCGCCGGCAATCTCGTAGCGGCCGTCGTGGTACTGGAAGCTGTCGATGTTGCCGAGGTCTTCCTCGCCGGTGGCGTCCCGGTAGGTCTGCGTGGATCGACTGAGCCACTCGATCTTCCGGACACCCGCGATGGTCAGCACAGCGGCGGCGTAGCAGTGTTGTTCACCGGATGCCGGATCGTGATACCGCGGGTGCGGCGGGGTGAGGACGATGTCCAGCGTGAAGGAAAGAGACTCAGGAGCTTCGTCGATGCCGAGGACGTAACTGTCCTCCAAGTAGACGTGCGCCAGGTCGGCGAATTCGGTGTAATTCTTCATGAGCTCACTGGTCCCAAGTGATCGGCGTGTGGTTGCCGGGGCTCTTCCGGTTCACTGGATTTCCTTCGGGGTCGACGCGAACTCCGTCCGCGTTGCGCAGTTCGACGTGCGGATTCTCGCTTCCCGGGGCACGGCTGCTGCCTTGCTTGAGCGTCATCCTGACGACGCCATTGTCGTCGACGTACTTCGGTGGGCCGTTCGGGGTCTGCTGCTTCGTCCATCCTTGCTCCTCGGCGAATCGCCCCAATTCGGTCGCTTTGGGCGGGGAGCCACCCGGATCGAAGTACTCCGAAAGCTTCGCCTTCACCGGCGGCCGTCCTTTGACGGGTTCCGGCTTTTCCCCGGCACGGGCGCCCTTGAGCACTTTTGCCGCTGCCCCGCCGATGAGCAGGCCACCGACGATCTGACCGGTTGCCCGGCCCGGGTGATCGGCCCAGTCGTCCCAGGAGATGAGTTGCTTGCCGAAATCCACCGGATGGGTGATGTTGTGCCATGCGGCGGATGCGATGTCGGTCAGTCCCTCATGGTCGGGATTGCCGGGGTCGCCGACGGCGAGGACGAGGTTCCACGCTCCCTCGCCGAAACCCTTGAAGGCGTTCCATGTGCCTTCGCCGAAGTCGGCGAAGAAGCCACCGACGTCGTCCAGCCAATCGGTGGCGGTCGGTGCGCCGCCTGCCTCGTCGGCGGTGGTCGTGGCTGCGCGATCTCCGGCTTCGGTGAGTTGCTGGCGGGCCCGGCCGAGTGTTTCGCGCGCTGCCTGCCGGATCGCCTCGCCCGGATCCGAGAATGGCGCGGCCGTCACGCGCGCCGGGTCACCATTGGCTGCGCGTCGCCGGTTCTCGGCGTCGGCGTCGGCGACGTCCTGTGTGTAGCGGTCCTTCGCCTCGGCCGTTGCCGCCTGGCCTTGGGACCACTGCCTGATGGCGTCGTTGGCCTGTCCTTGCGCCCAGCGCAATGTCTGCGCGTAGCTGGTCAAACTTTCGGCCACCGCGTCGAACGAATCCGAAGCCGCGAGCCATTTGGCGGGCTCGTAGCTGAACTTGTCGTGGAACTGCGTCGCGGCCGGACCAGTCCAGGAACCGGTGTCGATCTTGCCGAGTCCGTCACCGACCCGCGCGGTGGCTTCGGAACGGTCGCGGAGCACCCGGGCGTTCTCCTCGATCGCGGCCGGATCGCCTGGCACCAGCGCACGTGGGTCCGAAGTCTCACCCAGCTCGGCCATCAGTCGTCCACCGCCGCGGTTCCGGGATCCACTCGCATCTGCGCCGCCGCGGCTTCGTCGGTGTCGCGGTAGACGCCGGCGACGTGGGCCAGGCAATCCCCGATGGCTTCTGCGTCCTCGCTCAGTTTGTCGAGGCCTTGACTCCACCGGGCGCAGAAGTCCGCGAGGGCGTCGTGCAGGCCGGAGTGGCCGTAAAGCTTGGCCTCGCCGCATAAACCGCGAAGAGCGAACGTCTCCTGGTCGTGCACAGTCTGCGCGATACCGGCAGCGGCACCTTGGAGGGCGTCGACGTCGACGTGGAAGCCCGGCCCGTCCAAGGTCACCGCTCGGCCCGCCGGCGCAGCGTGGCGAGAACCTCCGGCGGCACCATCCGGTCCACCACTGGCATCCGGTGGTCGTCGTCGGGATCGAGCATCACCCCGATGGCCCTCGGGAGCTGGGCGAGGAGGTCGGCGCCGGTGGTCGCGAAGACGTCGCAGTCGCCGAAGTGCGCAGCGAGCCGCTGGGGTGTGGAGAAGACGAACGTCCACGTCCCGCGTTCGCTGACTTCGACCACCTCGGCCCCCGGCCGGGCCGGACGACGACCGTAAACCGTCGCCCTGACGAACGCCCGATCGAACTCGCGGAGAGTGCCGGTCCGCGCTCCGACTGCTTTTGCGCAGGCGGTCACCGCGGGCTCGTCGGTTGCCGGATCCCCCTCTGTCATGCAGCCAAGTTTACGGACAGCTGCAAGAGGTCACCTAGTGTGAAGCAAAAAGAAGGTCTCCACCTGCCGGATCGCTCTCGGACACAGACGGTGTCCGAGAGCGATCGAGCCTGCTACCGCACGCCGAGCAGGTGCTCCAGTGCCAGCTGGTTCAGCCGGGTGAAGTGGTACCCGCGCTGGGCCGCCGCCTCCACGTCGAAGTCGTCGTTCAGGACGTCGTCGAACGTCTCGCCCGGGGCCAGCGTCGGGGTCGACAGGTCCGGCACCCGGGACGCGGCGAGCGCCTCGACCACTTCCGGGTCGGCCCGGAACGCCGCCGACTTCTCCTTCAGGATCAGGTAGGTCCGCATGTTCGCCGCCGCCGAGACCCAGACGTCGGACGGGTCCTCCGTGCGCAGCGGCTTGTAGTCGAAGTGCCGCGGACCCTCGTAGCCGCCGTTCTCCAGCAGGTCCACCAGGAAGAACGCGCTCTTCACGTCGCCGTGGCCGAAGATCAGGTCCTGGTCGTACTTCGGGCCGTGCTGGCCGTTCAGGTCGATGTGGAACAGCTTGCCCTGCCACAGCGCCTGCGAGATGCCGTGCACGAAGTTCAGGCCCGCCATCTGCTCGTGCCCGACCTCCGGGTTCAGCCCGAACATCTCCGGCCGCGCCAGCTGGGAGATGAAGCCCAGCGCGTGCCCGATCGTTGGCAGCAGGATGTCGCCGCGCGGCTCGTTCGGCTTCGGCTCGAGCGCGAACCGCAGCGAGTAGCCCTTCTCGACGACGTAGTCCGCGAGGAGGTCGAGGCCCTCCTTGTAGCGGTCCAGCGCCGCCCGGACGTCCTTCGCGGCGTCGGACTCGGCGCCCTCGCGGCCGCCCCACACGACGTACGTCTCGGCGCCCAGCTCGGCCGCCAGGTCGAGGTTGCGGCGGACCTTGCGCAGCGCGTAGCGGCGGACATCGCGGTCGTTGCTGGTCAGGCCGCCGTCCTTGAACACCGGGTGGGTGAACAGGTTCGTCGTCGCCATCGGCACTTTCAGGCCGGTCTCGGCCAGTGCCTTGCGGAACGCCTCGATCGCCTTGTCGCGGTCCGGCTCGGTGGCCAGCAGGTCGTCGTCGTGGAAGGTCACGCCGTACGCGCCCAGCTCCGCCAGCCGGTGGACGCTCTCCACCGGGTCCAGCGGCGGCCGCGTCGCGACCCCGAACGGGTCGTTCGCCGGCCAGCCCACGGTCCAGAGGCCGAAGGTGAACTTGTCGGCCGGCCGGGGGGCGTAGTCGTCCATGACTGTCCCTTCATTTAGTTCACGTTGTAGACTAAATATGCGCCGTGGGGTCCCGGGCGTCAAGGGGGCCGGTTAAAGTGCACAGCAGGAGGGGACAGATGACCCAGGCCGTGCGGCACGAGGAGATGCGCGCCCGCAACCTCGAGGTCGTGCTGGGCGCGGTCCACCGCGGCGGCGCCCTTACCCGCGCCGCGCTCGCCGAGGTCACCGGTCTGACCAAGTCCACGGTGAGCAAGCTGGTCGGCGACCTGGTCGACGCGGGGCTGCTCGCCGAGACCGGGCCGGCCCGGGCGGGCGAACGCGGCCGTCCCGGCGTGGAAGTCGTGCTCAGCGGGGCCCGCGTGGCGTCGCTCGGGCTCGAAATCAACGTCGACTACCTCGCCGTGCGCGTGCTCGACCTCACCGGCGGCGTCCGGTTCGCCGCCCGCCGCGAACGCGACAACCGCGGTTCGCGGCCGAAGAAGGTCTTGGGTGAGCTGCAGGCGCTCGCCACCGAGGCGCTCACCGAGACCCACCGGCTCGGCCTCGAGGTCGCGGGCGCGGTGCTCGCGGTGTCCGGCCCGGTCGGCGACGGCGTGCTCTTCAGCGCGCCCAACCTCGGCTGGCAGGACGTCCGCCCGGCCGACCTGCTGCGCCTGCCGATCCCGGTCGAGCTGGACAACGAAGCGAACCTCGCGGCCCTCGGCGAGCTCTGGTACGGCGACGGCGAACGCGACTTCCTCTACGTCTCCGGCGAAGTCGGCATCGGCGCCGGCCTGGTCGTCGACGGCACGCTGTTCGCCGGCGCCCGCGGCCTGGCCGGCGAGCTGGGCCACGTCGTGGTCGCACCCCAGGGCCCGCTCTGCCGCTGCGGCGGGAGCGGTTGCCTGGAAACCTTCGCGGGCCAGGAAGCGTTGCTGGCGGCCGGAAACGCGCCGACGCTCCCCGCGTTCGTGGCGGCACTGGCGGACGGCGACCGCGCGGCGCGGGATGCGTGCGACGCCGCCGGGAAGGCCCTCGGCATCGCCCTGACGTCGGCGGTGAACCTCCTGGACCTCGACCGCATCGTGCTGGGCGGGGTGTTCACGCAGCTGTACCCGTGGCTGTCCGGCCCGGTGTCGGAGGTACTGGCCACCCGCCTCGGCGGTCTCCGCGGCGCACCCCCGGTGCTGACGGCTTCACGCCTCGGCGGCGACGCCGCGACGCTCGGGGCGGCGGGCCGGGTCGTGCACCGCGTGCTCGCCGACCCGGCGCCGTTCGTCAGCCGGGCTCAGGAGGCGTAAGCCTCCACTTCGGACGGCCGCCCGGTGTTGTCTGGCGCCCCAAGGCGGCCTTGGTTGCGTCTGGTGCACCGAAGGCCGCCTTGGGTGCGTGTGACGCACCGAAGGCCACATTGGGGCGCGCCGTCAACGGGCCTGCGACCCGCTCGCGGTGACCGGCCGCCCCTGCGCCAGGTTGACCGACGCGGGCGGCGGTCCGCCCAGCTGAGCCGTCCAGTAGCGGGTCCGGTCCAGGTAAGCGGTCTCCGAAGCCGCCCCAGACGTTCCGTAGGCCCCGGCGAACGTCTCGTACCCGGCAGCAGGCGGCGAAGACCGCGCGGGCTCGATGACCGACCCTTCGTGCCATTCGTTGAACGACGTCACCGAAACCCAGTCGGCCTGCGAAGAAAGCGCGTTCTGCCACTCGCGGTCGTAGGTCGCGCCGTTGTCGCGCGACAGGGTCGGGGTCGTGTTGCCCGGCACCGCGCGGTCGTCGACGTACCCGGGACCCACCGAAGGCGCCCACACGAGCCCGTTCGCCTCGCAGTACTCGCCGGCCTCGCGCCAGCCCGGTGCGGTGGCCCCGGCGATCGCGTCGTAGGTGTACATCCCGCCGAAGTGCGCGACCTTGCTCGTGTCGGTCGTCTGCGCCAGCACGATCGCCGACGAGCGGACCTGGTCCAGTGCCGTCCAGTCGGTGATCCGCAGGCTCTCGAAGACGTAGAACGCGCCGCGGCCGCCTTCGCGGTAGAAGGCGGGACTCGAACCGTACCGCCCCAGGATGTAGTTAACGTCGGCCACAGTGGACGCCGCCGTCCGCCCGCTGTAGGGCTCGAGGTGCCACGCGACCTTGATCCCGTGCCGGGCCGCGGCTTCCAGCACGCCGGCCGCCAGACCGTCCTCATAGGACCCCTGGCCCCACCAGCTGTACACGATCACCCCGGCGCCGGACTGCTCGATCCAGCGCATGTGCTGTTCGACCGCACCGGAGAAATCACCGGAGTCGTACGGCCCCAGCACCGGGTAGAAGTTCGCGCCGATGTCGGCAGGGGGCGTGTGGCCGCCCTGCGTCCAGTGCCGGTAACCGGTGGAACTGCCGCCGTACCAGGGGTAGTAGAAGAGGTGGGTCCGGGAAGACAGCGAGGCCGCGTGCGCGGCACCCGGCAAAGTGGCCGCCAGCAAAAGAAGCGCGGCGAAGAACGTCGAAATCCGGCGCATGTTCCAGACCATACGGACCCGCCCCGAACCAGGGCAACACTTCACCGCACATACGCAAACTTGCGTCGGAAACCCACCAATACAACGAAAACCGCCCCGGGCGAACCCAGGGCGGTTTCCGTTGAGCGGGACTAGCTCACGGCGTTGATCAGCACCAGCGAGGAGCCGACCGTGACACCGGTGTCGGTCTGCACGGTCAGCTGACCGCGCAGGGTCCGGCCGGCGGCCGGGGCCGCGTTGACCGTCACCGTCGCCGGGACCGTCCACGAGCTGCCCGACGCGTGCGCCGCGTTGGCGTCGGTCACCGCGACCGAGCCGAAGCCCGGGTTGGTGAACACGTCGAGGTAGTCGAACTCGGTCGTGCCGGCGGGCACCGCGTACCCGTCGACCAGCGCGACCCAGGTGCCCGCGGCCGGGTTGGCCACGGTCACCGACTCCTCGGAGTCACCGTCCGCGCTGACCGCCGCCTGCACGCAGGAGCCGGTCGTGCAGTTGTACAGCACCAGGTCCAGGTCGGCGCCGGTGTCGGACGTCTTGCCGATCGTGGCCGTCAGCGACGTCGAGCCCGGCGTCACCGCGATCTGGTACTGCTGCTGCGCGCCTTCGCCGATCGACGGCCGCGCCGCCTTCGCGCTGCCCAGCGTGGCGCCGTTCAGCTTTCCGGTGAACGCGCCCAGCGTGTTCGTCACGGTGTAGGACCGCGCGATCGGCGCGCCCAGCGTGGCCGAGGCGATGGTGTCCGGGTTCGGCGAAATCGCCGTGCCCAGCACCGAAGCCGACAGCTTGTACGCCGCGTCGGCCACATCGGACGTCCGGCGCGCCTCGACGACGATCTCCCACACGCCCGGGAGCGGGTTGGCGATCGTGCGGCTGGTCGGCGTGCCACCGGGGCAGCCGGCACCCGCGTCGGGGAGGTAGCAGTACGTCGTGGACGTGCTGGCCTCGGCCGGGACGCCGGTCGGGTCGTAGCGCAGGAACCGCACCTGGCCCTTGCCCGGGGCGCCGGCGCCGGCGTCCAGGTCGACCTTCAGCGCGCTGGCGCCCTGCGGCACCCGCACGAAGTAGCTGGTCGCCTGGTTGCGGGCGATCTTGCCGGACACGTCGACCTGGTAGCCCTTGTCCGCAGTGAACTCCTGCGGCGCGAAGACCGTGTTGAGGGTCTGCACGTCGATGCCGATGGTCAGCGGGTTGTCGAGGTTCAGCACCGCCGAGTGGGCGCCCGCGGTCTTCGGGTCGACCTTGACGTCGAACTTCACCGGCGTGTTCAGCGGCAGGACCACCGTGGACTTCGACGAGAACGTGCCGTCGTTGCCGGTCCACCGCGCGAAGTACGGCACCGGCTGCGCCGAACCCGTGGTGCGGGTGATCGTGTACGTGCGGGTGTAGGACTTGCCCGTGGTCACGCCTTCGCGGTCGTGGATGCCCACGCCCGTGTTCGGGGTGGCCAGCAGGCCCGACAGCGCGGTGTGCACCTCGACCGACGTCGAAACGGCGTCCGGCTTCGGGTTCAGCGACAGCGCGACGAACGCGGCCGGGACGTTGAACAGGCCCGCGCCCTGGGCGTACGCGCCGATGCCCGGCACGAACCGCGCGGTCGACTTGATGGCCGAGCGCAGCTGCGCGACCGGCGGCCGCTGGCCCTTGTGCGTCGCCTTGTACGCGCTCACCAGCAGTGCCGCCGCGCCGGTCGCCTGCGGCGACGCCATCGACGTGCCCTGCAGCATCGCGTAGCCCGCGGGCAGGCCGTACGTACCGGCCACCGGGCCTCCCGCTTCCCAGCGCGGGATGGTCGCGATCGCCGCGCCGGGCGCGATGATGTCCGGCTTGAAGCCGCCGTCCTCGCGCGGGCCGCGCGAGGAGAACGGGTGCAGCGACTCGGCGTTCTTGGTGACCGAGCCGTAGTTCGACAGCCAGGTCTCCTTGGTGATGTACGAGCCGACCGAGATCGCGTCCGTGGCCACCGACGGGTCGCCGACGGTGTTCGCCCCGGCGCCGCTGTTGCCGGCCGAGATGAAGATCTGGACGTTGTACTCGGCGATCGTGCGGTTGTAGAGCTCCGCACGGGCGTTGTTGCCGTCGTTGAGCGCCGGCAGGCCGCCGATCGAGATGTTGATGACGTCGGCGCCGTGGCTGGCCGCGTAGACGACACCGTCGATCAGGCCCGACGACGTGCAGGCGGTGCCGGTGAGGCAGACCTTGACCGCCAGGAGCTTCGCGCCCGGGGCCGCGCCGTCCATCTTGCCGCCGAACAGGTCGTTGCCGGCGGCGATGCCCGCGACGTGCGAGCCGTGCTCGGCGCCGGCGATGCCGATGCCGACGTAGCCCGGCTTGTCGGTCTGGACCACGAAGGCCATCCGCTCGGCGACGTCGGTCGCCGGGTTGTCCGTGCCGAAGAAGCCGTAGTCGTACTTCTTGGCGTAGTCGGTCATCGGCTTCTCGTCGGTGAAGTCGCCGTTGCCGTTGAGGTCGACCCGGACCTCCTTGGTCGCCGGGTCGAGCAGCACGCCCCACGAGTCGGCGCGGTCGCCGTCGCGGTTGATGTCACCGCCGGTCTCGCTGTCCGCGCCGCCCAGGTCGCCCGCGGTCTCGCCGAACACGCCGAACGTGTACGGGCCGCCGGTGGCCGGGGCCGTCCAGGTCTTGCCGTTCGCGGTGAAGGTGCCGGTGTAGGTCTGCGTGGACTGCTTGACCCAGGTGCCGTCGCCGGAGTTGGTGGCGTTGGCGTTGTACCAGTCGACGATCTTGCGTTCGCCGTGGCTGGTGGTGGCCAGCGCGGGGGAGTCGAGGTCGACGCCGGAGTCGAGCACCGCGACCGTGGTGTCCTTGCCGTCCCAGTTGGGCAGGACCTGGCCGAACTGCGCCGCGTAGGTGTCCCCGGTGGGCAGGTACGGGTTGACGCGCGGGGTGTCCTTGCCCGGGGCCGGCTGCGGCAGCGGGGTGGTCGCGCCGTCGGGCTTCGGGTCGTCGCGCATGATGAGGCCGTCGACGTCGACGGCGTTGACCGCCTTGAGCTTCGCGGCCTTCTCCGCCTTCTCGGGCGGGATGGTGACCTTGACGTAGTCGAGCTTGGTGTCGGTGGACTGGACGACGCCACCGAGCGCCTTGAGCTGGTCGACGGCCGCGCCGGTCTGGCCCTTCTCGGCCGCGATCAGCAGCGTGACTTCGGGCTTGCCGGCCTTCTCGGCTTCGGCGACGAGCGCGCGGTCGTGCTCGTCGAGGGTCTTGCCGTCGGCCGCGCCGGTCGAGGGCGGCGCCTGCTGGGCGGACGCCACGGGAACGGCGACGCCGAGGACGGAGGCGCCGAGTGCGGTGGCGAGGACGGTGATCCCGGCCCGCCGTCTCCAGCGCGATCTGTGCTGTGTCACTGAAACGACCCTTCGTGAAGATGTGCGTCCGAGCAGTACACCGTGTGGGATCTTCGTCAGCAATAAGACAGTTAGCCCAAAGACCGCAATTGGTTGCGAGCCGAATGGCCTAGTGGGCTGACCGGTTAGGCGGCAACCCGAAGCGGCACTTTCACGTGAAAGTGCCGCCTTGCTATATGTGCGTGTAGTCGACTACATTCACATGTAGTCGACTACACGCACGTATAGGACACGCATGAGCACCGAAGACCTCACCGCGCGGGCCCGGATCCGCGACGCCGCCATCCGGCTGTTCACCGAACGCGGCATGGAAAAGACGTCGATCCTGGACATCGCCGAGGAAGCCGGGGTGTCGGGCGGGCTGATCCGCCACCACTTCGGCTCGAAGGACGGCCTGCGCGAGGCCTGTGACAGCTACGTCTTCGACGAGCTAATGAAGTTCAAGGAAGACGTACTGGCGAAGGGGGCCGCGAACCCGGGGTTCCTCCCGACGTTCGACGCCCGCCAGTTGCTGTACCGCCGGTACCTGGGGCGCGCGATGATCGACGGCTCCGAAGCCGCGGCGGTGCAGTTCGTGGAGATCGTCGACGAAACCGAACGCTACTTCCGGGAGCAGGGCATGGACGTGCCCGACCCGCGGGGCGTCGCCGCCGCGCTCGCCGCGATGACCGGCGGGCTGATGATCCTGCAGGACCACGTCGCCCGCGCGCTCGGCGAGGAGCCGGGCACGAGCGAGGCGATGCTGCGGATGTCAGCGGCCGCCGGGCACCTGTTCCTGAACCCGCTCGCCACCACCGAAGTCCTCGAAAAGGCCCGCGAAGCGCTGGCCGCGTACCAACGGAAGGAATGACGATGGCCGAAGCGATCACCGCGGACGGCCTCACCAAGGCGTTCGGCCGGACGAAAGCCCTCGACGGGCTCGACCTGACCGTCCACACCGGCGAGGTACACGGCTTCCTCGGGCCCAACGGCGCCGGCAAGACCACGACGATCCGCGTCCTGCTGGGGCTGATGCGGGCCGACGGCGGCCGCGCCACCCTGCTCGGCGGCGACCCGTGGGCCGACGCGACGCGGCTGCACCGGCGGCTCGCGTACGTGCCGGGCGACGTCACCCTCTGGCCCAACCTCACCGGCGGCGAGGTCATCGACCTGCTCGGCCGGCTGCGCGGCGGCCTCGACGTCAAGCGGCGCGCGGAGCTGATCGAGCGGTTCGACCTCGACCCGCGCAAGAAGGGCCGGACGTACTCGAAGGGCAACCGGCAGAAGGTCGCGCTCGTCGCGGCGCTGGCGTCCGATGTGGAGCTGCTGGTGTTCGACGAGCCGACGTCCGGGCTCGATCCGCTGATGGAGGAGGCGTTCCGGCAGGTCGTCGACGAGGAGCGAGCCCGCGGCGACCGGACGGTGCTGCTCTCTTCGCACATCCTGTCCGAGGTCGAGGCGCTGTGCGACCGCGTCACGATCATCCGGGCCGGCCGCACCGTCGAGTCGGGCACCCTCGACGAGCTGCGGCACCTCGGCCGCATCACGATCGACGCGTCGCTCGCGCACGTGCCGGCGGATCTGGCGTCGCTGCCGGGCGTCCACGACCTGAGCACGTACGGCTCGCACGTCCACCTGTCCGTCGACCAGCCCGCGCTGGACGACGTGATGCGGCACCTGGCCGAAGCCGGGCTGCGGAACCTGGTCAGCCGCCCGCCGACGCTCGAGGAGCTGTTCCTCCGCCACTACGAGCCGGTCGGAGCGGTGCGATGACCGGGACCTTCGCCCTGCTGCGGCTGGTGCTCCGCCGCGACCGGCTGCTGATGCCACTGTGGATCGTCGCCTTGACAGCGGCGCCGATGGGATACCTGTCCTCGATCGAGGCGGCGTACCCGGACGCGGCGTCGCGACAGCACTTCTACGACCTCAACGCCGCTAGTGCGACGTTCGTGGTCCGCAACGGCCCGCTCTACGGCTCGTCGGTGGGGAACCTGCTCGCCTGGCAGTGCGGGTTCGTCCCGGTCGTGGCCGGGCTGATCGCGCTGCTCACGGTGATCCGGCACACCCGGACCGAGGAGGAGGCCGGTCGCCGGGAGCTGACCGGCGCGACCGTCGTCGGGCGGCACGCGGGCTTGGCGGCCGCGGTGCTCGCCGCGTGCGGGGCGAGCCTCGGCTACGGCCTGCTCGTGGGTGCCGGGCTGGCCGCGCAAGGCGTTCCGGTGGCGGGGGCGTTCGCGCTGGGGCTCGGGTTTTCCTTGTGCGGCTGGGTGTTCGCCGGGGTCGGCGCGGTCGCGGCGCAGCTGACATGGGGTGCGAGCGGCGCGCGGGGGATCGGGATCGGCGGGCTCGTCCTGGCGTTCCTGCTGCGCGCGGCCGGGGACAGCAGCGACTCGGCGGGGTGGCTCGCGTGGCTGTCGCCGATCGGCTGGGCGCACCGGCTGCGGCCGTTCGCGGGCGAGCGGTGGTGGGTCCTCGCGCTGGGCGTTTTCGCGACCGTGTTGTTCTTCGCGGCGGCGGTTCTGCTGTCCGCGCGGCGGGACCTCGGCGCGGCGCTGCTCCCGGCCCGGCTGGGCCGGGCGACGGCGAAGGCGTCGCTGCGCTCGCCGTGGGCGCTGGCCTGGCGGCTGCAGCGGGGGACGCTCGTGGTCTGGACCGGCTGCCTCGCGCTGATCGGGCTGCTGATGGGCGGGGTCGCGCAGAACGTCACGGGCATGATGCGCGACAACCCCGCCGTCGCGGAGGTGTTCTCCCGCGTGGGCGGCGGTGGCGCGGTGACGGACGCGTACCTGGCGGGCACGATGACGCTGTTCGGCCTGGCGGCGGCGGGTTACGCGGTGCAGGCGACGCTGAAGCTGCGTGCCGAGGAGGCGGCGGGCCGCGCGGAACCGGTGCTGGCGACGGCGGTCGGGCGGCTCGGCTGGGCGTCGGCGCACGGGCTGTTCGCGGTGCTGGGCTCGACGTTCCTGCTGGCGGTCACGGGGTTGGCGACCGGCGCGGCGTACGGAACGGGTGCGTCACTGGTCCCGGCGGCGCTGGCCCAGCTGCCCGCGGTGTGGGTGCTGGCCGGGCTGGCGGTGGCGTTGATCGGCTTCGCCCCGCGCTTCGCCGCGGCGGCGTGGGGGCTGCTGGGGGCGTTCCTGCTGCTGTCGCTGGTGGGGACGGCGTTGCGGTGGAGTCCCGCGGTGCTGGGGATTTCGCCGTTCCAGCACCTGGCGCGCCTGCCGGGCGGAACGTTCTCGCTGCCGCCGGTGCTCTGGCTGGTCCTGATCGCGGGCGCGGCCGGCGCCGTCGGCCTGATCGCGTTGCGGCGCCGGGACATCCCGGTCGGGTAAAGCCGTGAATGCCACATTGAGGGACCTTAAGTCCGTGGATGTGGCATTCACGGATGTCGGCGGCAACCGAGGGAGTCGAACCCTGCGCGGCTTGTGAAGGCGGCGCCCATGGACCGGCCCTGACCCTTCGGCGGGCGACGGCTGCCAGTGGAAACAACACTAGCTAGTACCCGGATATTTCCCATCTCAAGCCGTGCTTCACCCGGATGGGGTCCGGCTGGCAAGGTAACGGCATGGACGATCTCCTGCTGCGCCGCGTGCGCCCCGGGCTCGGCGGCGAGCTCGCGGACGTCCGGGTCAACGACGGCCGCGTCACGGCGATCACCGAGCCGGGGGCGCCCGGGTTCGCCGCGCGGGTGGTCGACGGCCACGGCGGCACGCTGCTGCCGGGTTTGGTGGACGCGCACGTCCACGTCGTGCAGTGGGCGACGTCCCGCCGTCGCATCCCCCTGGACGCGGCCCGGTCGGCGGCGCAGGCCATCGAACTGCTGCTGGCGCACCTGCTGGCGACGCCGGCCCCGCAGACGGAGCTGGTGGTGGGCGCGGGCTTCCGCGACGGGCTGTGGCCGGACCTGCCGCACAAGGACATGCTGCAGCGCGCGCTCCCCGGCCGCGCGGTCGCGTTGTTCAGCGCGGACCTCCACACGCTCTGGCTGAGCCCGGCGGCCCTGAAGCTGATCGGCCGCGACCACCCGACCGGCGTCCTGCTGGAGGCCGACTGCATGAGCGCGACGGCCCAGCTCCCGACCGCGTCGATCGACACCCAGGACGCGTGGGTCGCGGAAGCGCTCGCCGCGGCGGCCGCCCGCGGCGTCACGCAGATCGTCGACTACGAGTACGCGGACACGGTGGCGGACTGGACCCGCCGGGGCACCCCGGCGACCCGGGTCTCGTGCGTGATCGCGAAGCACCTGCTGGACCAGACCATCGAGCGCGGCCACCGCACGGGCGACGTCCTCCCGGACGCCGGCGGGCGCCTCACGGTCGGCCCGTTCAAGCTCTTCGTGGACGGCTCCCTCAACACCCGCACGGCCTACTGCCACGACCCGTACCCCGGCAGCGAGTCACCGGGACTGCTCGAACTCCCGCCCGCCGCGCTGCTTCCGTTGATGCGGCGGGCTTTCGACCACGGCCTGCTCCCGGCGGTCCACGCGATCGGCGACCACGCCAACACGATCGCGCTGGACGCGTTCGAGGAGCTCGGCTGCCCGGGCCGCATCGAGCACGCCCAGCTGCTCTCGGCGTCAGACATCCCCCGGTTCGCGGCTTTGGGCCTGGTGGCGTCGATCCAGCCCGCCCACCAGCCGGACGACCGGGACGTCGCGGACCGCTACTGGCACGGCCGGACTGAGCGGGCGTTTCCGTACCGTTCGCTGCTGGAGTCGGGCGCCCGCCTGGAGTTCGGCTCGGACGCCCCGGTCGCGCCCCTCGACCCGTGGGACGGCATCGCCTCGGCCGTCGCCCGGACCGACGACGAGCGGCCGCCGTGGCACCCGGAGCAGTCGATCCCGTTCACCGAGGCGCTGGCGGCCTCTTCGGGCGGCCGCCGCGGAGTGGCGGTGGGGGACGTCGCGGACCTGATGGTGACGGCGACGGACCCGTCGACGCTGTCGCCGTCCGACCTGCGGAACCTCCCGGTGACGGCGACCATCCTCGACGGGCACGTGACGCACCTGAGCTGAGCCGACGTCCGGGGCTTGCAATGTCCACCGGACAACGGAAAGGATCTCACCGTTGATGTGACAACGTTGTCAGGAGGACACGGATGGGAACGCGGACGCGCGTCCTTGCCACCCTGCTCGCCGGAGCCACGACGCTGGCCCTCGCGACGCCCGCGCAAGCCGCCGGGCCGAGATTCGCCGACGACCCCACCACGCTCGTCGACACCTCGATCGGCAACAACGGGGACGGCACCACCTTCCCGGGCGCCACCACCCCGTTCGGGATGGTCCAGCTCAGCCCGGACACCCAGCTCAAGAAGTACGCGTCCTACGACTACGCCCAGGACACGACCCTCGGCTTCAGCCACACCCACCTCTCCGGTGTCGGCTGCCAGACGATGGGCAACTTCCGCTTCATGCCCACCACCGGTGCCGTGACCAGCAGCGATCCCGCGCAGTACGGCGCGAAGTTCAGCCACGCCGACGAGACCCGCGGGCCCGGGTACTACGGCGTCAAGCTCGGCAACGGCGTCGAAGCCGAGCTGACCGCCACCCAGCGCACCGGCCAGCACCGCTACACCTTCCCGGACGGCGCGAGCCAGAACGTCCTCATCGAGGTCGGCGAGAGCAACGGCTACACCTACGCCGGTGACGTCCACGTCGTCGGCGACGACACCGTCGAGGGCTGGCTGCAGGGCGGCAACTTCTGCTGGGAGACGCAGAAGGAGCGCTACAAGGTCTTCTTCAGCGCCAAGTTCGACCGCGCGTTCACCGGCTTCGGCACCTGGACGGACTCGAAGCTGACGCCGAACCAGCGTGACGCGAAGCTCGGCTCCCAGCGCACCGGCGCGTGGCTGACCTTCGGCAGCGACAAGAAGCAGGTCGGCGCCTCCGTCGGCCTGTCCTACACCTCGATCGACGGCGCCCGGCTGAACCGCGCCGCCGAGCAGCCCCGGTCGTTCGACAAGGCGCGCAACGCGGCTCACGACACGTGGAAGGACGAGCTGAACCGGCTGCGCGTCGCCGGCGGGACGACCGCCGACCAGCGCACCTACTACAGCGCGCTGTACCGGTCGCTGCTGCACCCGTCCGTCGGGTCCGATGTGGACGGTTCCTACCGCGGCTTCGACGACGCCGTGCACCGGAGCCGGGACACGTACTACCAGATGTTCTCGCTCTGGGACACCTACCGTTCGCAGAACCAGCTCGTCGCGCTGCTGCACCCGGACAAGGCCGCGGACATGACCAAGTCCGTCCTCAAGATCTACCAGGACGGCGGCTGGGTCCCGCGCTGGGCGCTGGGCGGCGGCGAGACGAACGTGATGAGCGGCGACCCCGTCACGCCGTGGGTGGTCGACAACTACCGCCGCGGCATCCTGGACGACAAGACCGCGCGTCAGCTCTTCGACGCGTTGTGGCGCAACGCCAACGAAGTCCCGAAGGACCAGTCGATCTTCCGCGGCCGCGACGGCAACCCGAGCTACGTGAAGAACGGCTGGATCGGCTACCAGGACCTCCCGGGCTACACCTACGGTGACACCCGCCAGGCCGGCTCGGCGACCCTCGAGTACGCCCTCGCCGACTGCGCGCTGTCGACCATGGCGGCCGGGCTGGGCTACCGCGACAAGGTGGCGACGCTTTCCGCGCGCTGCGGCAACTTCGCGAAACTGTGGGACACCAGCGTCGAATCCCACGGCTTCACCGGGTTCCCGCGCACGCGCGCGGCGGACGGCACCGGCGTGGGCGACCCCGACCCGGCGCAGTCGACCGGCTTCCACGAAGGCACGCCGTGGCAGTACCAGTGGCTCGCCCAGCAGGACACCGCGAAACTGTTCGGCCTGATGGGCGGCCCGGCGCAGGCCGAAAAGCGGCTCGACACGTTCTTCGACATCCCGCTGCTGCTGACCGACCCGGCGAAGGCCGCCAAGGACTCGTGGGTCCACGGCGCGTACGACTACCACAACAACTTCGCCTTCAACCCGAACAACGAACCCGACCTGCACGCGCCCTGGATGTACAGCTGGACGGGCGCGCCGTGGAAGACCTCGGCCGTGCTGCGCGCGGCGCGGACGCTCTTCACCGACACGCCGTACGGCATGCCCGGCAACGACGACCTCGGCACCATCTCGTCGTGGCTCGTCTTCGGCATGACCGGCGTCTTCGAAGCCCAGCCCGGCTCCGGGACGTACCTGCTCAGCACGCCGATGTTCGAGAAGGTCGAGATCCGCCCGGCCGGCGGCCGCAAGATCGAGATCGAGGCACCCGGCGCGAGCGCGGCGAAGCTCCAGTACACAAAGGACGTCCGGATCGGGTCGCGCGGTTACGACCGCAGCTGGATCTCTCACGCGGACCTGCTCCGCGCGGGCAAGATCCGGTTCTCGCTGAGCGACGCTCCCACGGAATGGGGCACGACGTCCGTTCCGCCCGCTCTGTCCCAGGTGCGCTGACCTGCGGTTTGTGCTGAGCTGGGAGCATGACGGAAGCGAAGACCACGGCGACGGAGAAGTTCTTCCGGATCGCCATCGCGATCAAGGGCCTCGACGGCGCTCTGCAGGTCGTCGGGGCCCTGATCCTCGCCTTCATCCCGGCGTCGGCCGTCAGCGGCTTCACCCACGCCGTGATCACCCGTGACCTGCTCGGCGACCCCTCGGGCACGCTGGCGCGGCACCTCCAGTCGGCGACCGAGAACTTCATCGACGGCGACACCAAGACGTTCGCCGTCGCCTACCTGCTCGCCCACGGGCTCATCAAGCTCGGCCTGGTGTGGGCGCTGGCCCGGAAGATCGTCCGCGCCTACCCCGTGGCGGCCGTCATCCTCGCCGCCTTCGTGGTCTACGAGATCTTCCGGGCCGTGCACACCCACTCGATCGCGCTCCCGTTCTTCGCCGCGCTGGACGTCGTGATCATCGTCCTCGTGCTGCGCGAGTACCGGCAGCTGAAACGCGGCTAACCGGCGTCACGCGGCGACGGGAAATCGCACCGTCGTGGCGCCGGCCTCCAGGGGTTCGACGTAGATGGCGGTCGCGTTGTCGGAGCCGCCGCGGGCCAGCGCCGCCTCGACGAGTTCGGCGGCACCGGTGCCCGGCTGGGCCAGCACGGCGCGGATGCCGCTGCCGGCGAGCGGCTTGTGGATGCCGTCGCTGGTCAGCAGCAGGCCCGCGCTCGTGGTCTCCGCCGTGCCGATCTCGTGCGGTTCGGCGGTGCGGACGCTGGTCGTGACGACGTGCTCCATCCGCGGCGTCACCGGCTGGTGGCGAGCGCGGAAGTACTCCGCGAGCGTGTGGTCGGTGGTCAGCCGCGAGAGCGTGGTGCCGTCCCAGGAGTACGCGCGGGCGTCGCCGACCCAGGCGATGCGGTAGCCGCCGTGCCCGGCGGGCATCGCGACGACGAGCACGGCGTCCCCGCCGGTCTGCTCGCGCACGGCGCGCTGCGCGGCGAGCACGGCCTCGACCGGTCCTTTGTGGACCGGAGTCCGAGCGGCGGCCGCGGCGGCGGCACGGGCGGCTTTGGCCGCGGCGGGATCGTCGCCGACCCCGTCGGCGAGCGCGAAGACGACGCCGGGCCCACCGGCGGCGGCGTACGCCCCGACGGCGTCGGCGTTGAGCGAGCGGGGGCCCTGCGCGCTCGCGGTGTGCCAGCGCGGGTACCCCGGACGGGTGGTGATCATCGCGGCCTCCTCATCCCCTCTGACTGCCATGATCCGCGCCGAACCTGTGGGCCGTCTGAGACTTCGCTGTGCTGTTCCGCGTACGGTGGGAACGGGGTGGGGGCATGGAGTTCCGGATGCTCGGGCCGCTGGCGGTGTCGCGTGCCGACGGCCGCCCGGCGGTGCTCGGCGGGCGCACGCCGAGGACGCTGCTGGCGGCGTTGCTGCTGGCCCGCGGTCGGGTGGTGCCCGACGAGCGGCTGGTTTCGCTGCTGTGGGACGCCGAGCGGCCGTCGACCGTGGACGCGCAGGTGTGCACGTACGTCTCCCGCCTGCGCACCGCGCTGGGCCGGCCCGCCCGGCTCGTCCGCTCGGGCGGCGGCTACCTGCTGACCCCGTGCGGCACGGTCGACGCCGAGGAGTTCGAGCGGCTGGCCGAGACGGGCCACAACGACCTGCGCGCGGGACGGCCGGGCCCCGCGGCGAAGGCGTTTCGCGCCGCACTGGAGCTGTGGCGCGGCCCGGTGCTCGCCGACGTCGCCGAGCCGTTGCGCGCGGGCGAGTCGGCGCGCTTCGAGGAACTCCGGCTGGCGGTCCTGGAAGGCCGGATCGAGGCGGAAGTGGCGTCGGGCGAACACTTGCGGGCGGTGCCCGACGCGACCGCGCTCGTCCTCGAACACCCGCTGCGGGAACGCGCCAGGGCCCTGCTCATGGCCGGGCTCTGCGCGAGCGGCCGCCAGGCGGACGCGATCGAGGCCTATCACCACGGCCGGGCGTTGCTGGCCGAGCGACTCGGCATCGAGCCGGGCCCGGAGCTGCGGGCGGCGTACCAGCGGGTGCTGGGAGTTCAGGCGGGGTAGGGCGCCGACCGGAAGTCCCTGTCGAGTTGTCGAGGAGACCGCGGCAGCCAGTAGCGGGCCAGCGCGCGGACCTGCTCCCGCGGCAGGCCGGGGTTGACGTGCCGGTGGTCAGGTTTCGCGATCGACTGCAGCGCCCAGGCGAACCCGAGCAGCGGATCGATCGCGGCCCACCGCCGCCGGTCGATGTCCAGGAGCATCTGCGCGCGCTGGACGGCGTGCCAGAAGTGGTACCCGTTCGGCGGATCACCGTCCATGGTGTGCACCTCCGACTCGACGGGCGCCCGTCGCGGGTCGAAGAGCACCCCCTGCCCGAAAGCGGCGAACGCGCCGATGAGGCCCGGTTCGTCCCCGCGGTAGAAGCGGTCGAAGTTCCCCAGTTGCAAGGTCGAGAGCGTTCGCAGCGGCTGTTCGACGGGCTTGACGAACTCGGCGTAGTTCCCGGGGTAGCCCGGTTCCAGGCTCAGCGCCCGCCACTTTTCGTACAGGCCTTCCGGCGCGTTCAGCCGGATGAAGGGGAAGAGGACGGAATAGGCGTCCTGGACCTCCTGAGACGGGTGGTACAGCGCGATTTCGTCGAGCTGGTATCAGAGTTCGTTGGCCCGCCGGTCCCCTTGCATCCCCGGCACCGGCGGGAGTCCGGTGTCGGCGGTGGCGGTCCCTTCGAGAAGAACGGCCCCGGCGACGGTGGCGACGCCGATCTTGAGCAGCTTTCGTCGATCCATGGTGCACCCCCTGACCAGCGGCCCCCTGCCGCCGTTCGCCGCCAAGCTACGGAAGGTACTTATACTTTCTCTGTAAGATCGTTTTGTGGACGACTACCGGGGCAGTTGTTCATGGGCAGCGGAGGATCGCTGCGGGGCGCGGCGGCGGAGCGAATGCTGCGCGACACGGTGATTGTGTACGAGGACGGCACACCCCGCACGAAGCACGTGACGACGAACGTGGCCGTGGAGGTGACCGGGCCGACGGCTGCGGGGAGTGCTTACTTCACGGTGCTGCAGGCCGTCCCGGGATTCCCGCTGCAGACGATCGCGGCGGGCCACTACGCCGACCGCTTCACGTAGACGGAGACCGGCTGGCAATTCACGGAGCGCCGGGCGACGGTGGACCTCGTCGGCGATGTGAGCCACCATCTGCGCGCGAAGTGGGCGTGAGCGCCGGATCGCGCTCACGCCCCCTTGGTGCGTGCGGTCAGCTCTGCAGGTCGTACACCGTCTGGCCGTCGACCGTGGTGGCGGTGAAGTTCGCCGTCACCCAATCCGTGATCTCCGACGAACCACCGCCGGGCCCACCACCCCGGCCTCCTTCGACGTAGTACTTGATCTCGCCCGCCGCCACGTACGCCTTGAACTCGTCCAGCGTCGGCGCCGGGTCCGAGCCGCTCCAGCCGCCGATCCCGATCACCGCCTTGCCGCTGGCCAGTTCCAACGACGCCGCGCTCTGCGAACCCGTCGTCGCCGCGGCCCACTTGGTCGTCGTCTTGGCCAGCAGCGAACCGATCGCGCTCGACGACGAATCCTCACCACCGAAACCACCGCCGGCGCCGAAGCCGCTCGACGTCGGGCCGGACGTCGGGATCGAGCCGCTGTGGGCCACCGACGCCGTCTCGACGCCGTACGCCGCGGACGACACCCCGATGGTCAGGACCAGCACCGCCGCCACTACGGCGACCAGCCGGCGAGCCGCGGGCACGCCCATCACCAGCACCGTGCCGGTCAGTACGCCCAGCACCGCGACGATCCACTTCAGCGCCGGGAACCAGTCCGGCGTCCGGTCCAGCAGGATGAACGACCACACCGCCGTCGCCACGACCATCCCGGCCAGCGTCGCCCGCGGCGCGAGATTTCCCCGGCCCTGCCACAGCGCACGGCCCGAAATCGCGACCAGCCCGGCGATCGCCGGCGCGAGCGCCACCGAGTAGTACGGGTGGACCGTGCCGCTCATGAAGCTGAACACCAGCGCCGTCACGACCAGCCAGCCGCCCCACAGGACCAGCGCCAGCCGGGTGCGGTCGGTGCGGGGCGCGCGGCGGGTGAACCACAGCCCGGCGACCAGCCCGATCAGCGCGGCGGGCAGCAGCCAGGAGATCTCCGTGCCGAAGCTGGCGCCGAACATCCGGAACAGGCCGGTCGACCCGCCGAACCCGGTGTTGCCGCCCATGCCACCACCGCCCATGCCGCCGTTGCCCTCGCCGCCGAAGATACGACCCAAACCGTTGTAGCCCAACGCGAGTTCGAGCAGACTGTCCCCTTCGGACCCGCCGATGTAGGGCCGCGACGACGCCGGCCACAGCTCGACCAGCGCGACGAACCAGCCCGCCGAAACGACCAGCGAGACGACCGCGCCGCCGAGGTGCAGCAGCCGCTTGCCCAGCGACGCCGGTGCCGCGAGCAGGTACGCCAGCCCGAACGCCGGCAGCACCAGGAACGCCTGCATCATCTTCGTCAGGAAGCCGAACCCGATCGCGGCACCGGCCAGCGCGAGCCACCCCGGGCTCGCCTTTTCCGTGGCGCGCACGACGAAGTACGCACCCGCGACCATGATCAGGACGAGCAGCGCGTCCGGGTTGTTGAACCGGAACATCAGCGCCGCCACCGGCGTCACCGCGAGCACCGCGCCCGCCAGCAGCCCGGCGACCGGGCCGGCGGTCCGCTTCACCGTCAGGTACAGGATCCCGACCGAAGCGACACCCATAAGCGCTTGCGGCGCCAGCACGGTGAAGCTCGAGAACCCGAAGATCCGCGCGAACGCCGTGCCGACCCACAACGCGGCCGGCGGCTTGTCGACGGTCAGGACGTTGCCCGAGTCGAGCGACCCGAACAGCCACGCCTTCCAGCTCTGCGTCCCGGACTGCACGGCCGCCGCGTAGAACGAGTTGCCGTAACCGGACGCGGTCAGGTTCCAGAAGTAGAGGACGGCGGTCGCGGCCAGCAGCCCGAACACCGCCGGCCGGACCCAGCGCGGCGGCGCGTGCGCCACGGAATCCCTGCGGTGGCGCGGTTCCCGCGTCACGGGACCGGACAGGACGGCGGTCATCAGAACTCCTTCTGGGTGGCCTGGCGGCGCGGGTTGAAGACCCAGCCGCGCAGGAGCAGGAAGCGGAGCACCGTGGCGGCGAGGTTCGCCAGCACGAGCACGGTGATCTCCAGGACGAGGCCGGGCGTGGTGGACCCGTTGAGCAGGGCCAGCGAGCCGCTCGTGAGCGCCAGGCCGAGGCCGAACACGATCAGCCCTTCGAACTGGTGCCGCCCGGCGCCGGTGCGGCCGCGGATGCCGAACGTGAGCCGCCGGTTCAGCGCGGTGTTCCCGATCGCCGTCACCAGCAGCGACGCGAAGTTCGCCGCCTGCGCGCCGACGACGGTCCGCAGCAGCAGGAACAGCACGAGGTAGGCGAGCGTGCTGCTGACGCCGATCGCGGCGAACCGCACCAGCTGCGTGACCAGCCGCGGCGGCACCCCCGGCGCGTCGACGCCGATCGGCTGGCGGCCGAGCTGCTCGCGCAGCTTGCTGACCGGGATCTCGCCGGTGAAAGTGGCCTTCGTGACGCGGGCGATGCCCTTGAGGTCCTCGGTGGCGGTCTTGACGATGTTGACCGACGAGTCCGGGTCGTCGACCCAGTCGACCGGCACCTCGTGGATCCGCAGCCCGGCGCGCTGCGCCAGGACGAGCAGTTCGGTGTCGAAGAACCACCCGGTGTCCACCACGTGCGGGAGCAGCTCGCGGGCGACGTCAGCGCGGATCGCCTTGAACCCGCACTGCGCGTCGCTGAACTTCGCGGCCAGCGTCGAGCGGAGGATCAGGTTGTAGCACCGGGAAATGAACTCGCGCTTCGGCCCGCGCACCACTCGCGCCCCCCGGGCGAGCCTGCTGCCGATGGCGAGATCCGAATGCCCGGACAGCAGGGGCGCGACGAGCGGCCCGAGCGCGGCGAGATCGGTGGAGAGGTCGACGTCCATGTAGGCGAGGACAGCGGCGTCGGACGCTCGCCAGACGGCGTTGAGCGCGCGGCCGCGGCCCTTCTCGTCGAGGTGGTGGACGGCCACCTCGGGGAACTCGCGGGCCAGTCTTTCCGCCACCTGCAGCGTCGCGTCGGTGCTCGCGTTGTCGGCGACGGTGATCCGGTAGGGGTAGGAGACGTGTTCGGCCAGGTGCGCGTGCAGCCGTCGGATGCACGGTTCGAGGTCGGCCTCTTCGTTGTAGACCGGGATGACGACGTCGAGAACGGGCCGCGGGCCGGCCAGGTCGACCGGGACGGTCCCGGGCCGCGGTGCGGGGGCGGTGGCTGTCATGCCCCTACGGTCGCGGGTGCCGCTTTGGTGATCGTGTGATCTCTCTGTGCGGTAGCTGTGTGCCGCGCCCGGTGCCCGAGACGCGGGACACCGGGCGCAGTGCTCAGCTGTGGGCGCGCAGCGGCACGACGTTGCTCGGCAGGGAAGCCCGGCCCGGCTCGCGCTTCGGCGCGTCCGCGCTGATCGTGAGCGTCACCAGGCTCGCGTACCGCGGGTGCCGGTCGACGTAGACCTCCGGCACCGAGCACGCCGCCGCCAGGACCGAGCGGTGGCGGTGCAGGTGGTCGAAGGCCTCGCGCCCGTACAGCGACACGACGACGTCACCGCCGCGGGGACGGCTCCACAGGATGGTCGGCCGGCCGCCGGGCAGGCGCAGGTGCGGGAACACCGCACGCAGCCGGTGCTGCAGCGCCACCGCCTTGAACCGGGCGCGGACCTGGCGCCGGCGCAGCACCGCCCAGCCGAGCGTGCCGGCCAGGAGCAGCGACGCCCACAGCGGACCCGCCCACAGCGCGAAGGTCACGACGCCGTAGGGGAGCAGCGTGACGGCCAGGATCTCCCACCGCCAGTGGTAAATCCGCAGCGGGAACGATGGCTGCCTGCTGGTCATCTCCGTGCTCCTTTCGGTTGGCCGGCGGCGGAAAACGCCGCCGAGGTGCTTGAGGAGACGTCCGGCGCCGGTGGCGGCCACGATGGCCGCGACGATCGCCGGCGCGGACGTCATGTCGGGATCCGGGTCTTGGGGGCGGGCTGAACGTCCTTGTCCTTGCCGAGCCGCCAGGTCCACCGCCACCCCGCCCAGATCGCGGCGACGGATCCCATCAGGACGAGCACGACGGCCTGGCCGACGAGGCCTTCGAGCGGCGCGAGCCGCAGCAGCACCAGCAGTGCCCACAACTGGGACGCGGTGAACGGGATGACCAGCCCGGCGGCGTAGACGCCGCGGCGCCAGCGGCTGCCGCGCGGTGCGGCGGTGGTGTTGGGGTCCATGAGTGCCCTCCTCCTCGGTGGATCCAGGAAACCTCCGGAATGCCGCGCCTTGTGTGTCAGGTGACTCAGAAGGCGGGATTCAGCTCGCAAGACGTCGAAGTTCGGCCAGGCGGTGGATCGTGACCTGTCTCCGGCCGGTGCTGATCACCCCTTGCCGCCGCAGGTCGCGCGTCGCGCGCGCCCAGGACTCCCGGGAGATCGCGGCGGTCATGGCCAGCTCGGCCTGGGTGGCCGGAACGGCGATTTCGATGTCCCGTCCGCGCGCCACGCCGTGCTGGATCGCCAGCTGCATGAGCTGAGCGGCGACCCGCCGCGCGGTGGCCCCGCCCCCCACGTCCAGCCACTGCTTGCCGACGGACCGCAGCCGGGTGGAGAGGACGAGCAGAAGCGCCCAGGACATCCGCGACCGCGTCCGGCACAGTGTGGCGAACCGATCGCCGGGTACCTCGAGAATTTCGAGGTCTTCGAGTGCCTCCACCGTCGCCGACCGCGGCAGCTTGTCGATCGCGGCGAGCTCCCCGATGACATCCCCTGCCCCGCGCACCGCGGCGATGACCTCGCGTCCGTCCGGTGTGCCGTAGAGGATCCGCGCGTGCCCGGCGAGGAGCACGAGCACGACGTTCGAGCGGTCGCCTTCCCGGCACAAAGTGTCGCCGTGCCGGTAGGAGCGCCGCGTGGCCGCCTCCGCCAGCGCCCGCTGGTCGGCCGGGGTCAGCCCGGCCCAGAAGCTCGTCGGTTCCACCATCCCCACCTCCTTCGCGGTCCTAAGCGGTCAGACCTTCTCCGTCCTGGGTCGCTTCTGGGGTGTGGAACCACCCGCGGAGCCGTTGAGCACCGACTTTGACGTGCACCACTTGGATGAAGTCGTCCTGGTGGATGCCCGGGTAGCCGTGCCGGACGACCGACCGGTGCATCTCCGCCGAAACGACGAGCGCGATGGGCTGGGCGCTGATACGCAGCCGACGCTTGAGCTCGGGGGCGTCGACGAACCGGCAGGCGATGTCGATGTCCTCTCCGTAGGGTCCGCGAGAGTCGTAGTGCACCTCTCCGGCGTGTACGGCGACGCGCAGCCGGAAGGCCAGATCCGGCCGGTTCTCGGCGTGCTTTTCGAGGAGTTCGGACAGCGCGGGCATGACGGTGGCGAACAGGACGGGCTTGGGTGCCTGGTCGACCGGGCGGATCAGGCAGAGCGCGCCATCGCCGCGGTCGACGAATCCGTCGCGGTACTTCTTGGTGATCCCGCCGGCCAGGAAGGCCTCGTCGAGCAACTCGAAGAGGGCGGTGCGGAGCTGAGCTCGAGCCGGGTTGGTCCGCGTCGTCGAGCCTTCGATGTCGACCGCCACGATGATCCGGTACCGGGGTATGTCGCCTGAGCTGTCCATGGCCGGCTCCTGCCTTCAGGTATGAACTGAAGTTCAGTCAACTTCACTGTAGGACCTGAGATGGTCTGGAGCAACGGACGTGGATTGCTGTTACTTGTTTGATGTCAGCCATTTTGATAGGTCGTAACGTGGCTGTAGGCCAACCCGGCGAGGCGGCGCAGCGTTTCCCGTCGAGGGGGAGTAGTATCAGCGCACCCGTTTGCAGGGCTGAAATTTACTGAAAGGGTGGCGAGGTTGTGTCCCCGATCGCGCCCCGACCCGCGCTCGCCCGTCGATTGAGGGCGCTGCGGGAGACGCACTGGCCGGAAGCCGGCATCACCCAGGCGCAGCTCGCCGACGCACTCGGCGCCGGCAGGCCGCTAAGCGTCTCCCTAATCTCGTCGTGGGAGAACGCCGACAAACCCGTCCGCCCGCCCGCTCGGCGGCTCGAGGCGTACGCGACGCTGTTCGCGACACGGCGCTCCCTCGACGGTGGGCGTGTTCAGGTCCTGTCTCTCGAAGAGCTGACGGACGAAGAGCGCGTCCAGCGGAAGGAGCTGCTCGCCGAGCTGCTGTGGCTTCGTGACGGCATCGAGACAGAGGCCGAGACAGTGGCCGACCTCTGGACCTTCCCCAAGGGGCAGGACGTCACCATAGTTTGCGCGCCGTTCCCGGAGAAGTTCCGGAAGTCTCTTCCCTACACGGACCCGGACAGCGCTGACTTCGTCTCCCTGTACACGTACGCCGACCCGGATGCCTTGATCGAACTGTTCGGCCACATCCGTGCGCGGAACCCCGGTAACAAAGTCACGTTCCACACCGCCGACGAGCTGACCACGGATGACTACACCACCCACTTGATCTTGCTCGGGGGTGTCGATTGGAACTCCGTGACCCGCGATGTGATCGAGCGGGTCGAGTTGCCGGTGGCTCAAGTCGGTCGGCAGGCGGACGCAGAACACGGCGGGTTCCTGGTCAAGGAGAACGGCCGGGAGCGGCTCATCGAGCCCCAGCTCGATGAGAACGGTCACCTGCTGGAAGACGTCGCGCACTTCTACCGAGGGGTGAGTCCGTTCAACCGGAAGCGCACTGTGACCGTGTGCAATGGCATGTACGGGCGCGGGACGCTGGGTGCGGTCAGAGCACTCACCGACGAACGCTTCCGGGACCGCAACGAGTCGTACGTCCGAGGACGGTTCGGCGACGACGAGCTGTTCAGCATCATCAGCCGCGTCCTCGTCGTGGACGGCAAGGGACTGACGCCCGACTGGAGCATCGACGAGTACCGCCTACACGAATGGCCCGAAGCTGGATGAACGCCCGGCAGCATCAGTCGCACCAAGATCTGCTGACCCACGTCGAAGCGGTCGAGGCACCCTCTGCCGCGCTGGACGCGATCATCGTGCCCAACGGGCGGCCCCCGGCGTATCTCGCCGAGGCGATCGCGGCGGCTCGGAAGCTCGATGTGCCGTTGCTGTTGTTGTGCAGCAAGCGGGCCAGTGCTTCGAGCGCGGCTCTGGAGGCGAAGCGGTCCGGCGCCCGGGTGCGGGCCATCGACGTGGATCTGCTTCCCGAACCGCTCGTCCCGACGTTCAGCACCGACAAGCTGCTCCGCGCCGGCCGGTTCCACCGGCCGGTCGACACCAGTCTCAAACGGAACCTCGGCCTGCTCATCGCGATCGTTGCCGGATGGCGTCGTGTCCTCTTCCTCGACGACGACATCGTCCTGCCCGATCCCGGCGATCTCGACGCCGCGGCCGGACTGCTCGCCAGGCATCCGGTCGTCGGGCTCGCGAACGCCGGTATGCCGGACAACTCGGTCGTCTGCCACGCACTTCGCGATGTCGGCGCAGCCCAGGACACGTTCATCGGCGGCGGTGCGCTGGTCGTCGGCGAAGCCGCGTTCGACTCGTTCTTCCCCAACATCTACAACGAAGACTGGTTCTTCCTCTTGGACGGCCTGACCCTGCGGTCGCCGGCGGTTGTGGGTTCGGCGATCCAGCACCCTTACGACCCGTACCGCGACGCCTCGCGAGCCCGTGGTGAAGAATTGGGCGACACGCTCGCCGAAGGCGTCTACGCGCTGCTGGACAACGGGTTGGGACTACCTGACGCCGATGAAGGCTATTGGCGCGAGTTCCTCCCCGCCCGGCGGGAAGTAATCATGACGACCATCAGGCGGGTCCAGTCGGCGGCGATCGAACCCGGGCAGAAGGCGCGGATGATCGCCTCCCTCAAAGCCGCGATCGGACGCAACCACCACATCACGCCGGAGTTGTGTGTGCGGTACCTGCGTGCCTGGCAGGCGGACACCGTGCGCTGGCGCCGGCACGTCGGCGACCTCCGCAGGGACCACCGCTCGGGTTTTGGCGTCGATCACGCCTTGGCCGCGCTGGGTGTCGCACACCTCGCTCAGCCCGGTGTCGACGGCCGGATCGGCACTACGCCGAAACGCCGGCCGTCGCGGCCCCGTGCGGCGATGCGGACTTGAGGTCCTTCACTAGCACGTGGCACTTCTCCGGCTCGCGGACGACGCTGCCGTCCGGCTGGACCTCGTAGGTGTAGCAAACGATCTTGCCGCCACCCCAGTCCCGATAGCCGAGCCGGTCGTACAGCGCGGCGGCGCGGGTGTTGTCCTCGTGGACCGCCAGCGCGACCTGTTCGTGGCCGCCAAGGTCTTCGAGGTAGCGCTCGGCGTGGTCCATCAACTCGGTGCCGACGCCCTTGCTGCGCAGCGGCGGCAGGACTTCCAGATGGGTGAGCAGTGCGACGCCCGGCAATGCCGCGGCGATCTCCTGCTCCTCGGCCTCTTCGAGCCAGAGGTAGAGCAGCCCGGCCGGGACGTCGCCGGACCACGCTGTGAACAGCACGCCGAGACCGTTCGTCTGCCGGTTCAGCCGGTCCTCGAGGAAGTGCCGGTCGCCGAACTTTTCGCTGAGCAGCTCGATGTCGTCGCGCCGGACCGGTCGCACGAGGTATCGACTCACCGTTGGGGACTCCTGTCGTTTCGGGCGCCAGCCGTGCGCCCGCAGAACATATCCCGGCCCGGTCGAGAATCTGGCGTTCTCCGCTGGTCGCGGAGAAGGCCGGAGTTTGCCACGGGCGATCGGAGATATCCAGTCCGCGGGGCATCGGTTACCGGATTGTTCAGCCGATCGAGATCAGGTCGTAGACGGTAACCCCATCCACGGTGGATGCTTTGTAGTTTTCGGCCACCCATTCGGCGATCTGCTGGGCCGCGTCCGAGCCGCTGCTGCCCTGCATCGTCATGCCTTCACCGAGGAAGTAGTGGATCCGGCCATCAGCCACGTACTGCTGGAACTGAGCCAGCGTCGGGTACGGGTCGGTCCCGTTGAACCCACCCACCGCCATCACCGGCGCTCCGCTGGCCAACTGGTACCCGGCGGCGGCGTTCGACAACACCGTCGCCGCGGTCCACGTGTACTGGGACGCGTCCTTCTGCAGCAACGCCGTCAGTGAAGCGCCCGGCATGGTCGTGCTCAGCAGCGACCCCGGCCCGCCGCCACGACCGCCGCCGGCGAAGCCGCCTGGGCCGCGGCCGCCGAAGCCGGATGACGGGCCTGCCGACGGGATTGCGCCGCTGTGCGTCACCGACGCTGTGGCCAGGGTGTACGCGCCGGTGCCCGACAAAGTCACCACGAGGGCCAGGACGGCGACCGCGGTAGCCGCCCAGCGGGTCAAGTGGGCCGCGAAGAACAGGGCCGCCGCGGCCAGCAGGCCGCCCACCAGGATCGTCGGGGCCAGCCACGGCTGCCACGTCGAGCCCGACAGCACCAGGTACGCCGTCAGCGCCGTCAGAGCCACGCCGCCGCTCAACAGGCCCGAGGCCGCCGGGTTCGAACGCAGGCGCCACAGCTGGACCGCCGCCGTGCCGACGAGCGCCGCGATCGGCGGGGCCAGTGCCACCGTGTAGTACGGGTGGATGATGCCGCCCATGTAGCTGAACACCAGCGCCGTCACCACGAGCCAGCCGCCCCACAGGAGCAGCGCCGCGCGGGAGCGGTCCGTGCGCGGGGCGCGGCGGGTGAACCACAGACCCGCGCCCAGTGCCAGGAGCGCCGCCGGCAGCAGCCACGCGATGCCGCCCGCCATCTCGCTGCCGAAGAGCCTGGTCAGGCCGGTCGAACCCCAGCCGCGGCCCGCGCCGCCGCCTACGCTGCCGACCTCGTCGCCCGTGATGCGGCCGAAGCCGTTGTAGCCGAAGACCAGCTCCCACAACGAGTTCGTCTGGGAGCCGCCGATGAACGGGCGGTCCGCAGCCGGCCACAGGGCGACCACCAAGAGGTACCAGCCCGCGGCGGCCACCGTCGAGACGAACGCGCCCAGCAGGTGCAGCAGCCGCTTGCCGAGCGGCACCGGCGCCGCGATCAGGTAGGCCAGCGCGAACGCCGGGAGCACGAGGAACGCCTGCAGCATCTTCGCCAGGAACCCGAACCCGACCGCCACGCCCGCCAGCGCGAGCCAGCGCGGGCTCGCCTTCTCGCCGGCGCGGACCACGCAGTACGCGGCCGCGACCAGGAGCAGCACCAGCAGCGCGTCCGGGTTGTTGAAGCGGAACATCAGCGCGGCGGCCGGGGTCAGGGCCAGCACGAGCCCGGCGACCAGGCCCGCGGCCGGGCCGGACGTCCGGCGGACCGTCGCGTACAGCAGCCACACCGAACCGACGCCCATCAGCGCCTGCGGCACCAGGACGCTCCACGCGTTGACGCCGAACAGCCGCGCCGACAGGCCCATCACCCACAGCGCGGCCGGGGTCTTGTCGACCGTGATCGCGTTCGCCGCGTCGCTGGAGCCGAAGAACAGCGCCTTCCAGCTCTGCGAACCCGCCTGGGCGGCCGCCGAGTAGAAGGCGTTGGCCCAGCCCGACGCGCCGAGGCCCCACAGGTACAGCACCGCCGTGCCGAGCAGGAGGACGGCCAAAGCCGGGCGGTGCCAGGTGGGGCGTGCGGGAACAGAAGGGGTCACGACGGTTTCGCGTGACGCGAGTGCGGTCATGGGATCAGCTTCCGGTGCCGAGCTGGGGCCGGGTTGTGCCGATGCTGTGCGCTCGCTGTGCGGGCACGGCCACCGGCAGGCGCACCGCGAACTCGGTCCGTCCGGGACGGCTGTGCACCTCGATGGTGCCGTCGTGGGCGAGCACGACGGCGGCCGCGATCGCCATGCCGAGCCCGGTGCTGCCGGCGGTGCGGGAACGCGACGAGTCGCCGCGCGCGAACCGTTCGAAGACCTCCGGGAGCAGGTCCGGGTCGATGCCGGGGCCGTCGTCGGTCACCGTGAGCACCGCGCTGCCGTCAGCCGAGCGGGCCAGCGTCGTCACCACCGTGGTGCCGGGCGGCGTGTGCGTGCGCGCGTTGGCCAGCAGGTTCGCCAGCACCTGGTGCAGGCGCTGGACGTCGCCGTGCACCAGGACCGGGTCCGGGGGCAGCTCCAGGAGCCAGCGGTGGCCGCGGCCGGCGACCTGGGCGTCGCCGACCGCGTCGGCGACCAGGCGGGTGAGATCGACGTCGCGGACGTCGAGCGGGCGGCCCGCGTCGAGCCGGGCGAGCAGGAGGAGGTCCTCGACGAGCGCCGACATCCGGACGGCCTCGGACTGGATGCGGCCCATCGAATGGGCCACGTCGGGCGGCACCAGCGCGCTGCCGCGGGCGGCCAGCTCGGCGTACCCGCGGATCGCGGCCAGCGGCGTCCGCAGCTCGTGGCTGGCGTCCGCGACGAACTGCCGGGCGCGGATCTCGCTGCCGTGCCGGGCTTCGAGGGCCTGTGCGACGTGGCCGAGCATGAGGTTGAGCGCCGAGCCGACCTGCCCCACCTCGGTGCGCGGGTCGGTGTCGGACTCCGGGACGCGGATGGACAGCGCCACCTGGCCGCGGTCGAGCGGCAGCTCGGTGACGCGCCCGGCGGTGGCCGCGACACGGTCGAGGGGGCGCAGCGTGCGGCGGACCGCGAACGCGCCGAGGAAGGCCGCGCCGAGGACGCCCGCGGCCGCGACGCCGAACAGGATCAGCCCGACGGTGACCAGCGTGGCGGTGACCGGCGCCAGCGGCAGGCCGGTGACGACGACTTCGCCGGTGCCGGTGACCGGCAGCGCCATCAGCCGGTACTCGCCGAGGTCGTCGAGGGACACCGTGTGCGGCTTGCCGTCGGCGGGCACCGAGAGCAGGACGGCCTGCTGGGCCGCCGTCAGCTGCAGGCGCTCGCCGTGCTCGGAGATGCTGTCGTCGTGGACGAGGCGCCGTCCGTCGAAGGTGCCGCTCACCGTGCCGACGTTCTGCCCGAGCGGGTGCTGACCCTGGTCGCCGGGCAGCGGGCCGGCGTCCGGCGGGCGGGCGTTGCTCGCGAAGACGAGGGAGCGGGTCGCCGCGGCGGACAGCTGCTGGTCGACCTGGCGGGTGAGGAAGAGGTTCAGCGCGAACTCGCTGACGACGCCGACGATCAGGCACACCACGGTGAGCAGCACGACCATCGACCCGGTCAGCTTCGCGCGCAGCGAAAGCCGCCCCCGGCGGGGGCGTGACGAGACGGTTCGCGCGGCCATGGGTTCAGCGTCCGGCCGGGCCGTGTGTGCGGGTTGTGTGCTGCCTGTGAGGCGGCTGTGCGGTGGATGGCGCCCGATCCCCGCCGGTCACAGGAACGGCTGACGGCGGGCACAGTCCGCGCACAGCGACGGGCTCCACCGTGGATCGCACCGAAGGATCTCGTTAAGGAGCACCACCATGACCACACCGCAGGCACCGTCCACACCGGACCAGACGTGGGGCGCGGCGCCCGCACCGGGCACGCCGCCGCGGGCGAGCTGGTCCCCGGGCAAGAAGATCGCGGCGGGCGCCGTCGCGGCCGTGATCGTGGCCGGCGGGGGCGCGGCGGTCTGGGCCGCTTCGTCGTCGGCGTCGACCGACACGGCCACGGGTCCCGGCGGGATGAACGGCGGCCCCGGGAGCATGATGGGCGGCCCGGGCGGTGGCTTGGGGTCGGCGTTGCACGGGGAGTACGTGTCCTCCGACGGGAACGGCGGCTACGTCACGAAGATCATGCAGACGGGCGAGGTGACGGAGCTGAGCGCGACGTCGCTGACGGCGAAGAGCGACGACGGCTTCTCGAAGACGTACACGATCACGTCGGCGCAGGCGACGGGCCTGGCGACCGGGGACACGATCACGGTGGTGGCGACGGAGTCGGGCGACACGGCCACGGCGACGTCGGTGACGGAAGGCCAGACGGGCGCCCAGCCGGGCGGCGGCCAGGGAACCCCGCCCACCCAAACCGGCTGACGGCGTGGCGGCCCCCGGAGGTCAGCGGCGGTCGTAGTCGACCGCGACCTCCGGGGTCGTCGCCCGGGCCCGGCACGTCAGGATCCGGCCCGCCGCCGCGTCGTCCTCCGTCAGCGCGTAGCGGACGTCCATGTCGACCTGCCCGTGCAGGAGCGTCGCCTGGCACGTGCCGCACGCGCCGCCCTGGCAGGAGTACGGGACCTCGAAGCCCACGCGCAGGGCCGCGTCCAGGATCGTTTCGCCCGCGGCGGCCGGGACGGACGTCGTCGTGCCGCCCAGGGTCACCGCCACCGTGGCCGCCGGCCCCGCTGGGTCGCGCAGCGGTGCCGCGCCGCGGAACAGTTCGAAGTGGACGCTCTCCTCCGGGACGTCCGCGTCCGCCAGCGTGCGGCGGGCCATGTCCGTGAGGCCGCGCGGCCCGCACAGGAACCACTCGTCGACCTTCGCCGGGTGGAGGCGGTTCTGCAGGAGGGCGCGCAGCCGGGTGCCGTCGAGGCGGCCGCGCTGGTAGCGCTCGTGGGAAATGGCCAGCGCCTCGCCGACCACGTCGAACTGGCGGGGCCGGTGCGCGTGCAGGTCCGGGTCGCGCTCGTCGGTGCGGTAGTGCACGACGTGCAGGCGGCCGCCGAAACCCTCGGCCAGCGCGGTCAGCTCCTTGGCGAACAGCGTCGTCGCACCCGAGGTGTTCACGTACAGCAGCGTCGCCCTGCTGTGCGGCTCCGCCGACAGCGTGCTGACCAGGATCGACAGCACCGGCGTGATCCCGCTGCCCGCGGCCAGCGCCACGTAGTGCGCGGTCCGCGCCGGGTCCGGGGTGTGCGTGAACCCGCCCGACGGCGGCAGGACGTCGAGGAAGTCGCCCTCCGCCAGCGCCGTCGTCGCGTGGCTCGAGAACGCGCCGCCCGGGCGGCGCTTCACCGCGATGCGCAGCTCCCCGGACTCCGCCGGCGCGCAGATCGAGTACGTCCGCCGCACCGGCTGCCCGTCGAGCACCGCGCGGACCGCCACGTGCTGGCCGGGGGTGAACCGGAACTCCTCCTTGAGCTGTGGCGGGACGTAGAACGTGATCGCGACGGCGTCCGCGGTCAGCGGCCGGATCTCGCGCACCCGCAGCCGGTGGAAGCGGCTCGGCCCGAGCGCCGGGGGTGCCGGGGCCGGTTCGCCGCCGAGGTCGCACGTCAGCCGCCGCCACGCGCGGTACTCCGCCGCGGTCAGCTCGCGGCCCCACGCCGTGGTGATCGGGACGTCGCGGGCCAGGTACGCGTCCCGGTTGTCCTTCCACGCCCGCAGGTAGCGGTAGAACGGCACGGCGGGATGAAGATGGTGGACCAGGTGGTAGTTCTGGTACAGCATCATCGGCGTCATCAGCCACTCCAGCCCCACCCGCACCCGCGTGGTGCCGAACTTGTCGCGGGGCTTCGCGGCGGGCAGCCCATGGTGCGGCAGCCAGTCGAACCACCACGCCAGCACGGCCAGCCCGAGCCGCTGCGGCAGCACATAGCCCAGCAGCAGCTCGACGCCATAGCCGTCGGCGATCAGCGTCGCGGCCGCGGCGAACGCCAGCGACAGCACGACGATCGTCTCCGCGCGCTCCTGCGGCGGGCGGGTCCGGACGCGGGCGGTGTAGAACCGCGCGTACCAGAAGTCGATGGTCAGCCACCGGAACGGCAGCGACCACCATGCACCCTGGGACGTCCACGCGTCCGGGTCGGTGCGCGAGTCCGCGTTGGTGTTGCGGTGGTGTTCGCTGTGGATGAACCGCAGCAGCGGGAACGACGAGTAGGCGGCGACGAACGGCATCGCGAGCCGGCCGAGCACCTCGTTGACCCACGTCAGCTTCCCGGCCGCGTGGTGCGCCGACTCGTGCACCACGGTGAACATCGTGAAGGTGACGACCGCGTGCAGCGGCACGGTGACCACCGGCGGCGCGATCCCGCCCAGCAGCAGCCAGGTCGCGGTGATCCACAGCGTGACGCCGCCGGCGAACAGCAGGAGCGTCGGCACCGACGCGCGGGGGAGCGGGATGCGGGGCGAACGCACCGCGCGGGACGGCACCGGCGACGACGTCCCGGTGCCGCGCGGCGGGGTCTCGACGACGGGCATCGAACGGTCTCCTCGGTCGAGAAGCTCCTGGCGAGGCGGGAGTCACCGTAGACAACCCGGCGTGGTTTGTAAACGTTCTGGCAGGCTTCGAAAAAAGGGGCCCGCCAGCGGAACGTTAGCGGTGGGTAAGCTCGCCTTGTGAAGGCCGTCACCCACCCCGCCCCGGCGCGCACCCGGGAACGGCTGCTGGCCGCGGCGGCGGACGTCATCGCCGCGGACGGCTGGGCCGCGCTGACGATGGGCAAGCTGGCCGCGCGGGTCGGGGTCAGCAGGCAGACCGTCTACAACGAACTCGGCTCCAAGGCCGAGCTCGCCGAGGCGCTGATGCTCGCCGAGACCGACCGCTTCGCCGCGCGCGTCACCGCCGACGTCGCCGCGCACCCGGACGACCCGGTCGAGGGCGTCACCGCGGCCTTCCGGCACACCCTCGAAGCCGCCCGCGCCAACCCGCTGGTCCAGATCGCGCTCGGCGGCGTGCCGGGCGGCCGCGACGACTTCCTCCCGTTGCTCACCTCCCAGCCGGAAGCGGTGCTCGGCCGGGCCGTCGACGCCGTGGCCGCGTTGTTCGCGAACGCCTACCCCCAGGTCCGGCTGACCCCGTCGGAGTGGGCGGTGGCGGTCGAAGCGTTCGTCCGGTTGCTGCTGTCCCACCTGGTGCAGCCCAGCGGCTCGGCCGAGCACGCGAGCGGCCAGATGCGCTGGGTGATCGGCCGGATGCTCGGGTCCTGACGCCGCAGGTGGCCCCCGGCCCGGCGGCGCGGGCCACTGGCCTAGACTCGGACGTCCCGGTCTGCAGGTGACCGGGGCCATTTCCGCAGGATTGTCCTACACAATCGTTACCGCTCGAGGAGAAGACCTTGAAGAGCACCGTCGAGCAGCTGAGCCCGACGCGAGTCAAGATCAATGTCGAGGTGCCGTTCGACGAGCTCAAGCCGAACTTCGACCGCGCCTACCGCAAGATCGCCCAGCAGGTGCGCATCCCGGGCTTCCGGCCCGGCAAGGCGCCCGCTCGCGTCCTGGAAAGCCGGATCGGGCGCGGCCCGGTGCTCGACGAGGTCGTCAACGAGGCCATCCCGGCCAAGTACATCGAGGCCGTCCGCGAGAACGAGGTCCGCACGCTCGGCAACCCCGAGTTCGACGTGACCAAGCTCGAGGACCGCGACGTCCTGGAGTTCACGGCCGAGGTCGACGTGCGCCCGGAGATCGAGCTGCCCGACCTCGAAGGCTTCGCGGTCACCGTCGACGACGTCGAGCTGACCGACGCCGAGGTCGACGAGCAGCTCGACGAGCTGCGCGCCCGCTTCGGCACGCTGACCGGCGTCGAGCGCCCGGCCGAGACCGGCGACTTCGTCTCGATCGATCTGTCCGCGACCGTCGACGGCGAGGCCGTCGAGGAGGCGAGCACCACCGGGCTGTCCTACGAGATCGGCTCCGGCCAGCTCGTCGACGGCATCGACGAGGCCATCGTGGGCGCGACCGCCGGCGAGACCAAGACGTTCACCACCCAGCTCGTCGCCGGGGAGCACGCCGGCAAGGACGCCGAGGTGACCGTGACCGTCCAGTCGGTCAAGCAGCGCGAGCTGCCCGAGGCCGACGACGAGTTCGCCCAGATGGCGAGCGAGTTCGACACGATCGAGGAGCTCAAGGGCGACCTCCGCGAGCGCCTGGGCCGCGTCAAGAAGATGCAGCAGGGCGTCCAGGCCCGCGACAAGGTGCTCGACGAGCTCCTGGAGCGCACCGAGGTGCCGATCCCGGAGAAGGTCCTCGACGCCGAGATCGAGAACCGCAAGCACGACGCGATCCACCCGTTCGACCACGACGAGGCCCAGTTCGCCAAGGCCCTCGAGGCCGAAGGCCGCACCCTCGAAGAGTTCGACAGCGAGACCCGCACCGAGTCGGAGAAGGCCGTCCGCACGCAGCTGCTTCTGGACACCATCGCCGACAAGGAAGAGGTTTCGGTCAACGACGGCGAGCTCACCGAGCGGATCATCTACCAGGCCCAGCGCTTCGGCATCAGCCCGGACGAGTACGTCCAGCGCGCCCAGCAGTCGGGCCAGCTGACCGCGATCTACGCCGACGTCCGCCGCGGCAAGGCCCTCGCCTCGGTGGTCCGCAAGGCCGCCGTGACCGATGGCTCCGGCGCCGCGGTCGACCTCTCGGAGCTGTTCGGCTCGGACGAGCCCGCCGCCGACGAGGCAACCCAGGAGACGCAGGTCACCGACGAAACGGCGAAGACTCCGGCGGAGTGAAGCTGTGAGCGAACTTGGGCGGTGTCAGGCATTCTGCACCGCCCAAGTTCGTTAGGGTCGGATACAAGATCTCAAGCATCTGAAACGACAGCGGTGGCCGTCAGCACCGGGCCACCGCCGGCGAAAAGGCAGGCAGACGTGACGCAGCACACGCCCGAGGCGCGGACCGGCACCGCAGGGCTCACCCTCACCGACTCGGTGTTCGAGCGATTGCTCCAGGAGCGCATCGTCGTCCTCGGTTCCGAGGTCAACGACGAGATCGCCAACCGGATCACCGCGCAGCTGTTGCTGCTCGACGCCGACGACGCCGAGTCCGACATCCGCTTCTACATCAACTCGCCGGGTGGTTCGGTCACCGCCGGGTTCGCGATCTACGACACCATGCAGCTGATCCGCCCGGACGTCGCGACCTACGCGATGGGCATGGCGGCCTCGATGGGGCAGTTCCTGCTCTCCTCGGGCACGCCGGGCAAGCGGTACGCGCTGCCGCACGCGCGCATCCTGATGCACCAGCCGTCGGCCGGTGTCGGCGGCACCGCGTCGGACATCGCGATCCAGGCGGACCTGTTCAACAAGTGGAAGCTGGAACTGGCCAAGATCACGGCGGACCAGACCGGCCAGACGGTCGAGCAGATCATCAAGGACGGCGACCGCGACCGCTGGTTCACCGCTCAGGAGGCGAAGGACTACGGGTTCGTCGACCACGTCCTCACCGCCGACATCGCCCGTCCGGGCTCGAACTGAGCGCGAAGCACACAGGAGACTCGATCATGAGCAACTTCAGGCTCCCGGGTGACTTCCGGGCTCCGAACACCCCCCAGTCGCGGTACATCCTCCCGTCGTACGTCGAGCGCACCAGCTACGGCGTCAAGGAGTCGAACCCGTACAACAAGCTGTACGAAGAGCGGATCATCTTCCTCGGTGTGCAGGTGGACGACGCATCGGCCAACGACGTGATGGCGCAGATGCTGCACCTCGAGCACGAGGACCCGGACCGCGACATCACGATCTACATCAACTCGCCGGGTGGCTCGTTCACCTCGCTGATGGCGATCTACGACACCGCGCAGTACATCCGGCCGGACATCCAGACGGTCTGCCTCGGCCAGGCCGCCTCGGCCGCCGCGGTGCTGCTCGCCGCCGGCAACCCGGGCAAGCGCTTCGCCCTGCCGAACGCGCGCGTGCTGATCCACCAGCCCGCCACCGAGGGCACGTACGGCCAGGTCTCGGACCTCGAGATCCAGGCGAACGAGATCCAGCGCATGCGCCGCCAGATGGAGGTCATCCTGGCGAAGCACACGAACAAGGACCCGGACCAGATCCGGGCCGACATCGAGCGCGACAAGATCCTCACGGCCGAGGAGGCCAAGGCGTACGGCATCATCGACGAGGTGCTGCCGTACCGGAAGGCGTCGGCTCTGTAGATCCGCCAGGCCGGTGTGTGTCGAGAAGACGACACACACCGGCATCCTGGTTTAGGGTCGTCCTCTGACGTGCTCCCGGAGCGTGTGGGTGTTCCCGCCCACGGCATCGGACGGGTACCGTCAGTGGCAATGCGTGAGGCTCCGCTCGGTCACAGGTGGCCGGGGCCGCACCGTCGCAACACAGTCAGGCGTGGAAACCCGCGCCGGAGGGGACGAGGTCAACGGCCATGGCACGGATCGGTGACGGCGGAGACCTGCTGAAGTGTTCTTTCTGTGGGAAGAGCCAAAAGCAGGTGAAGAAGCTCATTGCCGGCCCCGGGGTCTACATCTGCGATGAGTGCATCGACCTCTGCAATGAGATCATCGAGGAGGAGCTGGCCGAGGCCGGCGACGTCAAGCTCGACGAGCTGCCCAAGCCCGCCGACATCCACGAGTTCCTCGAGCAGTACATCATCGGTCAGGAAGACGCCAAGCGGACGCTCGCGGTAGCGGTCTACAACCACTACAAGCGGATCCAGGCGGACGACAAGGCCGGGCCGAAGGACTCCAAGGAGGAGTCGGTCGAGCTCGCCAAGTCGAACATCCTGATGCTCGGCCCCACCGGGTGCGGCAAGACCTACCTCGCGCAGACGCTGGCGAAGCTGCTGAACGTCCCGTTCGCGATCGCGGACGCCACGGCGCTCACCGAGGCCGGGTACGTCGGCGAGGACGTCGAGAACATCCTGCTCAAGCTCATCCAGGCGGCGGACTACGACGTCAAGCGGGCCGAGACCGGGATCATCTACATCGACGAGGTCGACAAGATCGCCCGGAAGAGCGAGAACCCGTCGATCACGCGCGACGTGTCCGGCGAGGGTGTCCAGCAGGCCTTGCTGAAGATCCTCGAAGGCACCACCGCTTCGGTCCCGCCGCAGGGCGGCCGCAAGCACCCGCACCAGGAGTTCATCCAGATCGACACGACGAACGTGCTGTTCATCGTGGCCGGCGCGTTCGCCGGGCTGGAGAAGATCATCAACGAGCGGGTCGGCAAGCGCGGCCTCGGCTTCGGCGCGGAGATCCGCACCAAGACCGAGATCGAGGAGAGCGACGTCTTCTCCGACACCATGCCGGAGGACCTGATCAAGTTCGGGCTGATCCCGGAGTTCATCGGCCGCCTCCCGGTCGTGGCGACGGTGAACCACCTGGACAAGGACTCGCTGGTCAACATCCTGACCCAGCCGCGCAACGCCCTGGTGAAGCAGTACAAGAAGCTCTTCGAGATGGACAACGTCGAGCTCGAGTTCACCAGCACCGCGCTCGAGGCCATCGCCGACCAGGCGGTCCTCCGGGGCACGGGCGCCCGCGGGCTGCGCGCCATCATGGAAGAGGTCCTGCAGCCGGTCATGTACGACATCCCGAGCCGCGACGACGTGGCGAAGGTCGTCATCACCGAGCAGACCGTCCGGGAAAACGTGAACCCGACGATCGTCGCCCGGCAGCCGACCCGGCGCGCACGCAGCGAGCGCGGCGAAAAGTCGGCCTGACGCCGGCCGTCTCCGGGCCACCACGGGCCCGGAGACCGACAGGAAAAGCTGAATGACTGCTGATTCTTTCCCGGGTACCGGGGGCACCACCCCCGGTGGCGGCGTCCAAGCGCCGCCGCCACCGGCCCCGGTCGCCGAGCCGGTGGCCGCCGGGCCGGTCCTCGGGTTCCGCGAGCTGAGCGAACGCGTGATCGCGTCCGCCTTCGAGCGGTACCCGTGGCTGAACCGCGTGCTGATGGGCGTGCTGGCCGTGTGCACCGGCACGTGCGTCGTGGCCGTGGTGGCCCGGCTGTCGCCGTTGCCGCTGATCCCGGTGCCGCTGTTCCTCGTCGCGGGTTACGGGCTGTGGCAGGCTCGCGGCGTGACCGAGCGGCGTCAGCTCGTCAACTGGGTGCTGCTGTTCGCCCTCGCGGCCCTGGTCGGCTTCTGGCTGATCTCGGTCGTCGGCCGCTGGGTGGAGTGAAGACCCGCCTTTCGCAGGGTTTGGTGCCGGTGCCGCCTGGGTACGCCTGACACGTGGTAGCTGCCCTCAAGCCGTTCCGGCATCCGGCACTGTTCTACCGCGGTGACACTGAGTATCTCGATGGTGTCATTCCGTTCCTGCTCGAAGGCCTCGACCGCGGGGAGCCCGCCGCCGTCGCCGTTCCGGGCCGCAACCTGATGCTGGTCGAGAAGGCGCTGGGGGACCGGGCCGACGAGGTCCTGCTGATCGACATGGGCCGCGCGGGCCGCAACCCCGGCGCCATCCTGCCCTCGGTGCTGGACGCCTTCGCCGGTGAGCACGCCGGCCCGGTGCGGATCGTCGGCGAGCCGATCTGGGCCTGGCGCACCGACGTCGAGTACCCGGCGTGCGTGGAGCACGAGGCACTGATCAACAACGCTTTCGCGGGCCGCGACCTGGCGATCCTCTGCCCGTACGACGTCGCGGCGCTGACCCCGTCGGTCCTGGCCGACGCGGAGCGCACCCACCCCGAGCTGTGGGGCCTGGCGGGCCCGTTCGAAAGCCCGCGCTTCGACCCCGACGGCGTCCGCGCGGACCTGAGGCGCCCGCTGCGGCCCCCGGCCGGCGCGGTGGAGCGCTCGTTCGACCTCTCCCAGCTGGCGTCGCTACGGGGCTTCGCGGAGATCTGGGCGGCCCGCCACGGCCTGCGCCGCCCGCGCCGCGACGACTTCGCGCTGGCGATCGCCGAACTGACGGCGAACAGCGTGCTCTACGGCGGCGGCACGGGTGTTTTGCGGCTGTGGACGGCCCCGGACGAGGTGGTCGGCGAAGTGAGCGACGCCGGCACGATCGCGGACCCGCTGGCCGGCCGCGTCCCGCCGTCGGCGTCGACGCTGGGCGGGCGCGGCCTGCTGCTGGTGAACCGGCTGGCCGACCTGGTCCGGACGTACTGGGTTCCGGGTACGACGACGACCCGGGTCCACTTCCGCTGCGGCTGACCTCGCCTGCCCGCACGGGGTCCACCGCGTGTCTTGAATGAGTCATTCAGGACCTCCGAAGACCTGAATGACTCATTCAAGACGTCTGCCGGTGCTCGCCGCCGGGTACTTCGGCTGCCGCCAAGCTGGGTCAGTCCGTACGCGGGACGTGCTTGCCGAGGAAGCTGATCAGGCTCGGCACCACCGTCCGGTTGAACGGGTCGCCGTGCTTGCCGTGCGCCGTGTGGGCGACCGCCGGGTGGGCCGCGTCGATGTAGCGGCGGACACCCGTGATGAACGAGTCCTCCGTGCCGCACCAGATGCCGTTCGGGACGCTCTTGGTCTCGTCGATGTGGCGCAGCGGGTCGAGCGCCGTCCAGTCCTGGATGTCCGGGAAGATGTGGCGCTTGGCCATCTCCGGCCACGACGTGATCAGCGCCGGGGCCAGCGTCGCCACCGCGGACGGCGGCTGGCGGCGCTCCACGCGGCGGCGGGTATACACCAGGGCGCCGAAGCCGCCCATCGAGACGCCCGTGCAGGCGAAGGGCAGGCCGGTCGGGCCGGCGAAGCCGCGGGCCCGCAGCCACTGTGGGACCTCCTCCAGCAGCATCGCCATCGGGTCGTCGCCCGGGTGGACCTGGTGCCAGTAGTTGTCGCCGCCGTCGACGGCCACGAAGCCGAACGACGGGACCGCCTTGCGGGCGACGTCGCTGGCCAGCTGCTTGAGCGTGCCGGTCGGGGCCGCGCTGCGGGCGTTGCCGTGCAGGCCGTGCAGCACGAGCGACATCGGCAGCCCCTTCGGCGGGGTCTTCGACGGCAGGATGAACACCAGGTCGACCATCCGGCCGCGGGCCGCGGAGTAGACGCGTTCGACGCGCGTGCTGCCCAGCTGGGTCGTCGGGTTGGACGACGCCACGCCGAGCGCGCGCTGCAGGGCCTGGCTGAACGGCAGCTTGCCGGTCGCCGTCCCGACGGCCAGCCCGGTCACGGCCAGGCCGGACGCGCCCGCGATCAGCACCGAGCGGCGGCTCAGCCAGCGCCGCGCGCCCTGGACCGCCGCCTCCGCGACCGCCTTCGCGGGCTGCGGCTGGTCCCCACCGCCCGCGCGCTCCGCGTCCCCGTTTTCCTCGTTCACCTGTCTCCGTCCCCCGCCTGCTCCCTTAGGACGCCGCGGACCTGCTCCGCGTTCCCCTCGCGTCCCGCTCGCCGGGTTAGTCGTTCCCACCCTGCCCGGCGTTTCGGGTCCTCGCGCGCCAAGCCGCCTTGGCTGCGTCGGTGGAGCGTTCGGCCCTGTCCACAGTGTCCCCGAGACCCACGGCGAGTGTGATGCCGAGGGGTATCAAAATGTGGTCTATGCCCTGTTCGCCGGGCCCGAAGTGCCCGGAAGCCTCCAGGGTGACGAAGCCGTGGAGGGCGCTCCACAGCTGGGCGGCGGCCTGGTACTTGTCCGCGGGCCGGAAGCGGCCCGCCTCGATGGCCCGTTCGGTGGCCCGGACGATGTGCTCGAACGCCTCCAGGCCCTCCGGAGCGGCCTCCCGGCCTTCTTCGGTGGTGAGGTCGGACAGCGTCGCCCGCTTGCCGCCGGGCGCGGACTGGCCGAACGTGACCGCGAACAGCTGGGGCTGCTCGGCGACCGCCTGCCGGTAGGTGCGGGCGAGGCTGAAGATGTCCGCGACCGGGTCCTCGGTCTCGCCGACCTCGGCCAGCCACTCCGAAAGCCGCAGGAAGCCGGCGCGCGCCACCTCGTCGACCAGCGCGGCCATGCCGCCGAAGTGCGTGTACACCGCCATCGTCGAGACGCCGACCTCCGCCGCGAGCTTGCGGGCCTGCAGGGTTTCCGGGCCGCCGTCGTCGAGCAGCCGGATGGCGGCCTCGACGAGCCGGGCCTTGACGTCGGTCGCGCGCGGTTTGGGGCTCATGCTTGCCAGTGTCCCATAACCCTGTTATACCTGTATCCATAACTCAGTTATGGAACGCGCGGAGGGGTCACGCCATGGGCAACAAGTTCCTCGAAGGAAACTTCGCCCCGGTCAGCCGGGAGCACACGATCACCGAGCTCGCCGTCACCGGGCGGATCCCCGAGTTCCTCGACGGCCGCTACCTGCGCAACGGCCCCAACCCGCTGTCCGAAGTGGACCCGGCGGCCTACCACTGGTTCATGGGCGACGGCATGGTCCACGGCGTGCGCCTGCGCGACGGCAAGGCCGAGTGGTACCGCAACCGCTGGGTGCGCAACGCGTCCGTGACCGCCAAGCTGAACGGCGAGGACGCGAGCCGGTTCTGCGGCCTGGACGCGCTCGGCGCCAACACCAACGTCATCGGCCACGCCGGCAAGACGCTCGCGCTGGTCGAGGCGGGCGCGCCGATCTACGAGCTGACCGACGAGCTCGACACCCTCGGCCGCTGCGACTTCGACGGCACGCTCCCGGGCGGCTACACCGCCCACCCCAAGCGCGACCCGCGCACCGGCGAGCTGCACGCCGTCTCGTACTTCTTCGGCATGGGCAACAAGGTGCAGTACTCGGTGATCGACGCGGCCGGCCGCGCCCGCCGCATCGTCGACGTCGAGGTCACCGGGTCACCGATGATGCACGACTTCTCGCTGACCGAGAAGTACGTCGTGTTCTACGACCTGCCGGTGACGTTCGACGCCGGGATGGCGGTGGCGACCGGCGTGCCCGGCGCCTTGCGCGCCCCGGCGAAGCTGGTGCTCTCGGCGATGGTCGGCAAGGTCCGAGTGCCGGACCCGGTGTCCGCGATGATGGCGAACAAGATCGGCGCGAACGGCGGCCTGCCCTACCGCTGGAACGAGAAGTACCCCGCGCGGATCGGGGTCATGCCGCGGGACGGCCAGAGCCGCGACGTCCGCTGGTTCGACGTCGAGCCGTGCTACGTCTTCCACCCGCTCAACGCCTACGACGACGGCGACAGCGTCGTCCTCGACGTGGTGCGCCACCCGAAGATGTTCGACCGCGAGCTGCACGGTCCGGGCGAGGGCGGCCCGACGCTGGACCGCTGGACCGTCGACCTCACCGCGGGCAAGGTCATCGAGGAGCGGCTCGACGACCGGGGCCAGGAGTTCCCGCGGGTCGACGAGCGGCTCGTCGGACGGCACCACCGCTACGGCTACGCGATCTCGACCGACGGCGAAGCGAACCCGGGCAGCTCCCTGTTCAAGCACGACTTCCGCACCGGCTCCCGCCAGGAGCGCGCGTTCGGCGGCGGACGGCAGCCGGGCGAGTTCGTGTTCGTCCCGCGCCACGAGGACGCGGCCGAGGACGACGGGGTGGTGATGGGCTTCGTCTACGACCCGGCGTCGCAGCGCAGCGACCTGACGGTGCTCGACGCGGGAACCCTGGAGACCGTGGCGGCGATCCACCTGCCCGACCGGGTACCCAACGGCTTCCACGGCAACTGGGTCGCGTCCGCCTAGGGGTGCTGCCCAGCCCGTCAGCGACGCTTCCTGGGCAGGAGGCGGAACAGTTCCGCGAGGGCTCTGATGATGGCGGGCCGGTCGCGCGGGTCGGTGCCGCGCAAGGCGACGACGAGCGCGATGACTCGGACCGCCGGGGCGAGCAGGGCCAACCCGACCACCAGGACCGGGTCGGTGCCGGACAAGACGTACATGCAACCCCTTCCAGCCGAGTCGGCTGGAAGGAGACTCCGCTCGCCCGGCGAAATCCGCTCCAACCGATCCAAGGCGTGCTTGGTCGGTCGGAGGTCTCTTCCGCCAGCAGAGCTGACCGATGGCCCCGAGGACGCCAGGACGTCCCTCAGACGAAGCCACCGCGAAGGAATACTCCCCTCACTGCTGAGGATTTTAGCATCGCGAGCACAGTTCAGGTCAGGACGCGGTGGTCGCCGGTGTAGAGGTTCATCGAGTCGCCGCGCAGGAAGCCGATGAGCGTCATGCCGTTCTCCTCGGCCAGTTCCACGGCCAGCGACGACGGCGCGGACACCGCCGCCAGCAGCCCGATGCCGGCCATCGCGGCCTTCTGCACCAGTTCGAACGACGCGCGCCCGGACACCAGGAGGCCGTAGCCGGGCGCGGGCACCCGGCCCTCCAGGACGGCCCAGCCGAGCACCTTGTCGACCGCGTTGTGCCGCCCGACGTCTTCGCGGACGACCGCGAGTTCGCCGTCCGGGGTGAACAGCGCCGCCGCGTGCAGGCCGCCGGTGCTGGCGAAGACCTTCTGCCGGGTGCGCAGCGCGTCCGGCAGGCCGGCCAGCGTCTCGCTCTTCACGGCGAAGGCCGCGCCGGCGGGGGAGAAGCGGGTCTTGAGCTTGACCGCGTCGAGGGCGGCCTTGCCGCAGACGCCGCACGACGAGGTGGTGTAGAAGTTCCGCTCGACGCCGGTGTCCGGCGGGGCCACGCCGTCGGCCAGCGCGATGTCGAGGACGTTGTAGGTGTTGCGGCCCTGGTCGTCGACGCCGTCGCAGTAGCGGGCGACCGCGATGTCCTCGCGGCCGCCGATCACGCCTTCGGACAGCAGGAAGCCGTGGGCCAGCTCGACGTCGTGGCCGGGCGTGCGCATGGTGACGGCCAGCGCCTTGCCGCCGACCCGCAGCTCCAGGGGCTCTTCGGCGGCGAGCGAGTCGGGACGGCGCCGATCACCGGCCGCGGAAATCCGCCGCACCGGCCTGCGCACGGTCACCCTGCCCATCTGCACACCTTTCGCCGCCCGAACGTTCGACACCCGTATGGTGCAACACCGGGTATTTAGTAATACATTCCCTCCATCATCCCCAGAGTACGGAGGGAACCGATGGCTCTCGGCTTCCTGGACCGATCCCGGATAGTGGCACCGCCGACGTGGACGCGCTGGCTGGTGCCGCCGGCGGCCCTCTCGGTGCACCTGTCGATCGGGCAGGCCTACGCGTGGAGCGTGTTCAAGACCCCGCTCGAGAAGACGATGCACCTGAACGGCACGCAGAGCTCGCTGCCGTTCCAGCTCGGCATCGTCATGCTCGGGCTGTCCGCGGCCTTCGGCGGCACGCTCGTGGAGAAGAACGGCCCGCGCTGGGCCATGTTCGTCTCGATGTGCTGCTTCGCCACCGGGTTCCTCGTCTCCGCCCTCGGCGTGGCGACCGGGCAGTTCTGGCTGGTCGTCCTCGGCTACGGCGGGATCGGCGGGGTCGGGCTCGGCATCGGCTACATCTCGCCGGTGTCGACGCTGATCAAGTGGTTCCCGGACCGGCCGGGCATGGCCACCGGCATCGCGATCATGGGCTTCGGCGGCGGCGCGCTGATCGCGTCGCCGTGGTCGTCGTCGATGCTCGGCAGCGCGCCCACCACCGGCACCATCGCCACGGCGTTCCTCGTGCACGGCGTCGTCTACGCGGTGTTCATGTCGATGGGCTGGCTGCTCGTGCGGGTGCCGGCCGACGGCTGGAAGCCGGCGGGCTGGGAGCCCAAGACCGACCACGGCAAGGCGATGATCAGCACCGCGAACGTCTCGGCCGCCAACGCGATCAAGACGCCGCAGTTCTGGTGCCTGTGGGTCGTGCTGTGCTTCAACGTCACCGCGGGCATCGGGATCCTGGAGAAGGCGTCCCCGATGATCGTCGACTTCTTCAAGAGCACGCCGACGCCGGTCGGCACGGCCGCGGCGGCCGGGTTCGTCGCGCTGCTGTCGCTGTGCAACATGCTCGGCCGGTTCGTCTGGTCGTCCACTTCGGACCTGGTCGGGCGCAAGAACATCTACCGCACCTACCTCGGCGTCGGCGCGGTGCTGTACTTGGTGATCGCGCTCACGGACAACTCGTCGAAGCTCGTGTTCATCCTGTGCGCGATGGTGATCCTCTCCTTCTACGGCGGTGGGTTCGCGACGGTTCCGGCCTACCTGAAGGACCTCTTCGGCACCTACCAGGTCGGCGCGATCCACGGCAGGCTGCTCACCGCGTGGTCGGTGGCCGGCGTGCTCGGCCCGCTGATCGTCAACCGGATCGCCGACAGCCAGAAGGCGGCGGGCAAGTCCGGGCCGGCGTTGTACGAGCTGTCCTTCTACATCATGATCGGCCTGCTGGTGGTCGGCTTCGTGGCCAACGAGCTGGTGCGCCCGGTCAAGGAGAAGTACCACGAGCCGGTCCCCGCGGCCGCGAGGAGTGAAGCCCGATGAGCGAGCCGTCGACGTCGAAGCCCAACCGGACCCCGCTGATCGTGCTCACCTGGGCGTGGGTCGTCCTGCCGTTCGGGTACGGCGTGTACCAGCTTTTCCTGAAGCTGGTACAGCTGTTCGGATGAGCAACGGAATTCTCGTCACCGGCGCGTCCCGCGGTATCGGGCGCGCGGTGGCCACGGCGTTCGCGGCGCGGGGGGACCGGGTGGCCGTCCACTACGGACACCGCGCCGCGGACGCCGAGGAAACGCTTTCGCAACTGCCCGGCGAAGGACACCTGCTGATCAGCGGCGACCTCGCCGACCCGGAAGCGGCGCGGAAGCTCGCCGACGCCGCCGAAGCCGGGCTCGGCGGGGTCGACGTGCTGGTCAACAACGCGGCCGTCGCGACGTCGGCGGAGACCGCGCACCCGGTCGACGGGGTGTCCTACGCGGACTGGCAGCGGATCTGGCGGCGCACCCTCGACGTCAACCTCGTGGGCGCCGCGAACCTGAGCTACTGCGTCGCCCGGCACCTCATCGGGCGCGGCGCGCCCGGCCGGATCGTCAACATCGGGTCGCGCGGGGCGTTCAAGGGCGAGCCCGACCACCCGGCGTACGGCGCGAGCAAGGCGGCGCTGCACGCGTTCGGCCAGTCGCTCGCCGTTTCGCTGGCGCCGCACGGCATCTCCGTGACGTCGGTCGCACCCGGCTTCACCGCCACCGAGCGCGTGGCGGACCGGATCGACGACGCCCTGCGCGCGCAGAGCCCGTTCGGGCGGGTCGGCACGCCCGAAGAGGTCGCCGCGGCCGTCGTCTACCTGGCTTCCGCCGAGGCGACCTGGGCGTCCGGCGCGATCCTCGACCTCAACGGCGCCTCGCACCTGCGCATGTGACCTGCCTCACCCGTGCAGCACGACGGGCCGCGCGGGCGTCGATAGGGCGTGCATCCTCTGGGCAAGATCGTCGTCTCCGGGCTGGCGCTGGTCGTCTTGTGCGGCACCGCGTACGGCTACGTGAACCTCCAGGCCCTCGACGAAGTCACGCGCGACAGCGTGATCGACGCCGACGGCGAGACGAAACCGGGGGAGCAGCCCGCCGACGGTTCGCTGGACGTCCTGCTCGTCGGCCGGGACGCCCGCACCGATCCCCAGGGCAACCCGCTGTCGCCGGACATGCTCCGCGAACTGCGGGTCGGTCCCAACGGCGACGACCTCACCGACACCCTGATCGTGCTGCGGATCCCGAACGGCACGAAGGAGGTGAAAGCGTTTTCCATCCCGCGCGACAGCTACGTGTCGATGCCCGGCGGGAAGGGGAAGATCAACGCCGCTTTCGGGCGCGCGAAGGCCGCCGAGGCGCGGCGGCTGCGCACCGCGGGGGAGACCGACAAGGCGAAGATCGACCAAAGCGCGCTCACGGCCGCGCGGCGCGCGACGCGGCAGGCGGTCGAGGACCTCACCGGCGTCAAGATCGACCACTTCGCCGAAGTCAACCTGCTCAGCTTCTCCGAGATCAGCAAGGCGGTCGGCGGCGTCGACGTCTGCCTGAAAGCGCCCACCCAGGACCGGAACTCGGGCGCGAACTTCCAGGCCGGGCCGCAGCGGATCTCGGGCGCGGACGCGCTCGCCTTCGTGCGGCAGCGCGACAACCTCCGCGGCGGCGACTTCGACCGCGTGCGGCGGCAGCAGGTCTTCCTCGCCGGGCTGGCGCGGCAGGTGCTGTCGGCGGGGACGCTGGGCGACCCCGGGAAGCTTTCGGACCTCATCGACGCGGTGAAGCGCTCGGTGGTGCTCGACTCCTCCTGGAACCTCCTCGACTTCGTCGCGCAGATGCGCGGGGTCAGCGGCGGCGGCATCCGGTTCGAGACGATCCCGGTCGTCAACCCCGACTACCGCTACGACCCGGACGACCGCAAAGCGACCGCGGTGCAGGTCGACCCGGCCGCGGTCAAGGCGTTCGCGGCGAGCCTGATCGGGCCGGCCGCACCGACGGGGTCGCCGACGGCCCAGGGGCCCACGGTCGACGTCTCCAACGCGGGACCGCGGCCGGGGCTCGCGGCGCGCGTGTCCGGTTTGCTGCGCGACAAGGGGTTCACGCCGGGTGCCACCGGCAACACGGCCTCGCGGCGGACCTCGGTGGTCCGGTTCGGTCCCGACCTCGCGGACCGCGGCGCCGAGGTGGCGAAGCTGCTGGGCGGCCTGACGACGCAGGAGTCCGCGTCGGTGCCCGCCGGGCACATCGAGGTCGTGCTCGGCACGGTGTACGCGGGCCCGGGAGCGGCCGGCGGCGGGGGCGCCCCGGCGGCCGGTGACGACGCGATCACGTCGGACGGAGTCGTCTGCGTGAATTGACCGCGCACGGGGTGAAATTGCGCGAAGTTTTTCCGTGAAGCACCGCGATCTCGTTTTCCGCCGACCGGACCACGGCGGACCACGAGGGTGAGTGGTCTTGACGCTGCCTGCCTGGTGAGGCAATGTGCGGTGACCGTCGGCGGCAGTGCCGCGGGACGGGCCGGAAAAGATCACCGGATCGGTGGCGGACCGGAAAAACGATTTCAGGAAATAAGGAAAGTCCGGAACCTATGCGCATCAGCGTTGCCCGCGGAGGGTGGCTCCTTCCGGTGCTCGCTTCCGCCGTTCTGTCCGCCGGGTGCCAATCGGCGTCCGGTACGGCGCACTACCCCGAGTCGATCGACGCCTGCAAGCTGCCCGGCGCCGACACCCGCGACCGGCTGGCCCCCGGCACCGTCGAAGTCCCGCCGGACTCGATCAAGACGGCCGACGCCAAGGTGGTGCCGCAGGACCGCTCGACCGAGGGCAACGAACTCACCGGCTGCAAGCGCCTGTTCGCCCGCGACCTCGGCGGCGGGAAGCCGAACCCGCAGGACTACCGGGTCGTCACGATCGCCGTCGTCCGCTTCACCGACTCCGACACCGCCAACGCGGCTTCCCAGGCCACCCAGCTGATGACCGACGCGCTCGGCGACCACTCGGGCGTCCGCCTCGCCACCGGCGTCGGCGACGAGGCCGGCTTCTCCGAGCAGTGGGCCGCCGTCCGCTCCGGCAACGTCGTCCTCGGCCTGGCCATCGCCGACGGCGGCACCGAGGCGGCCCTGATCCCGCCGGCGACCCTCGACAACGTCCAGGCCGTGGTCACCGGCATGACCGACACCCTGCAACGCGACTACCGGGGCTGAGGCTCCAGCCGCACCACGATCGCCTTGGAGACCGGGGTGTTCGACTTGTCCGCCACCGAGTCCAGCGGGACCAGCGCGTTCGCCTCGGGGAAGTACGCCGCCGCGCAGCCGCGGGCCGTCGGGTACGCCACGACGCGGAACGCCGGTGCCCGGCGGTCGCCGTCGCGCCACTCGGAGACCAGGTCGACCATCCCGCCGTCCGTCAGGCCGAGCGCCGCGATGTCGGCGGGGTTGACCAGCACGACCCGGCGGGCGTTGTCGATGCCGCGGTAGCGGTCGGAAAGGCCGTAGATCGTGGTGTTGTACTGGTCGTGGCTGCGCATCGTCTGCAGCAGCAGCCTGCCCTCGGGCGCCTGCGGGTACTCCAGCGCCGAGACCGTGAAGTTGCCCTTGCCGTTGGCCGTGCCGGTGAACTCGCGGGAGTCGCGCGGCGCGTGCGGCAGCACGAACCCGTCGGGCTCGCGGACGCGGCGGTTGTAGTCGTGGCAGCCCGGCACGACCCGCGAGATCCGGTCGCGGATCAGGTCGTAGTCGGTCTCGAACGTCCGCCACGGCACCGCGTGGCCCGCGCCGAACAGCTTCTCGGCGAGCCGGCTGACGATCGCGACCTCGGAGAGCAGGTGCTCGCTCGCGGGCTGGAGGCGGCCGCGGGAGGTGTGCACCTGCGACATCGAGTCCTCGACCGTGACGAACTGCTCGCCGCTCGCCTGGACGTCCCGCTCGGTGCGCCCGAGCGTCGGCAGGATCAGCGCGGTGCGGCCGTGGACGACGTGGGAGCGGTTCAGCTTCGTCGAGACGTGCACGGTCAGCGAGCACGACTCGAGCGCCTTCTCGGTGGCGTCCGTGTCCGGGGTCGCCGACGCGAAGTTGCCGCCGACGGCGAAGAAGACCTTGCCGCGGCCGTCGCGCATCGCGCGGATCGTGTCGACGGTGTCCAGGCCGTGCTCGCGCGGGACTTCGATGCCGAACTCGGCGGCGAGGGCGTCCATGAAGGACTGCGGCATCTTCTCCCAGATGCCCATCGTCCGGTCGCCCTGGACATTCGAGTGCCCGCGCACCGGGCAGAGACCCGCGCCCGGCTTGCCGATCATGCCGCGCATCAGCGCCAGGTTCGCGATCTCGGAGATCGTCGGCACGGCGTGCTTGTGCTGCGTCAGGCCCATCGCCCAGCAGTAGATCGTGCGCTCGGAGGACGCGATCATCCGCGCGACGCGCTCGATCTGCTCGCGCGGCAGCCCGGTGGCGAGCTCGACCTCCGGCCAGTCGATCTCCCGCAGGTGCTTCGCGTAGTCGTCGAAGCCATCGGTGGCGTTCGCGACGAACTCGCGGTCGACGATCGCGCCCGGCGCCTCTTCGTCCCAGGCGAGCAGCAGGTGCCCGACGGCCTGGAACAGCGCGAGGTCGCCGCCGAGGCGGATCTGGGCGAACTCGTCGGCCAGCGGCGTGCCCTTGCCGACTACGCCGCGGACGTTCTGCGGGTTCTTGAACCGCATCAGCCCGGCTTCGGGCAGCGGGTTCACGGCGATCACCTTCGCGCCGTGGCCCTTGGCGACTTCGAGCGCCGAGAGCATCCGCGGGTGGTTGGTGCCCGGGTTCTGCCCGACGACGACGATTAGGTCGGCCTTGTGGATGTCAGCCAGGCTCACCGAGCCCTTGCCGACGCCGGTGGTGGCCGACAGCGCCGCGCCCGAGGACTCGTGGCACATGTTGGAGCAGTCCGGCAGGTTGTTGGTGCCGAAGGAGCGCACCATCAGCTGGTAGAGGAACGCGGCCTCGTTGCTGGTGCGCCCGGAGGTGTAGAAGAACGCCTCGTTCGGGTCGGTCAGCGCCTTCAGCTCGCCGGCGACGAGCTCGAACGCGTCGTCCCAGGAGATCGGCTCGTAGTGCGTGGCGCCTTCGCGCAGCACGAACGGCTCGGTGATCCGGCCCTGCTGGCCGAGCCAGTAGTCGGTCTTGTTCCGGAGGTCCTCGATCGGGTGCTTCGCGAAGAAGTCGCGGTCCACCCGCCGTTTCGTGGCCTCCTCGGCCACGGCCTTGGCGCCGTTTTCGCAGAACTCGGCCAGCTTGCGCTTCTCGCCGTCGATCTCCCGCGGTTCCGGCCACGCGCAGCCCGGGCAGTCGAAGCCCTCGCGCTGGTTCAGCAGCCGCAGCGCCTTGATCGTCCGGCCGGTGCCCATCTGCTCGACGCTGCGCGCGAGCGACACGGCGACACCGGGTATCCCGGCCGCCCAGCCCTTCGGCTTGCCCACCTCGAGGCGGGTCTCGTCCACGTCCTGCGCCGGCGCTTCACGAGTCATGTGCCCATCGTGCGCCTCGCTGATCGCGACCGCTAACAGGGGTGGGTCACACGACCGGCGCGCCACTTTCTCCAGGAAAGAGGCATCGCCTCACGCGGACTTCACCTTCGCGGCGCGCAGCCCGCGGTCGAAGACGGTGACTCCCAGCAGGGTGACGCTGATGACGACCAGCGCGACGGCCAGCCGGTGCAGCCCGGCGGAGTCCGCGTGCGGCCCGTAGCAGAGGGCGATGAGCGTCGAGGCCACGATCGCGCCCAGGTACTGGGCCGTCCGGAACAGGCCGCTCGCGGTGCCCATCTGCTCGGCGGGCGCCTCGCCGTAGAGCGTCGTCTGGTTCGCGACGCTGGTCAGGCCCTGCGCCAGGCCGAACAACGCGGCCAGCGCGAGCAGCGCGCCGGCCCCCGTGCCGTCGTGGACGAACAGCAGCAGCGCCGAGCCGCCGGCCAGCGCGACCGCCACGGTGACCAGCCGCGCCTTGATCCCGGACCCGCGCCCCGAAAACGCCGCGGCGCAGACCGCCGTGCCCGACATCGGCAGCAGCATCAGCCCGGCGGCCTCCTCGGACAGCCGTCGCGTGGTCTCGAGCCATTGGACGTAACCGAACATGATCGCGTAGATGGCCATGAAGCTCAGCGCCTGCCGCAGGTAGGTGCGCAGGATCGCGCTGTTGGCCGCGAGCATCCGCAGGTCGAGGAAGGGGTGGTCACGCCGCAGCTCGACGAGCGTGAAGGCGGCCCCGAAGGCGGCGACGACGGCGAGCAGCCACGTCTCGGCGCCGGGGTCCATCAGGAAGAACAGCAGCGCCAGCAGCGTCGCGGAGAACAGCGTGATGCCGAGCACGTCGATCCGGGTGGCGGTGCGCGCGCCGCGGTCGTTCTTCGGCACCCACGCCCAGGCCAGCACCAGCGACAGCCCGGCGAGCGGGATGTTGACGGCGAAGATCGCCGGCCAGCCGAAGAGCCCGATCAGCAGGCCGCCCAGCGTCGGGCCGATCACCATCACCGTCTGCGCGGACATCGACAGCACCGAAAGCACGCGGGCGGGCACGCCCTGGCCGTTCGCTTCGGCGTGGTGGCGCAGCACGGCCATCGCGGCCGGGAACCCGGCGCAGGTGCCGAGGCCGAGCACGACCCGCACACCCGTCAGCCAGCCCACCGAAATCGGGACCATCCCGGCGATCCCGGCCACGATCACCAGCGTCGCGCCGGCCAGCAGCACGCGGCGGGCGCCGTAGCGGTCCACCAGCAGCCCGACGACCGGCTGGCCGACCGCGGTGGCGAGGTACAGCGCCGAGATCAGCCAGGCGGTCTGGCCGGGACCGGCGCCGAAGCTCTGCCCGATCGGCACGAGCGCGACGGCGATGAGGGTGGAGTTGATCGGGTTGAGCACCGCGCCGGCCACCAGCGGGGTGACCAGGCGGGCGCCGAACTTGGCGGGTGCGGTGACGGTGGCCGTGAGGACTCCTTCAGTGCTGGGCCACGCGCTGCAGCAGCGGCAGCGCGCGCGTGACGACGTCGAGCTCGGCGGGGGACAGCTCGTCCAGCAGCGCCTGGGCCAGCCACTCTTCGCGGTGCTGCTGGATGCCGCGCACGGTGTCGCTCCCGGCGGGGGACAGGCTGATCACCACGCGCCGCCGGTCGGCGGGATCGGGCGTGCGGGCGAGGTAGCCGAGCTCGTCGAGCACGCCGAGGGTGGCGGCCATGGACTGCTGCCGCACGTGCTCGGCCGCGGCCAGCTCACCCTGGGTGGCCGGCCCGGCCCGGTGCAGCCGGTTCAGCACCGCGGACTGCGACGGCGTGAGGATCCCGGCGTTGTCGACCTGGCGCAGCCGCCGGTGCAGCTGCCCGACGACGCCGCGGATCCAGCCGGCGCTCTCGGCCACGTGCGGAGGTACTTCGCCCATGCACACAGTCTAACTGTACAGTCCAGGCTGTGCATCTGGGTGTGACGCACTCCCGACCGGGGGTGCGGTGGCTCAGTGGCAGTCGTCGAGGGTCGGCACCGGGTACTTGGGGTCGTAGTAGCCGGGAGCGTCCTGGTCGCCGTCCGACGGGGCGGCTGGCGGGTTGGCGTAACCGGGGGCCAGGAAACCCTCCAGCGCGGCGGCGCAGCCGACCGACGAAGTCGCGCTCTGCCCGCCGTCGAGCCACAGCCCACGGCTGGTCTTCGCGACCCGGGAGCCGGTGGCCACGACGTAGGTCTCGTCCACGCGCAGGAAGCTGACGATCTCGTTCGGGCTGGTCAGCGTCTCGGGGTGGACGTTGTCGAAGGCGTAGGCGACGACGTACTTGGCGTCCACGGCCAGCTCACCGGGCTTGTCGCCGGCGCGCGCGGTGAGCGTGCCGAACGTGCGGGGGCCCGCGTCGAGCAGGTGGTAGCCGTCGGCGATCTCGGTCAGGTAGGAGTCGAGGCCGGCCTTGTCCTTCGCCGGCTTCTCGGTCAGCCGCGGCGCGAGCTGGTCGCGCTGGTCCGGGGCGAAGAGCGCGAGGTAGGCCTTCGGGTCGTGCGCGACCAGCACCGCGGGGTCGAGGTGGGCGGCGGTGATCGCCTGGCGGGCCTGCGCGTAGGCGTTCGCGACCGCTTCGGCCTTGAAGGCGCCGACCGGTGCGGCGGCGGGCGAGGTGATGCCGTCCAGGCCCTTCGGCCACGCGTCGGCGGGGGTGTTCGCGTACGGGTGCGCCAGGTCGACGCGGGCGAACTGCGCCACCTGCGTCGGGTTCGGCGGCGCGGCCACCGGGGCGGGCCGCCGCCCGACGTACACGATCGCCGCCGTGGTCACGCCCAGGATCAGCACGAACACGGCGAAGATCCACCAGCGGCGCCGTGGCTTCCCGGTCGCGCGTTTCCGCTGCTTGCGGAACTGCTTGCGGTCCTTCTTGGCGCCCAGCCAGGCGTCGGTCTGCGCGTGCTTGCGCCACTCCGGGTCCATCAGGTCCGGGTGTGAATCGAGCAGGTTGTCGTCGTCCACGTCGCTTTTCCCCCAGGGTCGATGCCTGATCATCGACGGCGGGGGCCGCGCGTTACGAGCCGAAGAAGACGAAGGGGTCTTCGTTGACGCCGATGCCCTGGATCTGGTGCACGATGATCGCCGCGGCGACCAGTCCGGCCACGACGAGCAGGGCCAGCACGCCCGGCCAGCGGCTCTGCCCCGGCCGCTGGTAGCCGCCCGCGCGCTGCTCCCGCTTGCGGCGCTTCTTGAGGTCCTTCTTGGCGCCCAGCCAGGCGTCCCGCTCGGCGTACTTCTGCCAATCCGGGTTCATCAGGTCCGGGTGCGTCTCGAGGCGCCGGTCGTCCGGATCCTGCGGCTGCTGAGGCTGTGCCATCCCGAGTGCCTTCCCCCTGGGTGACCCGCCGTGACGGGTTCGTAGACTTGTCCATTGTGACCGAGAACGCTCCGCAGCAGACCACCGACCTTCCGGGTGCCTGGGACCCGGCCGCCGAGGAAGCACCGATGTACGACCGCTGGGTAGCGGCCGGGTACTTCACGGCCGACGCCTCGTCGGAGAAGCCGCCGTTCTCGATCGTACTGCCGCCGCCGAACGTGACCGGTTCGCTGCACATGGGCCACGCGCTCAACCACACCCTGATGGACGCGATGAGCCGCCGCCGTCGCATGCAGGGCTACGAGGTGCTGTGGCTGCCGGGCATGGACCACGCGGGCATCGCGACGCAGAACGTCGTCGAGCGCCAGCTGGCCGGCGAGGGCCTTTCCCGCCACGACCTGGGCCGCGAGAAGTTCGTCGAGCGCGTCTGGGAGTGGAAGGCCGAGTACGGCGGCAAGATCCTGGGCCAGATGAAGCGCCTCGGCGACGGCGTCGACTGGTCGCGTGAGCGCTTCACCATGGACGAGAACCTCTCGAAGGCCGTCCAGACGGTGTTCAAGAACTTCTTCGACGAGGGCCTGATCTACCGCGCCGAGCGGATCATCAACTGGTGCCCGCGCTGCCGCACGGCGCTGTCGGACATCGAGGTCGACCACAACGACGACGACGGTGAACTCGTGTCGATCCGCTACGGCGACGGCGACGACGCCATCGTCGTGGCGACGACGCGGGCGGAGACGATGCTGGGCGACACCGCGGTCGCCGTCCACCCGGACGACGAGCGGTACGCGCACCTGGTCGGCACCGAGGTCGAGCTCCCGCTGACCGGCCGCCGCATCCCGATCGTGGCCGACAAGCACGTCGACCCGGAGTTCGGCACCGGCGCGGTCAAGGTGACCCCGGCGCACGACCCGAACGACTTCGAGATCGGCCGCCGCCACGACCTGCCGATGCTCACGGTGATGAACGAGAAGGCCGAGATCACGGTCCCCGGTCCGTTCGAGGGCCTCGACCGGTTCGAGGCGCGGCCCGCGGTGGTCGCGGCGCTGCGCGAGCTGGGCCGGATCGTCGCCGAGAAGCGCCCGTACGTCCACGCGGTCGGGCACTGCTCCCGCTGCGACACGGTCGTCGAGCCGCGGCTGTCGCTGCAGTGGTGGGTCAAGGTCGAGGAGCTGGCCAAGCTGGCCGGCGACGCGGTCCGCGACGGCCGCACCGAGATCCACCCGCCGGAGCTGGGCAAGCGGTACTTCGACTGGGTCGACAACATGCACGACTGGACGATTTCGCGCCAGCTGTGGTGGGGCCACCGCATCCCGGTGTACTACGGCCCGGACGGCGAAGTCGTGTGCGTGGGCCCGGACGAGCAGCCGCCGTCGGGCGAGGGCTGGACGCAGGACCCGGACGTGCTGGACACGTGGTTCTCGTCGGGCCTGTGGCCGATGTCGACGCTGGGCTGGCCGTCGTCCTCTTCCGAGGACCTCGCGAAGTTCTACCCGACCAGCGTCCTGTCGACCGGCTACGACATCCTGTTCTTCTGGGTCGTCCGGATGATGATGTTCGGCGTGCACCAGATGCAGGGGAAGCAGCCGTTCGACCACGTGTACCTGCACGGCCTGATCCGGGACGCGAACGGCAAGAAGATGTCGAAGTCGCGCGGCAACGTGATCGACCCGCTGGAGTGGATGGACGCGTACGGCGCGGACGCCACCCGCTTCACCCTGGCCCGCGGCGCGAACCCGGGCGCGGACATGGCACTGGCCGACGAATGGGCGGCGGGCTCCCGCAACTTCTGCACGAAGCTGTGGAACGCGACGAAGTTCGCGATGATGAACGGGGCTTCGGTGGCCTCGCCGTTGCCTGACGCTTCTGCTTTGACGGAAGCGGACCGCTGGATCCTGGGCCGCCTGGGTGCGCTGGTGTCCGAAGTGGACGGCCTGTTCGAGGACTTCCAGTTCGCGAAGGTGGCGGGCGCGCTCTACCAGTTCACCTGGAACGAGCTGTGCGACTGGTACCTGGAGCTGGCGAAGGTCCAGCTGTACCAAGGCGACGACGACCGGGTTTCGTCGACGCGCGCTGTTCTCGGGCACGTGCTGGACACGGTGCTGCGGTTGCTGCACCCGTTCATCCCGTTCATCACGGAGAAGCTCTGGACGGCCCTGACCGGCGGTGAGTCGTTGGTGATCGCGGCTTGGCCTTCGGCCCCGGCCGGATACGCCGACGCGGTCGCCGACGCCCGGATCGCGGACGTCCAGAAGCTGGTGACGGAGATCCGCCGCTTCCGCGCCGACCAGGGCCTGAAGCCGGGCCAGAAGGTGGCGTCGCGCCTGGCGGGCTACACCGGCGGCCACGAAGAGGCGATCCGTTCGCTGGTCCGGCTGACGGCGCCATCGGACGAGTTCGCGGCGAGCGCGTCCCTGGAGGTCGCACTGGCCGACGGCGTGGTGACGGTGGAACTGGACCTCTCGGGCACGGTCGACGTCGCGGCCGAGCGCAAGCGGCTGGAGAAGGACCTCGCGGCGGCCCAGAAGGAGCTGACGCAGACGGAAGCGAAGCTGGGCAACGAGGCTTTCATCGCGAAGGCCCCGGCCCCGGTGATCGACAAGATCAAGGTCCGCAAGGAGACGGCGGTGGCGGACATCGACCGCATCACCGCCCGGCTGGCGGCACTGCCGGCTTCCTGAGTTCGTCGACGAAGCCCGGTGCTCCTTCGGGAGTGCCGGGCTTCGTCATGTGCTCAGGTGGAGCGAGCGGCGGCGTAGCACCGCTGCCGTTCCCGCTCCCAGACGTCCTGGTCGGCGAGGTTCGCGTACTCGTCGCGCACCCGGCGCGCGAGAACGTAGAACCCGCTGCTCGGCAGCCGGCTTTCTTTCGACACGACCAGCGCGCTCCACAGCGGCTCGTCACGGCCCGCCGCGCGTGCGGACACTTGCTCGAGGAAGTGCCCGAGGTGGTTCGGCTGCACGCCGACGCGCCTGCCGAGCGGGACGTATTCGATCACACCTCCGCCGGACGCTACGCCGTACAGGATGTCGGCGATGCGGTCCACGCGGTCCATCTCGAAGGTTTCCGGCACGCGGAAGGGGTCGTTCGCGACGGGCGGAGCGTTACTCAGCCGTCCTCGGTGGCCCGCGCCGCCTCGATCAGCGCCACCACCTCCGCCGGCACCCGGCGGTCCGACGGGGTCGCCAAGTACGTCGGCATCCGCGGCGACGGATCGCGTAACGGCCGGAACGCCACGCCCGGCACCGGCAGCAGGTTCGCGTGCGCCCGGTAGAACACCGTCCAGTGTGGACGCCCGAAGCCCAGCGTCCCCAACGTGTCCTGTGCCGTCGTGAACTCCTTGCCCAGCACCGGCTCGAACCCGGCTTCACGGCAACACGCTACGACCAGATCGTGCAACGGCGGGTTCCGCGACCGGGAGCTGAGCCGCACGGGCAACGAAGCCAGTGAAGCGAACGCGACCTCGTCCGAGGAAGCCAGCGGGTGCGAAGCGGGCAGCGCCACCCAGACCTCGTCCGTCCACAAGGGAGTGAAGTCGAGCCCGGACGAAGGCCACGAGCCCCGCACGATGGTCGCGGACAGCGAACCGTCCCGGACGCGCTGGAGACGTTGCGAAGTCGGTGCGTGGACCAGCTCCAACGAAGCCGAAGGCGCCAGCCTCGCGAAAGCGGTCAGCAACGCGTCCAGCCGGTCGCCCAGGCCTTCGCTCGTTCCCAGCCGGACCAGCGGCCCGGCCGCGCGGAACTCCGCCACCGAATCCGCCGCCCGGTCGGCCGCCGCCAGTACCGCGCGTGCGTGCGGCAAGAACCGTTGCCCCGCCTCGGTGAGTGCCACCGAACGCGTCGTCCGGCCGAACAGCGGCACCCCCAGCTCGCGCTCCAGCCGCCGCACCTGCTGGCTCACCGCCGGCTGGACGATGTGCAGCCGCTCCGCCGCGCGGCCGAAGTGCAGCTCCTCGGCCACCGTCACGAAGTACCTGAGCTGGCGAAGCTCCACGAGACACCCCATTCATCACCGTTCGTGATGAGTGTAGGAGCGGACTGCCCATCGAAAAACGCCTGCCGGGTGACCAGGCTCGAGCCATGCCTTACACCACCGTCAACCACACCCGGCTGCACTACGAAGACGCCGGCGCCGGCCCCGCCCTGCTGTTCCTGCACGGCTGGGGGACCAGCGGCCGCGTCTGGCAGTCGTGCCTGCCCGATCTCGTGCGCGACCACCGCGTCGTCACCCTCGACTGGCGCGGGTGCGGCCGCTCGGACCACCCCGCCGAGGGCAACACCATCGCCGAAATCGCCGCGGACCTCGCCGGCCTGATCGAGACGCTCGGGATCCACCCCACCGTCGTCGGGTCCAGCATCGGCGGGATCTTCGCCACCGAACTCGCGCTCGCGCGGCCCGAGCTGGTCGAGCGCGTCGTCTCCGTCGACAGCCCGGGTTACTGGCCGAGCACCGGCATGCTCGAGAAGGTGCGCGAACTGCGCGAACGCCTTGTCGACGACCGCGCCGGCACCTTCGAGGACTGGGTGCCCAACTGGGTCGCGGGCGCCGCGCCCGGGCTCGTCGCGTGGACGATCCGCCAGCTGCTCGACTCCGGCGTCTACATCGACGAGCTCTTCACCGAGTGCACCACCTACGACCCGCGCCCGCGCCTCGGCGACCTGAAGGTCCCGATCACCTACCTCCACGGCGAGCTGGACGCCGAGATCCCCCTCGAAGTCCCGCGCACCTGCGCCGCCGAGACGCCCGGCGCCCGGGTGCACGTCCTCGCCGGCTGCGGGCACCTCCCGCACCAGGAAAACCCGCGCGCGTTCACCGCCGCCCTCCGCGAGATCGCCTGAAGGAGCCCGACGCATGCCCGAAGTGACGCTCGGAACCACCACCGTCCACTACGACCGGACCGGCGACGGCCCCGCGCTGCTCCTGCTGCACGGCACCGCCGCCTCCCGCGAGCAGTGGGGACCCCTCGCGGCGCAGTCAGGGGACTTCACCGTTCTCGCCCCCGACTTCCCCGGCTCCGGGCTGACCACCGACGACGGCGGCCCGATCAGCGTCGAGGACCTCGCCGCTCAGGCTGAAGCCGTCCTGGACCACGCGGGCGTCGAGAGAGCCCATGTCGTCGGGCATTCCCTCGGCGCGGTCGTGGCGGCGCACCTGGCCGGCACCCGCCCGGGCCGCGTCCGGAAAGCGGTGCTGCACGCCGCCTGGCCCGTCACGGACACCAGGCAGGACGCCGAGTTCCGCTACTGGCTGGACCTGCTCGAAACCGGGTCCTTCGCCCGCATGCTCCCGCTGATGGCGTTCGGCCCCCGCTACTGGGAGCAGGCCACCGCCGAGAGCAACGAGCAGCTCGTCAAGACGCTCGACACGGTGATCCAGCCCGGCGCGGACCGCCAGATCGAGACCGACCGCACCGTCGACCTGCGCCCGGTCCTGGCCAGGATCACCGCGCCGGTGCTGGTGCTCGGCAGCGCGCACGACCGGCTGATCACGGCGGAGCAGCAGCGGGAGCTGGTCGCCGCGATCCCGGACGCGCGCGCCGCCGAGATCGACGCGGGGCACGGAGCACCGGCCGAGCTGCCGGACGAGTTCGCCCGGGTCGTGCTCGAGTTCGTCAGCGCAGCGCCTTGAGCACCACCGCCGCCACGCCCGCCATCCCCGCCTTGAGCGGGTGGTAGGCCGCCGCCTCGAAGACGTTCTGGTCCTTCCCGTTGATCCACGACGAGCCGCCGCGCGCGCACGCGTCGTGGCCGCGGGACGGGCCGAACGTGTCGACGAACTCCGCCTGGCCGTCGCCGTCCACGGCGTCCGCCAGCGTCCGGTTCAGCTTCTCCTCGACGCTGTTCAGCCACGCGTAGTCGCCGTCGGCGAACGGCAGCACGTCCGGGCAGTAGCCCTTGTCCGGCGCGATCCGCGGGTAGCCGACCACCAGCACCCGCGCCTTCGGCGAACGCTCGTGGATCGCGGCGAGCACCGCCTCGACCCGCGGGCCGATGTTGTCGATCGCCGAGCTCACCGAGCCGTTGAAGTGCGCTTCGCAGGGGTTGCCCGTCGGGTCGCTCGCGCGCAGGCCCGGGCACGTCGACGTCAAGCTGCCGAAGACGCCGTAGTCGTTGCCGCCGATCCCGAGGGTGACCAGGTCGGTGTCGATCCGCAGCGCGCTCAGCTGCGGCGGGTTGGTGCCGTTGAACGGCACGCCCTGCGGCCGCGTCATGTTCGTGGTGTCCGCGCCGGCGCAGCTGACGTCGGTGAACTTCCCGGCGTGCAGCGTCGCGGCCAGCACCGACGGGTAGTTCGCGGTGGACCGCCCGCAGCCCAGTGGGTCGAGCCGCTGGGCCGGGATGAACGGCCCGGAGGTGTAGGAGTCGCCGAGGGCGACGTAGCTGCCGACGGTCGCCGCGGACGCCGGAGGCGCCACAGCGGCCGACGCCGGCAGCAGGATGGCTGCCGAGACGACGGCGGTGAGCAGCCGGGTGATGCGCATGAAGACCCCGTTCTCGCTGGTGGAAACGCTGCCTCCACATGTAGCGAGAACCGGACGGCGACGGGGATGAACTTCACCCGCCAGTCGGGTCACCGTCGCCGTGCTCACGGTAAGTGATCAGCGTGCGCCAGAAGAACAGCGGCCGGACGGTGCTCCCGGGCAGCAGCCGGGCCGCCTCGCGGCGCACTTCGGCCAGCGTCGGGAAGTCGTCTACGACCGGGGCCCGCGGGCCCTCCTCGGCGCCGCCGTTCAGCCGCTCGCCCGCGTAGACGACCAGCCGGGCGAGCGCGTTGACCGGCACCGCCGCGATCGCCCGCGCCCAGTCCGCCGGCGTGCTCGGGCGCGCCAGTGCGAGCACGACGAGCACCCCGCCGGGCACCAGCGCGCGGCGCAGCTTGGCGAGCGTCTCGAACGGCATGTGGTGCAGGGACGCCACGCACGAGATGTAGTCGTAGTGCGCCTCGGGCAGGGCGTCGGTGGTGACGTCGGCCTGCCGGTAGACGATCTCGCCCGGCCCCGGCGAGCCGAGCCCTGCGGCCGCTTCGACCATCGCGGCCGACACGTCGACCGCCTCCACCGCCATACCGGTCGCGGCCAGCCGCCGCGCGAACCGGCCGGTGCCGCAGCCGACGTCCAGCGCGATGCCCGGTCCCGGCGGCAGCAGGTCCAGCAGCAGCGGGTGGTAGTGGTCGTTGTGGTTGAACGGCATGCGTCGAGAGTGCCACCCGGCACGCACGTAGACTCGGAAGGCAAGCGCGAAACCCCAGGCCGGAGGAGAGTCAGTGCCGCAGGATGAGACAGGTCGGAAGCCGGACCTGTCGGATCTGGACAGCTTCGCGGGCGTCGACGAGCTGGGTGCCCAGGGGTACGAGGACTCGGACGACCACGACCCCGAGCTGGACGCGCGGGACACCGCGTTCGAAGCCGGTGGCGGCTCGCGCGGTGGCATCGGCGGTGTCGGCCAGCTGGGCGACAACCTCGCCACCGGCCCGGTGCCCGACCTGACCGTGCCCGAGGACACCGAGCTGCACGAGCTCGACGACCAGGGCGAACCCGCGGTCTACGGCAACCCGGACGGCCCCGAGGCCCGCCGCGAGCTGATGGCCGTCGAGGCCGAGCTGAACCAGCGCTGGCCGGAGACGAAGATCGAGCCGTCGCTGACCCGGATCTCCGCGCTGACGCAGCTGCTGGGCGAACCGAACCGCGGCTACCCGGTGCTGCACGTGGCCGGTACGAACGGCAAGGGCTCCACGGCCCGGATGATCGACGCGCTGCTGACCCGGATGGGCTTGCGCGTCGGCCGCTACACCAGCCCGCACCTGCAGCTGGTCACCGAGCGGATCGCGCTCGACGGCCGGCCGATCTCCGCCGCGCGCTACGCCGAGCTGTGGCACGACATCGCGCCGTACGTGTCCATGGTGGACGGTGCCGCCGCGGACGGCGTCGCGATGAGCAAGTTCGAGATCCTCACCGGCATGGCGTTCGCCGCGTTCGCCGACGCCCCGGTCGAGGCCGCGGTGCTCGAAGCGGGCATGGGCGGTGCCTGGGACGCCACGAACGTCGCCGACGCCGACGTCGCCGTCATCACCCCGATCGGCCTCGACCACGTCGAGTACCTGGGCCCCGACGCGGTCAGCGCGGCGCGCGAGAAGGCGGGCATCATCAAGCCCGGCTCGGTCGCCGTCATCGCCGAGCAGGACCCCGAGGTGCAGAAGGTGCTGCTGGAACGCGCCGTCGAGGTCGACGCCGCGGTCGCGCGCGCCGGCAGCGAGTTCGGCGTGCTGGAGCGCGAGGTCGCCGTCGGCGGGCAGCTGCTGAAGCTGCAGGGCCTCGGCGGCGTCTACGACGACATCTTCCTGCCGCTGCACGGCGCCCACCAGGCCGCGAACGCCGCGCTCGCGCTGGCCGCGGTCGAGGCGTTCTTCGGCGCGGGCAAGGACAAGCAGCTGGTCATCGAGGCCGTGCGCGAGGCGTTCGCCGAGGTCGAGACGCCGGGACGGCTGGAGCGCGTCCGCGCGGCCCCCGCGGTGATGATCGACGCGGCCCACAACCCGCACGGCGCCCGCGCGCTCGCGACGACCGTGGCCGAGGAGTTCGCCTTCCGCCGCCTGGTCGCGGTGGTCGGCGTGATGGCCGAAAAGGACGCCCACGGCATCCTCGACGCGCTGGAGCCGGTGGTGTCCGACGTCGTCGTGACGCGCAACTCGTCGCCGCGCGCGATGCCGCTGGAAGAGCTGAACCAGCTGGCGATCTCGATCTTCGGCGAGGAGCGCGTGGTCGCCGAGACCGACCTGGAGACCGCGATCGAGACGGCGATCGCGCTGGTGGAGACCAGCGACGACCCCGAGGAGCCGCTGTCGGGCGGCGGCGTGCTGGTCACCGGCTCGGTGGTCACCGTCGGCGAGGCGCGCACCCTGTTCGGGAAGGAGCCGGCGTGAGCGAGCCGACCGAAGCCCCCAAGCCGAAGGACCCGATGAAGGGCTTCCGCGGCGTGATGTCGGGGACCCTGATCATGGAGGGCATCACGGTCGCCCTCGCGCTCCCCGTGGTGAACAAGCTCGGCGGCGGGATCGGCACCGGCACCGGGTGGACGGTCATCGCGGTGGCCGTCCTGCTGGTCGTGACGTGCGGGTTCGTCAAGCGCCGGTGGGCGGTGCCACTGATCCTCGCGCTGCAGGTGGTGCTGATCGCACTGGTGTTCTGGCTGCCCGCGATCACCGTGCTGGGCGTCATCTTCCTGGCGATCTGGCTGTGGCTGCTGTGGCTGCGCAAGGACGTCGCCCGCCGGATGGCGGCCGGCACCCTGGCGAGCCAGCAGCAGCCCCAGCCCTGACGCCTTACAGGTAGTCGCCGTCCGCCACGTCGTCGAGCAGCGTCGGGTGACGGGGTGACCAGCCGAGCAGTTCCCGCGTGAGCTCGCTGGACACGGGCGCGTCGAGCCCGTACGCCGCGGCGATGAACGGGCTGACGAAGTGCCCGGCGGCCTCCTCCGGGGTCAGCGAGACCACGGGCAGGCCGAGCCCGCGCCCGACCGTCTCCGCGATGCTCCGGAACGGCACGTTCTCGGCGGTCGCGTGCAGGACACTGCCCGCCGGAGCGCCCTCCAGGGCCAAGCGGAAGACGACCGCCGCGTCGAGCCGGTGCACCGCGGGCCAGCGGTTGGTGCCGTCGCCGACGTAGGCCGATTTCCCGGTTTTGCGCGCGGTGTCCACGAGCCAGGCGATGAAGCCGTGGTCGCCGGGGCCGTGGACGGTCGGCGCGAGCCGGACGACGCTCGCCCGCACCCCGCGGCCGGCGAAGTCCAGGCAGGCCCGCTCGCCCGCGATCCGGAAGGCGGCGAGCCCGGCCGCGTCGGGCTCGTCCTTCTCGGTGCTCACCCGGCCGGCGGGCATGACGAGCGTGCCGGACGTGCTGACGAACGGCTTGCCCGAACCCACCAGGACCTCGCCGAGCGCCTCGATCGCCGTCCGGTCGCGGCGGGTCATGTCGGCCAGGTCGCTGAAGTCGCCGCCGAAGGCCATGTGCAGCACGGCGTCGGCGGCTTCGGCGCCGGCGCGCAGGCTGTCGAGGTCCTCCAGCGAACCCCGGTGCGGGGTGGCGCCCAGCGACTCGAGCCGGGCGGCGGAGGCGTCGGAGCGCGCGAGGCCGGTGACGGTGTGGCCGGCCGCGATCAGCTCGGTGACGACGGCGGGTCCGGTGAGGCCGGAACCGCCGGTGACGAAGACGTGCATGGGGACATCTCCCGGGTAGTGACAGTGACTGACGCTACGAACTGTACCGCGTAGTGTCAGTGACTGGCGCTACGGGTAAGCTGGCCCCGTGCCACGCAGCGGAGAAGAAGCGCGCCGCCGCCTTCAGCAGGCGGCGCTCGAGCTGTACCGGGAACGCGGGTTCGACCAGACCACCACGGCCGAGATCGCCGCCCGGGCCGGCGTCACCGAGCGCACGTTCTTCCGGCACTTCCCGGACAAGCGCGAAGTGCTCTTCGACGGCGAAGCCACGCTGCGCGCCGAACTCGTCGCGTCGGTCGCCGAGGCGCCCGACGGGCTGCCGCCACTCGAAGTCCTGATCCGCGCCTTCCGCAAGTCCGGGCGGATCCTCGAGGGCAACCGGCCGTTCGCCGAACCGCGGCTCGCGGTCATCGCGGCGACCCCGGCGTTGCGGGAGCGCGATCTGGCCAAGGCCGCGGCGATGAGCGACGCACTGGCGGCGGCGCTGCGCGCGCGTGGAGTCGCCGACCGGCCGGCCGCGCTGGCCGCGGACGTCGGCTGGATCACCTTCCACCACGCGGCCGGAGCGTGGATCGGGGAATCCGCGCGCGGTCTGGACGAGCACCTCGACGAGGCCTTCGCCGACCTGCGCGCGTTGGCGGCGAAGGCGGACGGCTGAGCGCCCGCCTCCGCCGAAACTTCAGCGCAGCACGACGGTCCGCAGCGCGGGGGAGCGCAGGATGTCGGCTTCGCAGAAGCGTTCCTTCACCCACTCACCGCGGCTGTAGAGCTTCGTCTGGTCGCTGAAGTAGGGCGACTTCGGGTTCGACGACTGCGAGTACGTCAGCAACGTCGACGAGTCCGGGCACGCGTGCCCGGAGAACCCGACCACCTGGAGGTAGCTCGACCCGTGCGCCACCTCGACGTTGCCGCGCGCCGGGTCCCACTCCGTCGTCATCACGTTGAGCACGCCCAGGAAACCCTGTCCGCCGTGGATGGGAATGCGCTCGCCGTTGCGGGTGACGGCCTGGCCGTCCCGTAGCTCCGCGTCCGGCGGGAGCCCGGCCGTGCGCAACTCCACGAGCGCGTCCCCGAACGCTTTCTGAACGTCCGCGTTGCCGACGTTGAGCGTGTTCGGCGTGGTCAGCGGCGCCTTCGGGTCGAAGGGCACCGTGAACCGGCCCACGTTCCCGAGCCGTGCGGCGAACCGCTGGAACAGCAGCGAACCGCGGGTGTCCAGGGTGTACGTGTGGTCCCAGCCCGCCAGCGCGGTGCACGCCGGCCCGACCGGCACCGGGCCGGACGACGACGGCGCCTGCCCGCCGGGGAAGGACGCGCACAGCTTCGCCAGGTCCGCCGCCGTCAGATCGGCGAACAGGCTGTGGTCGGCGAAGAGCATCTGCTTCATCGAATCGGTCGTGAAACCGCCCTTTTCGGCCGTGAGCAACGCTTCCCGCGTGCGCGGCGAGCGTTCGGTGCCGATGTCCCCGACGATGTGCGGGTACCCGGTGATCGGCGCTTTCGCGTTCGCGAGCCAGGCGCTGTCGTTGGCGTTCAGCTCGTAGTCGCGGCGTTGCTGCTGCGGCAGCCGCGACGGCGCGAAGATGCCCGGTTCGAGCGCGCCCGGGTCCGAACCCCACTGGCAGGACGACTTCGCACCGTCCAAAATGGCCAGTCCGACCTGCTGGAACGTCCCCTGTCCCAACGGGGTGCTGCACGCCTTCGCCTGTTCGTCGGTGACGTGCGGGACCACCTGGATGTCGGCGTAGAGCGCGTTGCCCGCGCGGTCGGTGGCGATCGTGTTGACCCACGGGACACCCTGGGTGCGGCTCAGCGCGCGGACGACGTCGGCCGTGCTGCGGGACTGGTCGAGCTCGAACCACGTGTTGAGCCCGCGCAGGTTCGTCGCGTTGGCGTCGCGCACCGCGTACGCCGATTTCGCCGTCCACGGCAGCGGAATGCCCTGGAAGTCGGCCATCACCGGCCCGTAGCGCGTCGCCCAGAAAGTCTGCCGGACCGGTCGCACCGAGCCGTCGGCCTGGCGCACCTGGACCGTGACGTCGGCCGAAGTCATCTTCTCCGGCTTGCCGTCGACGAGGTAGGTCGTCGGATCGCCGGCTCGCAGCGGCACCTCGAAGAGGCCGAAGGTGACCGGAGTGGACACCGTGTGCGTCCAGGCCGCGTCGGCGGTGTGCCCGATCTGGACGAACGGCATGCCGAGCAGGCTCGCGCCGGCGACGTCGAAGCGGCCCGGGATGGTCAGCTGGCTCTGCCAGAACCGGCGCCCGGCCTGCCACGGGTAGTGCGGGTTGCCGAGCAGCACGCTGCCCCGGCCCGAAGCGGTCGAGTCGGCGCCGACCGCGATGCCGTTGCTGCCCAGTCCGCTGCCGCCGAGTGCCTTCCGGACCTGGTCGGAGAGCTGGCCGGCGGTGCCGGGAGCCGGTGCCGGGCCGGACGGCGGCGCGGCGAACAGGCTTTCGGTGACCACGCCCTGGCCGCCGGTGATCGCGATGGCGTAGAAGTGCCGGTAGAAGTCCTGCTCGGTGATCGGCCGGACCCAGTCCGCGCCGCGGCAGGCCGGGTCGGAGATGCCGGACCGGCCGGTGCGCGCCAGGTAGGCGTTGAAGCCCTTGACGTAACCGGAAACGATCTGCCGGACCTCGGGCCGCGGGCCCTGCGGTGCGGGCTGCGCGGCCAGCCGGTCGACGATCCCCGAATCGTTGATCCGCTGGAAGAACAGGTCGCTGTGCAGGTTGTTCGCCGCCTCGGACAGCGACGGGTAGCCGTCGCCGCCCGGGCCGAGGTACTTCGACCGCTGCGCGCTCACCGTCAGGTAGATGTTCGCGAGTTCGCAGACGTTGTCGGTCGCCGCCGCGTAGCCGTACCCGTAGCCGAGGCCGGCGAAGTCGTTGGCGACGATGTGCGGGATGCCGTGCTCGGTGTAGCGGAGGACGGCCTTCTCTTGACCGGCTTCCGCGACGGCTGTCCCCAGTGTCGTGATGGTGAGTGCCGTTGTCAGAACCGCCAGGGTTTTCCTCAATGGTCTCATCTGACCCCCTTGTCGTGATCGCCACGCTACCGACGGCGAGCGGTGCCGGGGATGGGGGAAACCCCCGATATCCGTTCACCCGCGCGCAATCCCGCGTTGGCCGGGGCGGGATAGAAACCGCGCATGACCGAACCGACCCACCACTCCCGCCGCACCCTGCTCAAGGCCGGTCTCACCGGCGCCGCCGCCACGCTCGTGCTGCCTTCGACGGCCTTCGCCGCGGTCCCGCTCGTCCGCCGCGACCGGCCCGTGCTCACCCACGGCGTCCAATCCGGCGACGTCACCCCCGGCTCGGCGATCGTCTGGTCCCGCGCGGACCGCCCGTCGCGGCTCGTGGTCGAGGTCGCCCGCGACCCGTCGTTCCGGCACGCCCGCCGGGTGCAAGGTCCCCTCGCCGGGCCGGCCACCGGCGGCACCGCGCAGGTCCGTGTCGCCGCGCTGCAGCCCGGCACGGAGTACCACTACCGCGTCACGGCGGTGTCCCTCGACGGGCGCGCCACGAGCGAGCCGCTGACCGGCCGGTTCGCCACGGCCCCGGTGGGCCGCCGCGACACCCGGATCGTCTGGTCCGGCGACGTCGTCGGCCAGAACTGGGGCATCAACCCCGGGCTGGGCGGGATGACGATCTTCTCCGCGATGGCCGCCCGGAACCCGGACCTGTTCCTGCACAGCGGCGACACGGTGTACTCGGACGGCCCGCTGACCGAAACCGTGACCCTGCCCGGCGGCCGGACCTGGCGCAACGTCGTCACGGCGGAGAAGTCGAAGGTCGCGGAAACACTGGACGAGTTCCGCGGCCAGCACGCGTACAACCGCCTCGACGACAACTTCCGCCGGTTCGCGGCGCAGGTGCCGTCGTACGTCCAGTGGGACGACCACGAGGTCCTGAACAACTGGTACCCGGGCAAGATCCTCGACAACCCGGCCTACACCGAGAAGCGCGTCGACGTCCTCGCGCCGCGGGCGTACCAGGCGTTCCACGAGTGGCACCCGATCGACTCCCGCCAAGCGGTCGACGGCCGCGTCTACCGCAGCTTCACCTACGGTTCGCGCGTCGAGATCTTCGTGCTGGACATGCGGACCTACCGCAACGCCAACACCGCGGACCAGACGAAGCCGGGCTACATCCTCGGCGACCGGCAGGCCCGCTGGCTGGCCGACGCGCTCGGCCGCAGCACCGCGACGTGGAAGATCGTCCAGGCGGACATGCCGCTCGGCCTGGTCGTCCCGGACGGCAAGGACATCGAAGCGGTGGCGAACAACCTGCCGGGCGCGCCGGGCGGGCGCGAGACCGAGCTGGCGTGGGTGCTGCGCGAGATCCAGCGCCGCCGCGTCCGCAACGTCGTGTGGCTGACCGCGGACGTGCACTACACCGCGGCGCACCACTATTCGCCCGACCGCGCGGCCTTCCAGGACTTCGACCCGTTCTGGGAGTTCGTGTCCGGACCGCTGAACGCGGGCGCGTTCGGGCCCAATTCCCTGGACCCGACGTTCGGCCCGGAGGCGGTGTTCGTGCACGCCCCACCGGCGGCGAACACGGCCCCGATCGACGGCTTCCAGCACTTCGGCGAGCTGAACGTCGACGGCTTCACCGGAGATCTGACCGTGGATCTGCGTGATGCCACGGGAGCCTCGCTGTGGTCGAAGAAACTGCACCCGCAGGGCCGCTGATCGGCTCGGCCCGGCTTCCGCGGAGGTCTTGAATGAGTCATTCAGGACCTCCGGCGCCCTGAATGACTCATTCAAGACAGCGGACCCCGGCCGATCGGCCCGGCGGAGGTCGCGAATGACCCATTCGCGACCTCCGCCGAGCCCGCTCACCGCGTCCGGCTACGCTCACGCGCACCGACACGCAACCGCAACAAGGAGAAACACCGTCGTGACTGAACGCACGCTGGTCCTGGTCAAGCCCGATGGCGTCGCGCGCGGCCTCGTCGGCGAGGTCATCTCGCGGATCGAGCGCAAGGGCCTCAAGCTCGCCGCCGTCGAACTGCGGACCGTGCCGCAGGCGCTGGCCGAGGAGCACTACGCCGAGCACAAGGAGCGTTCGTTCTTCGGCGAGCTGCTGGAGTTCATCACGTCGGGCCCGCTGGTCGCGCTCGCCGTCGAAGGCCCGCGCGCGATCGCCGCGTTCCGCCAGCTGGCCGGCGGCACCGACCCGGTCGAGAAGGCCACCCCGGGCACCATCCGCGGCGACTTCGCGCTGGAGACCCAGTACAACCTGGTGCACGGCTCGGACTCGCCGGAGTCGGCCGAGCGCGAGCTGAAGCTCTGGTTCCCCGACCTGTGATCGCCACCGGGGCCACGCCCGCGCGTGGCCCCGGTTCCGCACCCGGAGCGCCGATGACCACGATGCCGTTCCCCGCCCGCGACTACCTGCCCGTGCTGCGGGAGCTGACGGGCGCGTTCGCCGACGCCCTGCGCACCGGCGATCCGGCCGCGAAGGTGCCCGACTGCGGGGACTGGACGCTCGCCGACCTCGGCACGCACCTCGGCAACGTCCACCGCTGGGCGACCGCCATCGTGACCACCGGGGAGCTGCAGTCCCAGGACTTCGAAGCGGGTCCTGGCGCCGACCTGGCGTCCTGGTACGCCGAAAGCGCCGGGCTGCTCCTCGACGCCCTCGAGCAGGCCACTCCCGAAGACGGGTGCTGGCACTTCGGCGGCACCGAAAAGACCAAGGCGTTCTGGTTCCGCCGCCAGGTGCACGAAACCGCCGTCCACCTCGCCGACGCGGGCAGCGAGCACGTGCTCGACCCGGCCGTGGCCGCGGACGGCGTCGACGAGGTCCTCGGTGCGATGCTGCCCCGCGTCACGCGCTGGCACGCCGTTCCCGAACTGCCGGGCCCGGTTTCCCTGCGCGCCACCGACACCGGCGACGTCTGGACCGTGCACCCCGGCGAGCCGCCCGCGCTCGGCCCGGCGGTCGACGGCGCCGCGACGGTCGAAGCGCCCGCCCGCGATCTCCTGCTACGGCTGTGGAAGCGCACCGGGCCCGCCCCGCGGGTCACCGGCGACGCCGCGGCCGCGCTGCTCGCCGCGCCCCTCACGCCGTGATGGTGTTCTAGACCATTCAGGCGTCGTTCACCGGGAAGCCTTCCCCTGGCCGTGCCGCTGCGCTGTGCTGGTCCGGCTCACGCTCACTCGATACTGGGGTACCCGGTGAAGAAGTCACGCATCGTGCTGCCGTTCGTCGCCCTCTTCGCGACGGCGTTCGTCGTTCCCGCCCACGCCGACCCGCTCGCCGCGCCGCTCGGCACCCCGCCGGTCGAGGCCGCGCCCGCGGCGTCGTCGGCCCGCGAAGGCGTGACCACCTTCGCCGCCGCGGACCCCGACGACGGGCTCGTCACCGGGAGCGCGACCACCGAGGTCGCGCCCGGGCTGAACCTCACCCAGTTCGACCGGTTCGACCCGGCGGGCTGGATCCGCGGCGACACCCTCGCCGTCGACCTGGGCAGCAAGGTCCTGAAGCCCACGTACCTCAGCCCCGGCACGGTTTCCGCGCGCACGCCGCTCTCGCAGCAGATCGCGCGGGCGGGCGCGGTCGCGGGCGTCAACGGCGACTTCTTCGACATCAGCGCCACCGGCGCGCCGATCGGCGTCGGCATCGACCGCGGGCAGCTGCAGACCGCGCCCGCCGCCGGCCACAACCTCACGGCGTCGATCACCGACGAGGGCAAGGCGCGGCTGGCGTCGGTCTTCCTCGAAGCCACCGTGACGCTGCCGGGCGGCGCGGCGAAGGCCACGAACTTCAACAGCCCGGTCCTCGGCCCGGACGCGATCGGTGTCTACACGCCGTTGTGGGGCGCCTCCGGCCGTGCGACTTCGGTGGCCGGGGCGTCGCGGGTGCGCGAGGTCGAGCTGCGCGACGGCGTCGTCACCGCCGTGCGCGACCAGCCCGCGAGCGGCCCGATCGCGGCGGGCACCACGCTGCTGCTGGCCCGCGAAGCCGGTGCGGACGCCCTCGCGGCCCTCAAGCCCGGTGACCCGGTGGGCGTCACGTACGCGCCTCGCACGGACGCCGGGAAGATCGCGGTCGCGGTGGGCGGCAACGAAGTCCTGCTCCGCGACGGCGTCGTGCAGCCGGTCGACAACGTCGCCATGCACCCGCGGACCGCGGTGGGCTTCTCCGCCGACGGCAAGCGGCTCTGGCTGGCCACTGTGGACGGACGGCAGGCCGACAGCCGCGGCCTGACCGAGCTGGAACTGGCCCGGCACATGAAGAGCCTCGGCGCCGACGACGCGATCAACCTCGACGGCGGCGGCTCGTCGACGCTCCTGGCGCGGAACGAAGGCGAGGCCGCGCCGAGCGTCCGGAACTCGCCGTCCGACGGCGGGGAACGCCTGGTGCCCAACGGGATCGGCTTCACGACCGTGCCGGGCAGCGGCAAGCTCACCGGCTTCGCGCCCGCCCCGGCGGTGGCCACCGAAGACGCGGACCGCGTGCTGACCGGCCTGACCCGGCACCTGGTCGCCGACGGCCACGACGAGACCGGCGCCGCGGTGGCCGCCGAGCCGCGCTGGACGACGTCGGACCCCCGGCGGGCGACCGTGACGCGCGGGGTGGTCACCGGCCACGGCGCCGGCAAGGTCGACGTCCTCGCGCGCTCGGGCCGCGTGACCGGGAAGACGACGCTTTCCGTACTGGGCGCACCGGTCCGGCTGGGCACGAGCACCGAGCAGGTCGCGCTGTCGGCCGCGGGCGCCAAGAGCACGTTCAAGGTCTACGGCTACGACGCCGACGGCTACGGCACCTGGCTGGAACCCGACGACGTCAAGCTCGACTACGACCACTCGGTGGTGCGGATCGAGCCGTCGGGCGACGGGTACGCGGTGACGGCGCTGACCGCGTCCGGGGCGACCACGATCACCGCGTCGGCCGCGGGCTTCACCACGCACTTGGCCGCTTCGGTGGGCAACGTGCCCCAGGTCGCCGCACCGCTGGACGGCCCGGCGGGCTGGACGGCGACGGTGTACCCGGCGGTCGTCGGCGCGGCGCTGTCGGCGGCACCCGGGCGCGACGGCGGTGCCGGTCTCGCGCTGGACTACCGGCTGACCGGCACGAACGCCACGCGCGCGGCCTACGTGACGCCGTCCGCGCCGCTCGCCGTCCCGGCGGGGACGCAGAAGATCGGGCTCTGGGTGAACGGCGACGGCAAGGGCGCGTGGCTGCGGGCCGAACTGCGCGACGCCGCGAACGTGGCGTCCGTCGTGGACCTTTCGCTGAGCGTGGACTGGACGGGCTGGCGGTACGTCACCGCCGCGGTCCCGGCCGGGCTGCCCGCCGGCCAGCGCCTCGCGCGTTTCTACGCCGTCGAAAACGTGCCGGAGCAGCAGTACGAGGGCCGGCTGGTGTTCGACGACCTGACCTTCGAAGTGGCCCCGACGACTTCGGTGCCCGCCGACGCGGCCCCGCACGATCCCGCGCTGGTCACCGACGGCGTGCTGAGCGGCGGCCTGCGGGTCGCGGTGGTCAGCGACGCCCAGTTCACCGCGGACGACCCGGCGGGTCCGCTGGTCGCCCAGGCCCGGCGGGCGCTGCGCGAAGCCGTCGCCGCCAAGCCGGACCTGGTGCTGATCAACGGCGACTTCGTCGACCGGGGGACGGCGCCCGACTTCGCGCTGGCCCGGCAGGTGATCGCCGACGAGGTCGACGGCAAGGTGCCCTGGTACTACGTGCCGGGCAACCACGAAGCCGAGGCGGGCAACGGGCTCGCCAACTTCCAGGCCGTCTTCGGGGCGACCCACCGCGTCGTCGACGTGCACGGCATCCGGCTGGTGCTCATGGATTCTTCGCGCGGTTCGCTGCGGGCGGGCGGGTTCGACCAGGTCCGGATGCTGCGCTCGGCGCTCGATTCGGCGGCGGCGGACCGGTCCGTGCGCGGGGTCGTCGTCGCCATGCACCACCCGGTGCAGGACCCCAGCCCGACCGGGAACTCGCAGCTCGGCGACCGGAAGGAAGCCACGCTGCTGACCCAGTGGCTGACCGGGTTCGAGCAGGCGTCCGGCAAGCCCGCCGCTTCGGTGGCTTCGCACGCCGGCGTGTTCGCGCTGTCCCGCGTGGACGGCGTGCCGTACCTGGTCAACGGCAACTCGGGCAAGGCACCCGCGGCCGCCCCGGGCGACGGCGGATTCGTCGGCTGGACGCTGCTGCGCGTCGACCCGGCCGACCGCGCCCAGCCGGTGCGCTTCGAGACGCGGCCGAACGTCGACTCGCTGACGCTGTCCGGGCCTTCTTCACTGGCCCGCGGCGAACGCGCGGTCGTGCGCGCGTCGGTCCGGCAGGGCACGCGGGACGTGCCGGTGTCCTACCCGGTGAGCGCGGACTGGACGGTGAGCTGGGGCGTCGTTTCGTTCGACCCGGCTTCGGGCGTCCTGACGGCGGTGCGGCCGGGCGTCGCGCGGCTGTCGGTGACGGTCAACGGGGTGACCCAGTCCCTGGTCGTGACCGTGCGCGGCTAATCCGTTCGGTTTTTGTCGGTGCCCGCTCGTATGGTCGGGGGGTGGACGAATCGGAGGACCGGGAACCGGCACTGGTGCAGGCCAAGGCGCTCGTGAAGCGCTTCGGCGGGTTCGAGGCCGTGCGCGGGATCGACGTCGAAGTGCGGCGCGGGGAGGCGTTCGGCTTCCTCGGGCCCAACGGCGCCGGGAAGTCGTCGACCATGCGGATGATCGCGTGCGTGTCGCCCCGCACGGACGGCGATCTGCGCGTGCTCGGCGCCGACCCGGAGGTCGCCGGGCCGCGGATCCGCGCGCGCCTGGGCGTGGTGCCGCAGCAGGACAACCTGGACGTCGAGCTGACGGTCCGGGAGAACCTGCTGATCTACGGCCGCTACTTCGGCCTGTCACGGGCGGCGGCCCGGCGCAAGGCCGAGGAGCTGCTGGAGTTCGCACAGCTGACGGACCGGGCCGACGACAAGGTCGACCCCCTCTCGGGCGGCATGAAGCGGCGGCTGACGATCGCGCGGTCTTTGGTCAACGACCCGGAACTGCTGCTGCTCGACGAGCCGACGACGGGCCTCGACCCGCAGGCCCGGCACCTGCTGTGGGACCGGCTGTTCCGCCTCAAGGCCCAGGGCACGACGCTGATCGTGACGACGCACTACATGGACGAAGCCGAGCAGCTCTGCGACAGGCTGGTGGTGATGGACCACGGCCGCATCGCGGCGGAGGGCTCCCCGTCGGATCTGATCAAGCGCTACTCGACCCGCGAGGTCGTCGAGCTGCGCTTCGCCTCGGGGGAGCAGACCGCGGCGGCCCAGCAGGTCGAAGGGCTGGCGGAGCGCGTGGAGATCCTGCCGGACCGGGTGCTCATGTACAGCGACGACGGCGAGGCCGCGCTGGAACACGCGCACGCCCGCGGGGTGCGCCCGCTGTCGAGCCTGGTGCGCCGGAGTTCGCTGGAGGACGTCTTCTTGAGGCTGACCGGCCGGACGCTGGTGGACTGACTCGGGATGGGAGACGAACGTGCTCGCGGAAAGCGCTCGCCGATGACCCTCGTCAAGGTGTTCTGTGGGGGCGCAGCCCCCACACCCCGCCCGGGGGCACGCCCCCGGACCCCCGCGCGTTCGGCGCGGGTTCGGAAAGCCGGGTTTCGGAGGTCGGCGTGACCACCGTCGAATCGACCGGCCGGGTGGTCGGCAAGTGGCACGGCGCCTGGCTGCAAGTCGAAGGCCGCTGGACCTGGTACCGCCGCCACTGGGTGTCCACTTTGTACTCCACCGGCCTGCAACCGGTGCTGTTCCTCGCCGCGATGGGCCTCGGCTTCGGCTCGCAGGTGCGCCCGGGCGCGGTCACCGGCGGCCTGACCTACCTCCAGTACATCGCGCCGGCCCTGCTCGCCGCCGGGGCCGCCCAGCAGGCGGTCGGCGAGTCGAGCTACCCCGTCCTGTCGGGGTTCAAGTGGCAGAAGGAATACCTCGCCGTCACGGCCACCCCGGTGTCCCCGGGCCAGGTCTTCGGCGGCCACCTGATCTGGTCGGCGCTGCGGCTGACGCTCGCGGGCGTGATCTACGCCTTCGTCGCGCTGTTCTTCGGCGCCTGGACCGGACCCGGGGTGCTGCTGGTGATCCTCGCGGGCACCGTCACCGGCCTCGCCTGCACCACGCCGATGGCCGCGCTGGCGGCGCGGACGTTCGACGAGGGCCAGCGGTTCGGGCTGATCTTCCGCTTCGTCGTGATGCCGATGACGTTGTTCTCCGGCACGTTCTTCCCGATCACCCAGCTGCCGGCCGCGATCCGCTGGCTGGCCTGGCTTTCCCCGCTGTGGCACGGCACGCAGCTGGCCCGCGGCGTGAGCGTCGGCGGGGTCGGCGGCTGGGCGATGCTCGGCCACTTCGCGGTGCTGGTGGCGTTGTTCGCGGCCGGGTGGGCGCTCGCGCACCGGGCCTTCTACCGGAGGCTGGTGGTCTGATGGTGAGCGTCCAGGCCCCACCGCGGCGCGCCGGGCTGCTGCTGCGGGTGCTGCCGCCCGGGCTCTACGCCGGCCGCGCGCGCATGCTCGTCGAGCGCTCGGTCATGGTCTACCGCGGCAGCTGGCTGATCTTCCTGTCCGGCGCCGTCGAGCCGTTCCTGTACCTGCTGGCGTTCCAGCTCGGCTTCGGCAGGCTGGTCACCGAGGTGGCCGGCCCGGACGGGCACCCGATGAGCTACGTCGCGTTCGTGGCCCCGGCCCTGCTGGCGACGTCGGCGATGAACGGCGCCGTCTTCGAATCGACGTACAACCTGTTCTTCAAGCTGCGCTACGCGAAGCTGTACGACGCGCTGCTGGCCACCCCGATCGGCCCGCTGGACGTGGCCCTCGGCGAAATCGGCTGGGCGATCACCCGCGGCGGCCTCTACGCGGTGGCGTTCCTGGCGATCGCGGCGGCGATGGGCCTGCTGGCGTCCTGGTGGGCCCTGCTCATGGTCCCGGCGGCGCTGCTGGTCGGCCTGGCCTTCTCGGCGATCGGCATGGCGCTGGTGACGTTCCTGCGTTCGACGGCCCAGTTCGACTACATCCAGCTGGGCCTGACCCCGATGTTCCTGTTCGCGACGACGTTCTTCCCGCTGTCGGTGTACCCGGAGCCGCTGCAGTGGGTGGTCCGCTGCCTCCCGCTCTACCACGCGATCGAGCTGATGCGCGGCCTGGCGACGGGCCTGCTCTCCGGCTCGATGCTGATCAACCTGGCGTACCTGCTGATCCTGGGAGGAGTGGGCCTCTGGGCGTCGACACGCCGCATCGCCAAGCTGCTGCTGACGTGACGCTCAGCGAGCCGGGTCCGGGCGCCCCTTCGGCGCGACGGCCGCCAGCGCGTCCGCCATCCCGTGCCCGTAGAACCCGCTGTAGCCCTCGTACCCGGCGCAGTACGCGTCCTGCGTGCCGTCGCCGGTCAGGTCGTAGTCGGCCGGGCACGCCATCGGCGTCGCCTCTGCCTCGAGCGTCCGGCGCAGCTGCCGCGGGCGGGCGGCGGGGTCGCGGGAGGCCAGCAGCGCCAGCACCCCGGTGACGTGCGGCGCCGCCATCGAAGTCCCGCACAGCGGCGCGTACCCGCCCGGCACGGTCGACAGGACGCACTCGCCCGTCTCGCCGCCGGGCGCGGTGACATCGATCACGCCCAGGCCGTACGAGCTGTAGCCCGCCTTGACCCGGTCCGAACCGACGGCCGACACCGCGACGACGTCCCGCAGCCCGGCCGGCAGGGCTTCGCAGCCGCTGCCCGCGCCCGGCGAGCCGGACCGGGCCGACGGCGTCAGGTCGACGGCTTCGTTCGTCGCCGCCGCGACGTTCAGCGTGCCCGCCGACGTGCTGTACTCCACCGCGCGCGCCAGTGCCTCGTGGACGACGCCGCGGTCGTTGCCGCGGATGCACGAGAGCGTCCACGGGTTCACGAAGAAGCTGCTGTTCGTCAGCCGCATGTGCCGTGACGCCGCCCACATCAGCCCGCACACCGCGGCTTCGGGGTCGGCGTAGCCGCGGTCGTCGATCACCTTCACCGACGCCACGCGCACCCCGGGCGCCACTCCGGTCACGCCCCGCCCGTCGTCGGCCGCGGCGATGATGCCCGCCACGTGCGTCCCGTGCACCGACGTCGTCGGCGCCCATGCCGCCGGCGAGGGGTCGGGAGCGCCGGTCAGGCAGCCGGCCGAGTCGTCCGGGTCGAGCGCGGCGGCGAGGTCCGGGTGGTCCGGGTCGACGCCGGAGTCGAGCACGCCGACGACGACGTCGCGGCTGCCGCCGGTGAAGCCGCGCGCCCGGCCCGCGTTGATCATCCGCATGTCCCACTGCTGCGCGCTCAAGTCGGCGGTGGGCACCTTCGCGGGGTCGGTCCGGGGCAGCGCTGCGCGCGCCGGCTGGGGTTTCACCGGGTCCGAGGCGCGCTGCGCGGCCAGCCGCTCGGCCTGGGCACTGAACGCCCGGTCGAGCCCGATCCGCTCGCCGAAGCCCGGGTCGCCGGAGGTCGCGACCGCCACGGCGATCTGCGGGTAGTACACGGTGGTGGCGCCGCACGCGCCGGTGATCCGCCCGCGAGCCGCGGACTCGGTGGTACCGCGGTCGAAGGTGACGACGTAGCGAAGCGACCGTCCGTGGGCGCAGCCGGGCTCGTCGGCCACCGCCGGACCGGCGGTGACGCATCCCGAAAGCACCAGGACGGTGCACACGGCCGCCCGCAGCGGCCGCGCCAGCAGGGACACCGGACCTCCCACCGGATGCAGGTACCGCGGGTGCCGGTGCGCGCGATCGATCCGGCCACCCCGAGCCGCACGGTAGCCACCCCGTGCCCGGCGGACAAGCGCTGCGGCCAAGTTCGCCCGGCCGGTGGCCCCCGCGGCGCGCCCGGACGCCTGCGGGAGGTACCGAGTACACCGGAGTGGTCACCCGGTGTGGGATACTCGGGGTGGCCGCTGGGCCGCGGGGCGCACGTGAGAGGTGCTGCCCGCGGTGTTTCGGCCCGGTGATGTGCATGAACTCCCGCGGCGCGTCGCCGCCCGTGAACCGGGCGGCTGGACGACGTGGCGGGCGGCCCGGGGGCCGCGAGTGGGTCACGCACGCCGCCGAGCAGACCTTTGACCGGGTTGCGTCCCACCGGAAGCGGTGGTGCGGCGCCCGGTCGTCGGGCAAGGATTCCCGCCGCTGGTGACCACCACGGCGGAACGAACAGAAAGGGGCCCCTGCGCGGCCGCGTCCCTGCCGGTGCGAACCGGCAGACGCGCCCGGGGGCGGAGGAGAAACATGTCGAACGCGGAAACACCCGCCGAGCACACCGGCGGGAATCCCGCCACACCCACGACCGGCCCGCTGGCCGACCTGCCCGCCCGGATCCGGGTGCACGCGCTGGCCAAGCTGCTCGAGTCGCACAGCCGGGACATCCTCGCCAAGCTCGCCGAGCTGGGCGAAAGCGTGCGCAGCGCACAGTCGAGCGTGACCAGGGACGTGGCGCTCAAGGTGGCCGAGGCCTTCGCCCCGGCCGAGGGCGGCCAGCCGACCGCGCCCACCGGCGAAGACGCCGCCGCGCCCGCCACCACCGGTCAGGCTTCCGCCGCCGGGGCCGACGCCGACCAGGGCCAGCCCGCCGGTCGTGGCAGCGCCGATCAGGGCCGATCCACCGGCCGTGGCCGCGACGCCGGCCAGGCCCCGTCCGCCCCCGCGGTCCCGCCGGTGCCCGAGGTGCCGGCCGCCGAGGCCGAGAAGCCGCGCCCGCGCCAGAAGACCCGCGCCCACCTGCCGGTGTTCGCCGCGCCGTCGCCGGTCTTCCTGCCGCCGGAGCCGGCCGAGCGCGCCGTCAAGCCGGCCCGCAAGCCGGCCGACCCGTTCGCGGAGCCCGAGCCCCGCGCTGAGGTCGCGCCCGCCGCGGAAGAAGAGGCCGAAGACACCACTCCCGCGACCGACGCCGGGGCCGACGGTGACGACGAGGACGGCGGCAGCCGCCGTCGCCGCCGCCGTGGCCGTCGTGGCCGGGGCCGCGGCAAGGGCGCCGACGGCAGCGACGAAGGCACCGAAAACGACGACGACCAGGCCGAAGAGCCGCAGCCGCGCCGCCGGAGCCGCAACGGCGACGAAAAGCCCGAAGCGGACACCGAAGAGGCCGAGGAAGCCGCCGGTCCCGCCGCGGAGTCCGACAGCGACGACGAGGGCGAAGGCGGCAGCAAGCGCCGTCGCCGCCGCCGTCGCCGCAAGGGCTCGGACGGCGACGACGCCGAGACCACCGACGACCCGCCCAACACCGTCACGCACGTCCGCCAGGCCAAGGCCGAGCAGGCCGAGCGCGAGCGCCCGGCGCGCGACGAGGTGCGCAGCGTCCGCGGGTCGACCCGCCTGGAGGCCAAGCGCCAGCGCCGCCGTGACGGCCGCGAGGCGGGCCGCCGCCGCGCCCCGATCCTGTCCGAGGCCGAGTTCCTCGCCCGCCGCGAGTCGGTCGAGCGCACGATGGTCGTCGCCGAGAAGGGCGACTCGACGCAGATCGGCGTGCTCGAAGACGGCGTGCTGGTCGAGCACTTCGTGACGCAGTCGGGCTCCGGCTCGATCGTCGGCAACGTCTACCTCGGCCGCGTCCAGAACGTGCTGCCGAGCATGGAAGCCGCGTTCATCGACATCGGCCGTGGTCGCAACGCCGTGCTGTACGCCGGTGAGGTCGATTGGGACGCCGCCGGCCTCGAGGGCAAGGCCCGCAAGATCGAGCAGGCGCTGTCCACCGGCGACTCCGTGCTGGTCCAGGTCACCAAGGACCCGGTCGGGCACAAGGGCGCCCGGCTGACGACGCAGATCTCGCTGCCCGGCCGCTTCCTCGTCTATGTGCCGGCGGGCGGCGCCACCGGCATCTCCCGCAAGCTGCCGGAGAACGAGCGCCGCCGGCTCAAGGACATCCTCAAGCGGATCGTCCCGGAGGACGCGGGCGTCATCATCCGCACCGCCTCCGAGGGCATCGGCGAGGAGGAGCTGGGCCGCGACGTCGACCGCCTGAAGGCGCAGTGGGACGTCATCAAGGAGAAGGCCGCCGCCGGTTCCGGCAAGAAGGGCGGCGCGCCGACCATGCTCTACGAAGAGCCTGACCTGCTGGTCAAGGTCGTGCGTGACCTCTTCACCGAGGACTTCACCATGCTCGAGATCCAGGGCAACCGGTCCTGGGAGACGATCAACGACTACGTCCGGCACGTCGCCCCGGAGCTGACCGAGCGGCTCAAGCGCTACACCGGCACCGGCGACGCGTTCGCCGACCACCGGATCGACGAGCAGATCACCAAGGCCCTCGACCGCAAGGTCTGGCTGCCGAGCGGCGGTTACCTGGTCATCGACCGCACCGAGGCGATGACGGTCATCGACGTCAACACCGGCAAGTTCACCGGATCGGGTGGCAACCTCGAGGAGACGGTGACCCGCAACAACCTGGAGTCGGCGGAGGAGATCGTCCGCCAGCTCCGGCTTCGGGACATCGGCGGCATCATCGTCATCGACTTCATCGACATGGTGCTCGAGTCGAACCGCGAGCTGGTGCTGCGCCGCCTGACCGAGTGCCTCGGCCGCGACCGCACGCGCCACCAGGTCGCCGAGGTCACCTCGCTGGGCCTGGTGCAGATGACCCGCAAGAAGATCGGCACCGGCCTGCTGGAGGCGTTCTCGACGCCGTGTGAGCACTGCAAGGGCCGGGGCGTGCTCGTCTCGACCGAGGTGCAGCGCACGGGCGGCGCTCCGGCGCACTCCCACGGCGGGAACGGCAACGGCGGCGGCAGCGGCAACGGTGGCAACGGCGGCGGGGAGAAGAGCTCCCGCCGGTCGCGCGGCCGTGGCAAGGGCGAGGAGGCCGCCAAGGAGCCGGCCGAAGCCGCCAAGGCCGAGGTGCACGCGGTCCCGTCGCCGGAGCAGCGCGAGTCGATCGCGTCGGCGGTGGCGGCGATGGCGAACGCCTCGAAGGCCGCCAAGGAGCACGACCACGGCGTCAACGGCCACGTCCCGGAGCCCGCCAAGGAGGTCGCGGACGTCCCGGCCACCACGGAGGCGGACGAGACGCCGGTGACGGCCGAGCCGCCCGCGGTGCCTGCTCAGGAGGTCGCCGGCACCCCGGTGACCACCGAGGCCGACGAGGCCCCGGTGCCGCAGGACGAGGAGCCGGCGGTCGAGCAGTCGCCGGCGCCGGAACCGGCGGAAGAGCCGGTCAACGAGTCTTCGGAGGCCGCTCAGCCGGTCGCCGAACCCGAGGTCAGCGTGCCCGAACCGGCCGCGCGCTCCACCCGGCGCCGTCCGCGCCGGGCGGCGTCGCGGCCCGCGGGCCCGCCGGTGCACGCCTCGGACCAGAGCAAGTGAACAACTAGGGGACCCCGGTGGTAACGCACCGGGGCACCCCACGTAACCTGTAGTACGGCCTGCCACCAGAGCAGGTCGCTGCGCGAGTCCAGGACCGCCTTCCTTTCGGGTGGGCCGGTCGCGCGGGCCCCCACCCATTGTCGAGTAATGCAGGAGACTTCCGTGTCGGCGTACGCGATCGTCAAGACCGGCGGCAAGCAGTACAAGGTGGCCGTCGGCGACGTCGTCGAGGTCGAGAAGCTCGAGGGCGAGCCGGGCACCGAGCACATCCTTCCCGCCGTGCTGTTCGTGGACGGTGGCGAGGTCACCACGGACGCCGACGCGTTGGCGAAGGTCTCGGTCACCGGCAAGGTCGTCGAGCAGACCAAGGGTCCGAAGATCCGGATCCACAAGTTCAAGAACAAGACGGGCTACCACAAGCGTCAGGGTCACCGGCAGAAGCTGACCCGCGTCGAGGTCACCGCCATCTCCAAGTAAGAACTTCTCCGGATCTTCGCTAGAAAGAGGATTGGGCTATGGCTCACAAGAAGGGTGCTTCCAGCTCCCGCAACGGTCGTGACTCGAACGCGCAGCGCCTCGGCGTCAAGCGCTACGGCGGCCAGGAAGTCAACGCGGGCGAGATCCTGATCCGCCAGCGCGGCACCAAGTTCCACCCCGGCGTGAACGTCGGCCGTGGCGGCGACGACACGCTGTTCGCCCTGGCCGCTGGTGCGGTCCAGTTCGGCGAGAAGCGTGGCCGCAAGACGGTCAACATCGTCGTGCCGGCCGAAGCCTGAGCCTTCGGTCGTCGTTAGACCTCTGACGAGGGGTGGGGCCGGAATATCCGGTGCCACCCCTCGTTTGTTTTGTGTATCCCCATCTTTGTATGTCGCAGTGCGAGTGAAAGAGGCAAGTCATGGCGTCCCGGTTCGTGGACCGCGCGGTCATCCACCTGACCGCGGGTGACGGTGGGAACGGCTGCGCCTCGGTGCACCGCGAGAAGTTCAAGCCCCTCGGCGGCCCGGACGGCGGCAACGGCGGCAACGGCGGCGACGTCCTGCTGGTCGTCGACCCGAACGTGCACACCCTGCTGGACTTCCACTTCCGCCCGCACGCCAAGGCCGGCAACGGCAAGCTGGGCCAGGGCGGCAACCGCGCGGGCGCGGCGGGGGAGACGCTGGTGATGAAGGTGCCCTCCGGCACCGTCGTGTTCACCGAAGACGGCGAGCTCGTCGCCGACCTGATCGGCCCGGGCACCACGTTCGTCGCCGCCCAGGGCGGCCGCGGCGGCCTCGGCAACGCGGCGCTCGCGTCGAAGGCCCGCAAGGCCCCCGGGTTCGCGCTGCTCGGCGAGCCGGGCGAGAGCCGCGACCTGACCCTGGAGCTGCGCTCGGTCGCCGACGTCGGCCTGCTCGGCTTCCCGTCCGCGGGCAAGTCGTCGCTGATCTCCGTGCTGTCCGCGGCCAAGCCGAAGATCGCCGACTACCCGTTCACCACGCTCGTGCCGAACCTCGGCGTCATCACCGGCGGCGACACGGTCTTCACGATGGCCGACGTGCCCGGCCTGATCCCCGGCGCGTCCGAAGGCAAGGGCCTCGGCCTCGACTTCCTCCGCCACATCGAGCGCTGCGCGGTACTGGTGCACGTCGTCGACTGCGCCACCCTCGAGCCCGGCCGCGACCCACTGTCCGATGTGGACGCGCTGGAGGCCGAGCTCGCGAAGTACACGCCGAGCCTGGGCGGGAAGCTCGAGGAGCGCCCGCGCGTCGTCGTCCTCAACAAGATCGACGTCCCGGAGGCCGCCGAGCTCGCCGAGTTCGTCCGGCCGGAGCTGGAAGCCCGTGGGCTGCAGGTCTTCGAGGTCTCGACCGCGTCCCGCAAGGGCCTGCGCGAGCTGACCTTCGCGCTCGCGGCGATCGTCGAGAAGTACCGCGAGGCGCAGCCGGTGCTGGAGCCGGAGAAGATCGTCCTGCGGCCGCTCGCGGTCGACGACTCCGGGTTCACCGTCGAGGTCGACCCGGAGGAAGAGGGCGCGTTCATCGTGCGCGGCACCCGGCCGGAGCGCTGGATCCGCCAGACCGACTTCGCCAACGACGAGGCCGTCGGCTACCTCGCCGACCGGCTGGAGCGCCTCGGCGTCGAGGAGCAGCTGGCGAAGCTCGGCGCGAAGCCCGGCAGCCCGGTCACGATCGGCGACGTCCAGTTCGAGTGGGAGCCGTCGACGCCGAGCGTCGCGATGCACCTGTCCGGGCGCGGCACCGACGTCCGGCTGGAGCGCTCCGACCGCGTCGGCGCGTCGGAGCGCAAGGAAGCCCGCCGCGTCCGGCGCGAGGGCACGGGCGAGTTCGACGACCAGGACACCGGCGAGTGAGCGGCACGCGGCAGGCCATCGCGGCGGCACGCCGCCTGGTGGTCAAGGTCGGTTCGTCGGCGCTGACCACCGCGGGCAGCGGCCTCGACGTGGCCCGCCTGGACGCGCTGGTCGACGCGATCGCCGAGCGCGTCGCCCGCGACACCCAGATCGTCCTGGTGTCCTCGGGTGCGATCGGCGCCGGCCTGGCCCCGCTCTCGCTCGGCAAGCGGCCCCGTGACCTCGCGACCCAGCAGGCGGCGGCGAGCGTCGGCCAGCTGGCGCTGGCGCACGCCTACGCCGAATCGTTCGGGCGGTATTCGCTGACGGTCGGGCAGGTGCTGCTGACGTCCGACGACGTCGTCCGCCGGTCCCACTACCGCAACGCGCAGCGCACGTTCTCGCGGCTGCTGGCCCTCGGCGCGGTCCCGGTGGTCAACGAGAACGACACCGTGGCCACGGAGGAAATCCGCTTCGGCGACAACGACCGCCTGGCGGCACTGGTGGCCCACCTGATCGGCGCGGACGCGCTCCTGTTGCTGTCCGATGTGGACGGTCTCTACGACGGCGACCCGCGCGACGGCGCCACCCGCAAGCTGACCGAAGTCCTGTCGGAGTCCGATGTGGACGGAATCTCGGTCGGCATGTCCAGCTCCGGCCTGGGCACGGGCGGCATGGTCTCGAAACTGGCGGCCGCCCGCACCGCGGCGGGCGCGGGCATCCCGGTCCTGCTGGCCGCGGCTTCGGAAGCTGCCGCCGCCCTGACCACGGCTTCCCCCGGCACCGCGTTCGCCCCCGCGGACACCCGCCTGTCCGCCCGCCGCTTCTGGCTGGGCTACGCGGCCGACACGACCGGCAAGCTCCGCCTGGACGACGGCGCGGTGACCGCGGTGGTCCGCCGCCGCCGGTCCCTGCTGGCCGCGGGCATCACCGGCGTGGAGGGCGACTTCCAGGCCGGCGACGTGGTGGACCTGGTGGACGCGAAGGACCGCGCGGTGGCCCGGGGAGTGGTGGCGTTCGACGCGACGGAACTCCCGGACCTGATCGGCCGCTCCACCCCGGAACTGCCGGAGGAGCAGCGACGCGAGGTCGTCCACGCGGACGACCTGGTCCCCCTGCGCCGCTAGCCCACCCCGGCACTTTCACGTGAAAGTGCCGACCCGCGTCAGCCGAGCGAGACCAAGCGCGCGCCGCCGTCGGCTTCCAGGATCGTGCCCGTCAGGTTGGCGTTCGTCGCCGCCAGCGCCACCACCTCGGCCACGTCGTCGGCCGTCGCGACCCGCCGGGCCGGGATCGAAGCCGCGGTCTGGGCGAAGAACCCCTCCCGCATCTCGGCCGGGAAGCCGCTCCACCAAGCCGTGTCGACGACGCCCGGCGAGACCGCGTTGACCCGCCGGGGTGCCAGCTCCACCGCCAGCGGCTTGACCAGTGCTTCGATGGCCGCGTTCAGGGCGCCGATCCCCGCCGTCCCGGGCATCGCCGCCCGTGCCGTGATCGCGCTGAGCAGTGTGATCGAGCCATCGGTCGCCAGGTTCGGCAGGACGGCTTGGATCGTCGTCAGGTGCGCCCAGAACTTCGCGTCGAACGCCCGCCGCAGCACGTCGAGGTCCAGCGAATCGATCGGTCCCATGCCTTCGGCGCCGGAAAGGCTCACCACCAGCACGTCGACCGTACCCAGCGACGACGCCAGCGCGGCCATCGCCGTGGCGTCGCCGCCGTCGGCTTGGTGGCCGGTCAGCTCCGGGTCGCTCGCCGCGACGTCGTCGAGGCGCTCCTTGCCGCGGCCGGTGATGTGGACTTCGTAGCCCTGCCGGTGCAGCCGCTGCGCGGTTGCCAGGCCGATGCCCGAAGTGCCGCCGGCGACGAGAGCGATGCTCATGCGTTGTTCCCCATTTCGAACCGGTACGTCTCGTTTCGAAATCGACGGTACCATCGGATCCCATGACCGACCAGTCCCGTCCCGGCCGCAAGCGCAGTGAGCAGAGCCGGCTGGCGATCCTCGCCGCCACGCTCGACCTGGTCGCGGAGGCGGGCTACGGCACGCTGACCGTCGAGGGCATCGCCGCGCGCTCGGGCGTCGGCAAGCAGACGATCTACCGCTGGTGGCCGTCGAAGGCCGACGTCCTGCTCGACGCGCTCGCGACGAAGGCCGACCTGCAGATCCCGATCCCCGACGAGGGGTCGTTCCGCGCCGACCTCGGGCGCTTCCTGGGCAGCACGTTCGAACTGGGGGAGAAGAGCCAGGTCGCGGACACGCTCTGCGCGCTCATGGCGCAGGCACAACTCGACCCGGAGTTCGGCCAGCGGTTCCGCGATGACTTCCTGTACCGCCGCCGCGAAGCGCTGGGCACGATCGTCGACCGCGCCGCCGAGCGCGGCGAACTGCCCGCGGGCGTCGCTCCCGGCACGGTGATCGACGTCGTGTTCGGCGCGCTCTGGTACCGCCTGCTGGCGACGCGCGAGCCGATCGGCCGCGGCCTGGCCGAGGAACTGGTGACGCTGCTAGCGGCTCACGGCGCTTCGACCGCCGAAATGCGGTAGCGCGCCACCGAGGCGTCGAGGATCTGCGCCGACTGCTCGTCCGACGGCCCGGACCCGCGGAAACGCTCGAGGTTCTCGTCGGACTCCCAGCGCTCGTACACGGTGATCCGGCCGGTGTCGAGCAGGTCGGCGCCCAGCGAGTATTCGAGGCAGCCCGGTGCTTCCCGCGCCAGCCGTACGGCTTCGGCGCAGCCTGCCAGGTAGGCGTCCCGCGCTTCGGGTGCGACCGCGAGCCAGCCGGAGATGATGATCATGTCGGGGTGATCCGATCCGCTTTGACGGTCAGCAGCAACCGCGTCTGGTCCCGCCCGCCCCACCACGGGTACGGCCCGCTGAGGTAGCGCTGCGCGAGCTCCTCGATGTGCTCGACAGCGCCTTCCTCGGTCGAATCGACGACCCGTCCGCGGATCGCGTAGTACCGCGACGGCCGGTCGCGGTCGGCGATGTTGAGGGCCACCCGCGGGTCGCGCTCGATGTTGCGCTGCTTCTGGTGCCCCAGCACGGTGTTGACCAGGATGTGCGTCCCGTCGGTGTCCACCCAGGTCTGGGTCAGCTGCGGCGAGCCGTCCGGCATCGACGTCGCCAGGAAGCAGAGGCTGGGTTCGCGCAGCAACGCGAGGAGGTCGGCGGGCAGTTCCACAGTGGTCTCCGCTAGAGCCGGTCGGGCGCTTCGATGCCGAGCAGCGAGAGCCCGAGCGCGAGCGTTTGCGACGTCAGCGTAGTCAACATCAGCCGTGACGCGCGCAGTGACGGTGAAGACGCCTTCAGAACCGGACATTCCTCGAAGAACCGGGAAAACGCGACCGCCGTCTCGTACAGGTACGTGCACAGCTTGTGCGGCGCGTAGCCGTTCGTCGCGGCCTTCAGCGCTTCGCCGAAGCGGAGCAGCTTCAGCGCGAGCGCCCGTTCCGCCGGCGCTTCCAGGGTGACTGCCACACCACCGGGCTGCTCGCCCGCCTTCCGGAGGATCGACCGCGTCCGCGCGTGCGCGTACTGCAGGTACACCGAGGTGTTGCCCTCCTTGGCGAGCATCCGGTCCCAGGCGAAGACGTAGTCGCGTTCGCGGTCCCCGGACAGGTCCGCGTACTTGACCGCGCCGATGCCCACGGCCCGAGCGACTTCGGCCTGCCCGGCCGCGTCGAGCTCACTGCGTTCGGCGACGACCGCGGCGGCCTGCGCCACCGCTTCGGTGAGCAGGTCGGCCAGCTTGACGGTCTCGCCGGACCGGGTCCGCATCGTCTTGCCGTCCGCGCCGAGGACCGTGCCGAACCCGATGTGCTCGGCGTGCCCGGTCAGCCAGCCCGCCGCGCGGCAGACGGCGAACACCATGGCGAAGTGCTGGGCCTGCGGCGCCCCGACGACGTAGAGCAGGTCGGTCGCCCCGCGTTCGGCCGTCCAGTACCGGACGGTCGCCAGGTCCGTGGCGGCGTACCCGTAACCGCCGTCGCGCTTGCGGACGATCAGCGGCAGCCGGTCGCCTTCGCGGTTGCGGAAACCTTCGGGGAACACGCAGACGGCGCCGTCGCTGACCTCGGTCAGCCCGGCATTTTCGAGGTCGTCGACCACCGCGGCGAGGTACGGGTTGTAGAAGCTCTCGCCGTAGATGTCCTTGTCCGTCAGCGAAATGCCGAGCAGCGCGTAGACCTCGTCGAAGTGCCGCGTCGACTCCGCGATCAGCTCCCGCCAGACGGCGAGCGTCCCTTCGTCGCCGCCTTGCAGCAGCACGACCCGTTCGCGCGCCCTCGTCGCGAACGCTTCGTCGGTGTCGAACTTCCGGCGCGCTTCACGGTAGAAGGCGTCGAGGTCGGCGATGCCGCTCCGGCCGGCCGAGACGTCGAGCAGGTGCTCGATGAGCATCCCGAACGGCGTGCCCCAGTCGCCGAGGTGGTTGTGCGGCAGCACTTCGTGGCCGGCGAACCGCAGCAGGCGCGCGAGGGCGTCGCCGATCACCGACGTCCGCAGGTGCCCGACGTGCATCTCCTTGGCCACGTTCGGGCTGCTGTAGTCGAGCGCGATCCGCCGTGGCGCGGCGGTTTCCGGCACGCCGAGCCGCGGATCGCCGAGCACCGCGGCGACGCGCGTCTCCAGCCATTCCTTGCGCAGCGCGAAGTTGAGGAAACCGGGCCCGGCCACCACGGGCGGATCCGCGATGCCGTCGAGCTCCAGCGCCCCGGCGATCAGCCCGGCGACCTCGCGCGGCGGGCGGCCGAGCCGTTTGCCGAGGCTCATCGCGAGGTTCGCCTGGTAGTCGACGCCCTCCCGCGGTGACGCCTGGATCAGCGCCTGCTCCGGCGTCAGGTCGATGTCCAGCGCCCGGCCGGCGGCGGCCACCACGCGGCGCGCCAGCTCCTCGGTAACGTCGGCGGTGTGCACGGTGTCCCTCCTTCGGCTCAGGTCGCGGAGCCCGCAGCGTAGCGAGCGTGACCGGACGGCGACGAAGGGTTTACTTCAGCTCAGCGTCTGCGACCCTCCCCTCACGCCGTGCTGGCCAGCGCGAACGGCAGCACGGCGGGTGCCCCGGCCCGCCGCAGCAGCCGCGCGGCCAGCGTCATCGTCCAGCCGGTGTCGATGACGTCGTCCACCAGCAGAATCGGCCCCGCCGGAAGCGTGGCGGCGAGGTCAGCGGGCATGCTCATCCGCCGCCACAGGTCGGCCAGCCGCTGCGCGCTGTTGGCCTGCCGCGGCGGTGGCCCTTCCGCGTCGAGCGCGCCGAGGAAGTCCAGCTTGCCGATCTCGGACAGCCGCGTCGCGAGGCTGTACACGAGCTGTGGCCGCGTCTCCGACGGGACGGCGACCACCGCGACCGGCCGTTGTGCCCATTGCCAGCCCGCCAGCACCTGGACGCAGGCCTTGAACACCGAGTCGGGTACCTCGACGTCCCGGGCTCCGGGGCCGACCAGCTCCCGCAGCCGGTTGCCCCAGCCGACGTCGGTGAGCCGCCCGAGCACCTGGCCCGGCTCGGCCTGGTCGTCGGCCGAGATCCGGCCGGACACCGGAACGTCCAAAGAGGACATCCCGGTGGGCCACTGCTTCCGCGGGGCGACCTCGACCCCGGGCCGTTGCAGGCGTTCCCGGGTCGCGTCGACGACCTCGTCGGCCACCGTCGTGTCCCAGTGCTGCCCGGTGCAGTTGTCGCACCGCCCGCACGGCGCCGCATCGGGGTCGTCGAGCTGTCGCCGCAGGTATTCCATCCGGCAGCCGTCGGTCGCGAGGTAGCCGAGCATCGCTTCCTGCTCGCGGTCGCGCGCCTCCGCGACCCGCCGGTACCGGCCGCGGTCGTACTGCCACTCCTCGCCCGTGCTCGTCCAGCCGCCCTTGACGCGCCGGACCGCGCCGTCGACGTCCAGCACCTTGAGCACCATTTCCAGGCGGGAGCGGGAAAGTTCCACGGACGGCTCGAGCGCGGCCGTCGAAAGGGGACGGTCGGCGTAGGCGAGGCTGTTCAGCACCTGCGTCACCCGCAGCTCGTCGGGGAAGGCAAGCGACCCGAAGTACGCCCAGATCGCCTTGTCCTCCTCACCGGGCAGCAGCACGACTTCGGCGCGTTCCACGCCACGCCCGGCGCGGCCGACCTGCTGGTAGTAGGCGATCGGCGACGACGGCGCGCCGAGGTGCACGACGAACCCGAGGTCCGGCTTGTCGAAACCCATGCCCAGCGCGGAAGTCGCGACGAGCGCCTTGACGCGGTTGCCGAGCAGGTCGTCCTCGGCCGCCTGCCGGTCGGCCGGGTCGGTCTTGCCGGTGTAGGCCGCCACCGGGTACCCGCGGTCCTTCAGCAGCGCCGCCACGTCGTGCGCCGCCGCGACGGTCAGGCAGTAGATGATCCCCGACCCCGGCAGCTCCGCCAGGTGCTCGGCGAGCCACGCCAGCCGCGCCTGCGACGTCGGCAGCCGGCACACCGACAACCGCAGGCTCTCCCGGTCGAGGCTGCCGCGCAGCACGAGCGTGTCGCCGCCGGTGCCGAGGCCGAGCTGTTCCGCGACGTCGGTGACCACGCGGTCGTTCGCGGTCGCCGTGGTCGCCAGCACCGGCACGCCTTCCGGGAGGTCGCCCAGCAGCGTGCGCAGGCGCCGGTAGTCCGGCCGGAAGTCGTGGCCCCAGTCCGAGATGCAGTGCGCCTCGTCGACCACCAGCAGGCCGGTGCTCGCGGTCAGCTTCGGCAGCACGTTGTCGCGGAAGTCGGGGTTGTTCAGCCGTTCGGGGCTGACCAGCAGGACGTCCACCTCGCCGGCCGCTACCGCCGCCTGGACCTGGTCCCACTCCTGGGGGTTCGCGGAGTTCATCGTCGCCGCGTGGATCCCGGCGCGGGCCGCCGCCGAGATCTGGTTGCGCATCAGGGCGAGCAGCGGCGAGACGATGACCGTCGGCCCGCTTCCCTGCTCCCGCAGCAACGCCGTGGCCAGGAAGTACACCGCCGACTTGCCCCACCCGGTGCGCTGCACGACCAGCGCCCGGCGCCGGTGCGCGACCAGGGCCTCGATGGCCGTCCATTGGTCTTCGCGCAGCGTCGCCGAGTCGCCGGCCAGTGCCCGGAGGAGGGTTTCGGCGCGGTCGCGGAGTGCTGGGGTGGTGCCGGTGGTGTCCACGTCCCCACGTCTACCCCATGGCACCGACGAACCGGGAATCGGCGGCGTCGCGAACGGACCGTTCGTGTCGAATACGGGTGGTTATGTGACCTGAATCACATGTACTGCCCGGTCGAGGGAGGTGGCGAACAGCACCCGGCGTCCCGCGCGCGCGATGTATAGGCTCCCGGTTCATGTCACCACGGCGGATCGGGGTCATGGGCGGCACCTTCGACCCCGTGCACCACGGCCACCTCGTCGCGGCCAGCGAGGTCCAGTCCCGGTTCGGGCTCGACGAAGTGATCTTCGTCCCCACCGGGCAGCCGTGGCAGAAGACCGGCCGCGAGGTGACCAAGGCCGAGGACCGCTACCTGATGACGGTCATCGCGACCGCGTCGAACCCGGTGTTCTCGGTCAGCCGCGTCGACATCGACCGCGGCGGCCAGACCTACACCGTCGACACCCTCCGAGACCTGCACGCCGAATACCCCGACGACGAGCTCTTCTTCATCACCGGCGCCGACGCGCTCGAACAGATCCTGACCTGGCACAAGGCGGACGAGCTGTTCGACTTCGCGCACTTCATCGGCGTCACGCGGCCCGGCTACCGGCTCAACTCCCACCACCTGCCCAGCGGGAAGGTCAGCCTTGTCGAGGTCACCGCGATGGCGATCTCGTCGACCGGCTGCCGCGACCGGGTCGAACGCGGGGAGCCGGTCTGGTACCTCGTGCCCGACGGCGTCGTCCGCTACATCGCCAAAAAGGACCTGTACCGGAAGAGCGACTGAAAGCCCGCTGGTCCCGGCGGGTACCCTTCTCGGGCGAACCCGATCTGTGAAGGAGCACCGTGGCAGCCACGTCCGAGGCACGAGAGCTGGCCGTAGCGGCCGCACACGCGGCGGCGGACAAGAAGGCCAGCGACGTAGTCGTGCTGGACGTGTCCGAGCAGCTCGTCATCACCGACGCCTTCGTCATCGCCTCCGCGTCCAACGAGCGCCTGGTCGGCGCGATCGTCGACAACGTCGAAGAGAAGCTGCGGGAGAGCGGCCACAAGCCGGTCCGCCGTGAAGGCGCCCGCGAAGGGCGCTGGGTCCTGCTCGACTACGTCGACGTCGTCGTGCACGTCCAGCACGTCGAAGAGCGCACGTTCTACGGCCTCGAGCGGCTGTGGAAGGACTGCCCGCGCATCGAGGTGGCCGGTCTCGAGGAGCCACCCGCCGACGAGGACCCGGACGTCCCGTGAGCCCGCGGCGGCTCGTGCTCTGGCGCCACGGCGAGACGGACTACAACGCCGCCGGGCGGATGCAGGGTCACCTGGATTCGGCGCTGACCCCGCGCGGCTGGAACCAGGCCCGGTTCGCCGTGCCCGCGCTGGCCCGGTTCTCGCCGGACCTCGTGATCGCATCCGACCTGCGCCGCGCCACCGACACGGCCACCGTGCTCACCGACGCCATCGGCGTCCCGCTGCGCATCGACAAGCGCCTGCGCGAGACGCACCTCGGCGAATGGCAGGGGCTCACCGGCGCGCAGGTCGACGAGGCCTACCCCGGTGAACGCGACCGCTGGCGCACCGACGCGACCTGGGCCCCGCCGGGCGGGGAGAACCGCGTCGACGTCGCCGACCGCGCCGGCGAAGTGGTCGCCGACCTGCAGCAGGCCAACTCCGACGTCGGCGACACCGTGCTGCTCGCCGCGCACGGCGGGCTGATCATCGCGCTCACCGCCCGGCTGCTGAACCTGCCGGTCGCGATCTGGCCTTCGCTGGGCGGGATCTCGAACTGCCACTGGGTCGAGCTCGGCATGCGCGACGGCAACTGGCGGCTGAACGCCTACAACGCGGGGATGCACGGCTAACCGATGGGGCCGCGCCTGCTGGTGTTCGGCGATTCGCTGAGCTTTCACGGTCCCGAAGGACCCTGTGCCGCGGACGAACCGCGGTTGTGGCCGAACGTCGCGGCCGCCGCGCTGGGTGGCACCGCCGACCTGGTCGCCGGAATCGGCTGGAACGCCCGCGACGCCTGGTGGTCGCTGACCGGCGACCCGCGCGTGTGGGCCGACCTGCACCACGTCGACGCCGTCGTGTTCGCGGTCGGCAGCATGGACACGTTGCCGTCACCGCTGCCGACCTACCTGCGCACCGGGCTGCGGTACCTGCGGCCCGACCCCCTCCGGCGGGTGGTGCGCAAGGCCTACCTCGCCGCACAGCCCCGGCTTTCGGTCGCGTTCCGCGGCCGGCCGACGGTGCTGCCGGCCAAGCTCACCGTGCAGTACCTCGACACCGCCGTGGGCGCGCTGCGCGCCCTGCGGCCCGAACTGCCGGTCTTCGGGATGCTGCCGTCGGTGCACCGCGCGGCGGCGTACGGCGGCGTGCACACCGCGCGGCCGGCCGCGGCGGCCGCGATGGCGGCGTGGGGCGCCCGGGCGAACGTCCCCCTGCTCGACCTCGAAGCCGTTGTCGGAGAGCACGTCCTGAGCGGCGAGGGCAACCCGGACGGCATGCACTGGGGCTGGAAAGGACACGCGGCGGTGGGCGACGCGATGTCCGTGTTGCTGGCGCCGGTGCTGGCCCCCGGCCACGTAGGCTGACGGCGTGTCGGTCGCCGTAGTCACGGATTCCACCGCCCACCTGCCGGAGGGCTTCGCCGAACGGCACGCGGTCCGGGTGGTGCCGCTGCACGTCCTCGTCGACGGCGTCGTCTCCCTCGACGGTGTCGAGACCGGGCCGGCGGCGGTCGCCGAAGCGATGAAGCAGCGCAAGATCGTCACGACGTCCCGGCCGACACCCACCGAGTTCGTCGAGGAGTACCGCGCGGCGCTCGCCGACGGCGCGGACTCGATCGTCTCGGTCCACCTGTCGCGAGAGCTTTCGGGCACGTGGGAAGCGGCGGTGCTGGCGGCCCAGGAAGTGGGGCCCGACCGGGTCCGCGTGGTCGATTCGCGGACCACGGCGATGGGGCTGGGGTTCGCGGCACTGCACGCCGCTTCGGCCGCGTGCGCGGGGGCTTCGGCGGCCGATGTCGAGGCCGCGGCGGTGACCGCCGCCGGGTGCTCGTCGACCCTGTTCGTCGTGGAAACCCTCGACCACCTGCGCCGCGGCGGGCGGATCGGCCCGGCGGCGGCGCTGCTCGGCACCGCCCTCGCGGTGAAGCCGGTGCTGCACATGGCCGACGGCCGCATCCTGCCGCTGGAGAAGGTCCGCACCATGAACCGCGCGATCGCGCGGCTGGTCGAGCTCGCGGCCGAAGCGGCGGCCGAAGACGACGTCGAGCTCGCCGTCCACCACCTCGCCTCGCCGGAGCGGGCGGTCGAACTGGCGAACCGGCTCGAGGAAGCGGTGCCGCGCTCGGCGGGCTGCGTGGTCTCCGAGCTGGGCGCGGTGATCGGGGCGCACACCGGGCCCGGGGTGCTGGGTGTGGTCGTCCAACGCACGGTCCCGTCCCGGAGCTAGCCGAACCCGCCAGCATGCCACCCGGGTACGACGGAAACGGCCGTTCCCGGACCGGGCCGGGGCAATCCGTCCACAACACCCCGGTTGTCCACAGGACGCGGCGCCACCCCTGTCGGACGCCTCCCCGCGCGCCCTAACGTCGATCGTGTGTTCGAGCAGTCCGCCCGGGATCCGGGCCCTCCCGTCAACGACCGGCTCTCCTGGCTGGCCGACCAGCTCTCGCCCGATGCGAGCACGGTCGGGCCGGGTGGCCGGCTGGTCCGGCGCTGGCTGCCGGGCGGCTCGGCCGGTCCCGGTCGCCGCCGGTGGGCGCTCGCCGGCGTCCTCGCCGCGGTCGTGGTGATCGTCCTCGGTGCGGTCGCGCTCTTCGGCGGCCGTCCGGCACCCGAGCCGCTGCCCGCGCTGCCGAGCGCGAAACCGGCGGCGGAGGCGCGGGCCGCGCCCCAGGCCGGCCTGGTCGTCAGCGTGATCGGGCGCGTCCGGTCACCGGGGCTGGTCACCGTGCCCCCGGGCGCCCGCGTCGCGGACGTGCTCCGCGCGGCCGGCGGGGCCGAACCCGGCGCGGACGTCTCCGGGCTGAACCTCGCCCGCAAGGTGGCCGACGGCGAACAGCTCGCGGTCGGCGTCCCGGCGCCCGCCGCCGTTCCCGGCGAGCCCGCGGAGAGCGGGAAGGTCGACCTCAACGCGTCGACCGCGGACCAGCTGGACACGTTGCCGGGCATCGGCGAGGTGATGGCGAAGCGGATCGTCCAGTGGCGGACCGACCACGGCGGCTTCACGAAGATCGAGCAGCTGCGTGACGTCGACGGCCTCGGTGAAAGCAAGTTCGAGAAACTGCGGGAGAAGGTGACGGTCGGATGAGCACCTTCCCCGCGACCGACACCCGGCAGGACCTGCGTCTCGTTCCGGCGGCGCTGGCGTGCTGGCTAGCCGCGCTCGTCGGCTTGCTCCTCGGCTGGTGGACGGCCGTCGCCGCCGGGCTCGCCTCGGCGGCCCTCGCCGGGGTCGTGCTCTGGCGGGCCCGCGATCGTCCCCGGGCGCTCGGCGCGGCGGCGGCGCTGCTCGTGCTGGGGCTCGTCGCCGCCGGCCCGGTCGCCTGGCGGATCCGCGACGCGCAGCAGGATCCCCTTCGGGCCGAAGCGGCCCAAGGCCTGCCCGCGGTGCTGCGGGTGGTCGTCGCCGAACGGCCCAAGCCCGTGCGCGGCGCGGGTTACGCCGACCGCCAGGCCGGTGCCCGGTCAGTGGTGCTGGCGGCCGACGTCCGCACTGCGTCGGTCGACGGGCGGCCGGTGCTGTCGGCCGGGCGCGTCCTGTTGCTGGCTCCGGTCGCCCAGTGGGCTGCGCTGCTCCCGGGCCAGGAAGTGACGGCGCCGGGGCTGCTGATGCCGCCACGCGGCTCGGACCTGACCGTGGCGGTGCTTTCGGTGCGCGGCCCGCCGGGGGAGCCCGGCCCGGCGCCGTGGTGGCAGCGGACCGCGGCCGGTCTCCGCAGCGGCCTCCACGACCTGTGCCAGGCCTGGCCGGACGAACCCGCCGGCCTGCTGCCGGGGCTGGTCCTGGGCGACACGAGCGGGCTGTCGCCCCGCGTCGAGCAGGAGTTCGTCACCGCGGGCCTCGCCCACCTCACCGCGGTCAGCGGCGGCAACCTCGCCGTGGCCTGTGGCGCGGTCCTGCTGCTGCTTCGCTTGCTGCGGCTCGGGCCGCGGCTGTCGGCGGTGGCGGCCGGGGCCTGCCTGGCGGGGTTCCTCGTGCTGGTCGGGCCGGAGCCGAGCGTGCTGCGGGCGGGAGTCATGGCGGCGGTGGCGTTGCTGGCACTGGCGCTGGGCCGGCGGGGTTCGGCGCTGCCGGCGCTGGCGTTCGCGGTGTGCCTGCTCGTCGTGGTGGATCCGGCGATGGCCACCGACTTCGGGTTCGCGCTGTCGGTCTGCGCCACCGCCGGGCTGGTGCTGCTGGCGCCGCGCTGGGCGGGTGGGCTGATCCGCCGCGGGGTCCCGCCGGGCGTCGCGGAAGGGCTGGCGATCCCGCTGGCGGCCTTCCTGGTGACAGCGCCGGTGCTCGCGGGGATGGCGGGATCGGTGAGCCTGGTTTCGGTGCTGACCAACGTGCTGGCGGCACCCGTGGTGGCCCCGGCGACGGTGCTCGGCGTGCTGGCGACGGTCGTCGGCCCGTGGTGGCCCGGTGGCGGGAAGTTCCTGGTGCACCTCGCCGATCCCGAAGCCCGGTGGCTGATCACGGTGGCGCGGCACGGCGCGCGGGCCCCGGGTGCGGTCATCGCCTGGCCGGGCGGCTGGTGGGGCGGGCTCCTGGCCGCCGGCGTCCTCGGGCTGCTGGTGCTGGCCGCCCGTCGCCGGCGGGTGCGGTTGCTCTTGGCGGTCCTGGCCGCCGTCGCCCTGCTGGTGGTCGTGCCGGTCCGGGTGCTGGCTCCGGCGTGGCCGCCGCGGAACTGGGCGGTGGTCGAGTGCGACGTCGGCCAGGGTGACGCGGTGGTGCTGGCGACCGCCGAGCCCGGGCGGGCCGTCGTCGTGGACACCGGGCCCGAACCGGGGCCGGTCGACGAATGCCTGCACCGGCTGGCCGTCGACCGGATCCCGCTGCTGGTGCTGAGCCACCTGCACGCCGACCACATCGGCGGGCTCGCTTCGGTCTTCGAGGGCCGGGCGGTCGGCGGGATCGCCGTCGGGCCGGGGCGGGCGCCGGAGTGGGCGTGGCGGCAGGTCGCCGCGGAAGCGGCCCGGCAGGCGGTGCCGCTGGCGGAGCTGAGCCCGGGGGAGCGGCTGGCCTGGCCCGGCTTGTCGCTCGACGTGCTGGGGCCGCGGTACGTCCCGGCGCGCCCGGCGGTCCAGGACGGCACGGCCATCAACAACAGCTCGGTCGTGCTGCGCGCGGAAACGGCGGCGGGCCGGGTCATGCTGACCGGCGACGTCGAGCTGGCCGCGCAGGCCGACCTGCTGGCCGACATCGGTGATCTGAAAGCGGAGGTGCTGAAAGTCCCCCACCACGGTTCGCGTTACTCGCTGCCGTCGTTCCTCGCGGCGGTGGCGCCGCGGGTGGCCTTGGTCAGCGTGGGCGCCGGCAACACCTACGGCCACCCGAGCAAGTCCACATTGGACACTCTGACGGCGCTCGGTGCGCTCGTCACCCGGACCGACGCCGACGGCGACACGGCGGTCGTCGCGGACGCGGCGGGTCCGGCGGTGGCACGGCGGGGCGAACCCCGTGGCCCGCCTCGCCGCTGAACCCGGGGCGCGCCAAGCGGCTCGCCCCGGGCGCCGCGGACGTCAGTAGCCGAGAGCCTCGTTCACGGCGGCGGCCGATGGCGGCACGATCGCCTTGGGGCCCACGTGGTTCTCGATCGCATCGAGGGTCTTGAGGCCGTCGCCGGTGATCAGCAGGACGGTCTCGGCGTCCGGGTCCAGCTTGCCGGTCTCGACGAGCTTCTTCGCCGTGGCGACGGTGACCCCGCCCGCCGTCTCGGTGAAGATGCCTTCGGTGCGGGCCAGCAGCCGGATGCCTTCGACGACCTCTTCGTCGGTGACGTCCTCGATGGCGCCGCCGCTGCGGTTGACGACGTCGAGCACGTAGGGGCCGTCGGCCGGGTTGCCGATCGCGAGCGAGCGGGCGATGGTGTCCGGCTTCACCGGCTGGACCACGTCGTGGCCGGCGCGGAACGCAGCCGACACCGGGGAGCAGCCGGTGGCCTGCGCGCCGAACACCTTGTACGGGCTGGCGTCCACGAGACCGAGCTGACCCAGCTCGCGGAAACCCTTGTCCACCTTGGTCAGCTGCGAACCGGAGGCGATCGGCACGACGATCTGCGGCGGGATGCGCCAGCCGAGCTGCTCGGCGACCTCGAAGGCCAGCGTCTTCGAGCCTTCCGAGTAGTACGGCCGGACGTTCACGTTCACGAACGCCCACTTCGGGTGCTCGCCGGCCAGTTCGGTGGCGAGGCGGTTGACGTCGTCGTAGTTGCCGTCGACCGCGATCAGGTCGCCGTCGTACACCGCGGTGGTGAGGATCTTGGCGCGCTCGAGGGTCTTCGGGATCAGCACGACCGAGCGCCAGCCGGCGCGGGCCGCGGCGGCGGCCGTCGCGTTGGCCAGGTTGCCGGTCGACGGACACGCGAGCACCTCGAACCCGAACTCGCGGGCCGCGGCGAGCGCGACGGCGACGACGCGGTCCTTGAACGAGTGCGTCGGGTTGCCGGTGTCGTCCTTGACCCACACGCGCTTGAGGCCGAGTTCCTTGGCGAGGCGGTCGGCGCGGACCAGGCGGGTCGCGCCCGGCTCGGTGTTCGGGATCTCTTCGACATTGGACGGAACCGGGAGGAGTTTCTTGTAGCGCCAGATGTTCTTGGGGCCGGCCTCGATGTCTTCGCGGCGGACGCGGCCGAAGTCGTAGGCGACCTCGAGCGGCGAGAAGTCTTCGGCGGAGACGAATTCCGGGGCGAGCGGCTGCCGGTGACCCTCTTCCTTCGACACCAGTTCGACGGCGGGACCGAGGTCCGGGGTCTTGGTGGTGGAGGTCGTGCCGAGGGTTGCGGTCATCGCGAGGTTCCTTTCCTCATCTGCCCCGCCGAAGCGGGCCGGAATTGGCACCGTGGTCGTCAGCTACCCCGCGATCGCGGGATGACGGGCTGTACGCCGGTTGCCGGGGCTTCGTCGGGCCGTTCCCTCTGCCCCTCTGGATGAGCGGTATTCGGTTGTCGGTGCGCGCACGCCGGAGTGTTCCGGGGCGGGCCGCCTCGCCTACACCGTACGACATCGTGCTCGGACCGTGCCATGGTGGCCGCCCGACATCACCGGAGCGGGCGCACCGCGGCGCGGGTGAGAGGATTCGGGGGTGACCGCGCAAGCCACCGCCCCGGCCCCGCTGCACCTGGTGCTGGGTGACGAAGAACTGCTGATCGAGCGGGCCGTCCGCGACACGCTCGCCGCCGCCCGCGCGACGGACCCGACAGCCGAGCTGACCAGGGCCCGGGTGTCCGATCTCACAGCGCCCGAGCTGGCCGAACTGGTGAGCCCGTCGCTGTTCAGCGAGGGCCGCGTGATCGTCCTCGAATCGGCTCAGGACATCTCGCAGGAGCTGGCCGACGCCGTGGCGTCCTACCTGAAGGACCCGGCGGACGGGGTGGTGCTCGTCGTCATCCACACCGGCGGCGGCCGCAGCAAGGCGGGCAAGTCGCTCCCGGCGGCGCTGAAGAAGGCCGGGGCCGAGATCGCGGAGTGCCCGAAGCTGACGAAGCCGGCCGAGCGCGAGCAGTTCGTTCGGCACGAGGTGCGCCGGGCGGGCGGCAAGATCGAGCCGGCCGGGGTCGCCGCGCTGATCGACGCCGTGGGCTCCGACCTGCGTGAACTCTCCTCGGCGGCCAACCAGCTGGTGGCCGACACGGGCGGGACGATCGACGCCGATGCGGTCCACCGGTACCACCGCGGCCGCGCCGACGTGACCGGGTTCGCGGTCGCGGAGAAGGCGGTCAGCGGCGACCGTTCGGCGGCGCTGGAGTCGTTGCGCTGGGCGATGCAGCTCGGGGTCCCGCACGTCCTGGTGGCCGACGCGCTGGCCGACGCGGTCCGCACGATCGCCCGCGTCTCGGGTGCCGGGCGCGGCAACCCGAACCAGATGGCGGGCGAGCTGGGCATGCCGCCGTGGAAGATCCGCAAGGCGCAGGGTCAATCCCGCGGCTGGAACCAGGACGGCCTTGCCACGGCCATGCGAGTGGTCGCGCGACTGAACGCCGAGGTCAAGGGCGTGGCGGCGGACCCGGGCTACGCGCTGGAACGCGCGGTCCTCGAGGTCGCGGCGGCCAAGGGCGACCGCTGACCCCGGACACGAAGAAGGCCCCGGCCGGAGCCGGGGCCTTCCCAGAAATCAACCAGCTCAGAGCGCGTTGACGCGCTTCGCGAGCGCCGACTTCTTGTTGGCGGCCTGGTTGGCGTGGATGACGCCCTTCGAGACGGCCTTGTCCAGCTTCTGGGCGGCGTCGCGCTGCAGCTCGACGGCCTTGGCCTTGTCGCCGGCCTCGGCGGCTTCGCGGACCTTGCGGATCGCGGTCTTCACCGAGGACCGGATCGCCTGGTTGCGCTGACGCGCCTTCTCGTTCGTCGTGATGCGCTTGATCTGCGACTTGATGTTGGCCATAGGGCAACTCCTGTTTCACTCGGTGAGATCGCCGCCGCGCTGAAGTGGCCCCGCGGAAAGCGGGTTTCCTCCATGACGGAATGCCGCACGGGCAGCGAGCGACCACTTTAACAGCCGGGCCGCGGGCGGCCGGAGCCGGGAGTACCGTGGGCGGCGGCAGTGCCTAGGGTTCCGTCGCCGGTCCGCGCAGCCAGCCCGACACAACCAGGACCGGCGGGCCTGGTCCGAGCGGCACCATCGGCGGGCCCGGACGGCCGGTCGTTCATCTGACGGGGCAAAAGCCTGGAGGACCCGGTTTTCGCGCGCGCGAAAACGCCAGAAAGGGTCCCGTGAACGCCACCGCCTTGTCCCTCGTCCTCGCCGCCGCCGTCGTGCACGCCGTCTGGAACCTGGCCGCCAAGCGGATCTCCTCGGGTGGCACCCAGTTCGTCTGGCTCTACTACACCGTCGGCGCCGTCGTGCTGCTGCCGATCACGGTCGTCCAGCTCGTCGTCGAAGCCGACCGTCCACAGTGGAGCTGGCTGCTGGCCGCGGTCGTCACCGCCGTGCTGCACATCGCCTACGGCATCGTCCTGCAGCGCGGGTACCGCGTCGGCGACCTGTCCGTCGTCTACCCGGTCGCGCGGGGCACCGGGCCGCTGCTGTCGGTGCTGGCCGCCGTCCTGGTGCTCGGCGAGCGGCCCGGCTGGCTCGGCCTGCTCGGCGCGTTCCTGGTCGTGGCCGGCGTGCTGGTGATCAGCACCGGCCGCAAGGCGGAAGACCCCCGGGCGGTGAAAGCCGGGATCTTCTACGGGCTGCTGACCGGCGCCGTCATCGCCGGCTACACCCTCTGGGACGCGCACTCGGTGACCGGCCTCGCCGTGCCGCCGGTCGTCTACTTCGGCCTCGGCTCGATTCTGCAGAGCCTGATGCTCGTGCCCGGCGCGCTGGCCGGCCGCGCCGAGGTCGGCCGTGTCTGGCGTGAGCACCGCCGCGAAGTGTTCGTGGTCGGGCTGCTGTCGCCGGTCGCCTACATCCTCGTCCTGTTCGCCCTCACGATGGCGCCGGTGAGCCTGGTCGCGCCGGCCCGGGAGCTGAGCATCGTGCTGGGCGGCCTCGCCGCGTGGCTGGTGCTGGGCGAGAGCGACGCCGTCCGGCGGCTGGCCGGCTCGGTGATCGTGCTGTCCGGCATCGCCGCGATTGCGGCCGCCTGAGCCCGTCCGGTAGGGATGGTGCGATGGAAGTCCTGAAGAGCAGGCTGATCGTCCGTGCGCGCGACGCCGCCGCGACCACCGCGTTCTACCGCGACACCCTCGGCCTGGCCGTGGAGCGTGAGTTCCCCGGCGGCACCGTGTTCTTCCTCGGCCACGGCTCCCTGGAGGTCTCCGGCCGGGGCGAGGCGGGCTCGTCACCCGACCTGGTGCTCTGGCTGCAGGTCCGGGACCTCGCCGCGACGCTGGCCGACCTCAAGGCGAAGGGCCTCGAGCCGGTGCGGGACGCCCAGCGCGAGCCCTGGGGCCTCGACGAGGCCTGGATCGCCGACCCGGACGGCACGCGGATCGTGCTGGTCGAGGTGCCCGAAGGTCACCCGATCCGGACGGACACCCGCTAGGCGGGTTTGACGGCCCGCAGCTGCGCGGCGAGCGCGGCGAAGCCGGGCGGCTCCCAAGTCCACGTCTGCAGGTCGGCGAAGCCCGCGGCCGCGGCCTCGTCGGCCAGCACGTGCCTGCTCACGGGCAGCCACTTCTCGTGCGCGGACAGCAGCAGCCGCCCGCCGGGGCGCAGCACCCGGAACAGCTCGGCGAAGCCCGCCGCGCGGTCGTCCCAGAGCATGACGTTGTTGACGCTCAGCACGACGTCGACGGAGCCGTCGGGCTCGCCGGTGTGCGCCGCCGAGCCTTCGCGCAGCTCGGCGCCGTCGCCGCAGCGCTCGTGGCACAGCGCGAGCATCTCGGGGGAGGGGTCGACGCCGATGGTGCGCCCGGCCAGGCGCGCGGCGGCGGCCAGGCCGACGCCGGGACCGGGGCCGACGACCAGGGCGGTCTCGTCCGGCTCGATCTTCGCCAGGTCGACGACGCGGTGTTCGGTGGCGGCGTTGCCCCGCGCCATGACCCAGCCGCCGAGGCGGCCGAGCGGTCCGGCGGGGTGACCGAACGCACGGTCGAGAACGCGGGAAAAGCCGCTGGTCTCCGGCTGGGGAGGGGGTGCCGGCTGGTGCGGAGTGCTCATACTTCGAGGGCACCACGGATCGCGGAACCCCGCATCGGGGATGACCCCCACCCGCACCCGGAGGGCCATGGGAACATAGAGGTGGCCATCCCCGACTTTCCGAGGACTCATTCGAGTGACGACGTTCGCCGACACCACCTTCACGCCTCCGGAGCTCATCCGGAACTTCTGCATCATCGCGCACATCGACCACGGCAAGTCCACCCTGGCCGACCGCATGCTGCAGCTCACCGGCGTCGTGGAAGAGCGGGCCATGCGCGCTCAGTACCTCGACCGGATGGACATCGAACGCGAGCGCGGCATCACGATCAAGGCGCAGAACGTCCGGCTGCCCTGGCAGGTCGACGGGCAGGACCACGTCCTGCACATGATCGACACGCCCGGCCACGTCGACTTCACCTATGAGGTCTCCCGGGCGCTCGAGGCGTGCGAAGGCGCGATCCTGCTGGTCGACGCCGCGCAGGGGATCGAGGCCCAGACGCTGGCCAACCTCTACCTCGCGCTGGAGAACAACCTCCAGATCATCCCGGTGCTCAACAAGATCGACTTGCCCTCGGCCGACCCCGACAAGTACGCGGGTGAGCTGGCCCACATCATCGGCTGCGAGCCGGAGGACGTGCTGCGGGTCTCGGCCAAGACCGGCATGGGCGTCGGCGAGCTGCTCGACGAGGTCGTGAAGACGGTCCCGGCGCCGCAGGGCGACGCCGACGCGCCGGCGCGGGCGATGATCTTCGACTCGGTGTACGACACCTACCGCGGCGTCGTCACCTACATCCGCGTCGTCGACGGCAAGATCACGCCGCGCGAGAAGATCAAGATGATGTCGACCGGCGCGACGCACGAACTGCTCGAGGTCGGGATCATCTCGCCGGAGCCCAAGCCCAGCAAGGGACTCGGCGTCGGCGAGGTCGGCTACCTGATCACCGGCGTGAAGGACGTCCGGCAGTCGAAGGTCGGCGACACCGTGACGTCCGAGCGCCACGGCGCGAAGGAAGCGCTGGCGGGCTACCGCGAGCCGAAGCCGATGGTCTACTCCGGACTGTATCCGGTGGACGGCTCGGACTACCCCGAGCTGCGCGAGGCGCTGGACAAGCTCCAGCTCAACGACGCCGCGCTCGACTACGAGCCGGAGACGTCGGTGGCGCTGGGCTTCGGCTTCCGCTGCGGCTTCCTCGGCCTGCTGCACCTGGAGATCACGCGCGACCGGCTGGAGCGCGAGTTCGGGCTCGACCTGATCTCGACGGCGCCGAACGTCATCTACCGCGTGGTGCTCGAAGACCGCAGCGAGGTCGTCGTGACCAACCCGTCGGACTGGCCGACCGGGCTGAAGATCGCCGAGGTCCACGAGCCGGTGTCGAAGGTCAGCATCCTCGCGCCGTCGGAGTTCGTCGGCACGATCATGGAGCTGTGCCAGACGAAGCGCGGCACCCTGCTCGGCATGGACTACCTGTCCGAGGACCGCGTCGAACTGCGCTACAACATCCCGCTGGCGGAAATCATCTTCGACTTCTTCGACACGCTGAAGTCGCGTACGCGCGGTTACGCGTCCCTCGACTACGAAGAGGCGGGCGACCAGATCGCGGACCTGGTCAAGGTGGACATCCTGCTGCAGGGCGAAACCGTCGACGCGTTCTCCGCCATCGTGCACAAGGACGCGGCCTACGGCTACGGCAACCGGATGGCGACGCGGCTGCGCGAGCTGATCCCGCGCCAGCAGTTCGAGGTCCCGATCCAGGCCGCGGTCGGTTCGCGGATCATCGCGCGCGAGACGATCCGCGCGATCCGCAAGGACGTGCTGGCGAAGTGCTACGGCGGTGACATCTCGCGGAAGCGGAAGCTGCTGGAAAAGCAGAAGGAAGGCAAGAAGCGGATGAAGACCGTCGGCCGGGTCGAGGTCCCGCAGGAAGCCTTCGTCGCCGCACTGTCCACTGAGGACTCGGGCAAGAACAAGAAGTGAGTGTCGCCTCGAAGTGACACCGGCGCCGTTATTCACTCTTACGCGTGAATAACGGCGCCGAACCCGTGTTCGATGCGGTTTCTGTCGGTGCTCTCTGGTGCTCTGGTGCGAAGAGCGAAAGGAGGGCACGATGACTCTCATGATGGACTTCCAGTATCCGACCGGGTCGGGCCCCATGACGGTGCGCGACCTGGAGGGGATGCCGGATGACGGCCGAAGATACGAACTCATCGACGGGGCGCTGCTCGTGACCCCGGCACCCGGGCTGCGGCACCAGAAGATCGCCTACCGCCTCTACGGCGTGCTGGAAGCGGTGTGCCCGCCGGAGTTCGACGTGCTCGGCGCCCCGTTCGCGGTGCACCACGGCGACCGGATCGAACTGCAGCCGGACGTCCTGGTCGGCCGGGCGGCGGACTTTACCGAGAAGGACCTCCCGGCGCCGCCCGTGCTCGCCGTCGAAGTGCTGTCGCCCAGCACGGCGATCTACGACCTGAACCTCAAGAAGGCGGTCTACGAGCGGCTCGGCACCGGCAGTTACTGGGTGATCGACCCGGCCGACCCCGGGCTGACGGTGTTCGAGCTGGACGAGGAGGGGCACTACCAGCAGGTGGCCAAGGCGGCGGGTGACGAGGTGCTGGAGGTCGAGCTGCCGTTCCCGGTGCGGATCGTGCCCCGGGAGCTGCTGGGGCGGCGCGGCTGAGCCGGGGCCGGTCAGTGGTGGCGGATGCGGGGTGAACCGCGGAGCTGGGCGTGCAGCTGCCGGTGGCGCAGTTCCTTCCGGAGGCGCTCGACCACGGCGTCGAACAGGGCGGGGTCGAGGATCGCCGTCTGCTCGAACTGCCGTCGGCCCGGGGGCGCCGGGGCGAGCCGGCCGCGGGGCGCGTAGCGCTGCACCGAGCTCTCGACGCCGCCGCCGGTGACCAGGTCGACCCAGAGGGCGTCGCGCACGAAGCCGTCGCCGAAGCGGGCCGAGCGGCGCGGCGTGATGTCGGCGATCTGCGTCCACGGGATCACGCGCGTGCTGAGCGTGCCCGCGGGCAGGCGGAGGCCTTCTTCGCCGACGGTGAGGTCCTGGAGGCTCTCGAAGCCGCGCTTGAGCTCACGGGCACGGGACGCGCGGTAGGCCAGCACGGCGACGAGCACGGTCGCCGCGTAGGCGCCGCCGATCAGCCACGGGGACAGGCCGCGCACCAGCCCGAGAGCGAGGACCACGCCGAACCCGGCGTCGGCGACCACGAGCACGCCGAGCAGGATCTTGACGGGCGTGGTGACGCGAGGCGGTGACTCGGACAACGACGACTCCCGGGGGCGGAAGGATCAGGGATTGCCGATTATCCGGTCCGCCCGGACGAACACCGCAACCCGCCGCTCTTCGGCCATCACACGGTCGTACTCGGCCCAGTCGTCGTGCGTCCCGGTCGCGGCGATGAAGACGTCACGCAGTAGCTGCGGCAGTCCCGCGGGGTCGAACGCGGGATCGGGATCATCCGGCCCGACGAGGTGGGTGGCCCCGGTGACGGAGAGCCAGTTCCACCCGCGCCGGAAGGTCACGGTGGCGTGCCCGGCCCGCCGCAGCAGCGCGAGCTTGTGCGCCTTCCCGACAGCGACATAGGCGACCCCGGCCGCCCCGGTCACCGGATCGTCGAAGACCCCGGCGTTGACAACGGAGGAGTGCACGGTCCCATCGGCCCGGGTGGTGGCGACGGTGGCAAGGCCGTGCTCCTGCAGCGACAGCGTGCGAACCTGCTCCAGATCGGCGCTCATGCCCCAACCTAACCCGCCGGCCGCCCCCGGTGTTCCGCGTTCACCGAGCGAAGTGCCGCGTTGACCGCAGGCGACAGAGCCGGGCGGGCCGCCGCGGCAAGCCCGCCCGGTCCTGGTCTCAGCAGGCGCCGTTGTCGGTCCACACTCCCCACTCGCCCGTTGTCCCCGGCTCCTCGCCCTGCGTCCACCACTTCGCCGTCCACTTGTGGCCGTTGTGGGACACCACGTTGCCGCCCGTGTAGACCTGCGAAGCGCTCCACGCCGGGTCCGCGCACGTGCCCGGGTTCGTCGTGCCGCCGGTGTCCCAAGCCACCTGGGTCGACCGGTAGAAGTTGATGCCCTGTGCCACCCAGCGCGGGGCCTGGGCGCCGAGGCGGGTGCGGAACGTCGTCCAGTCGTGGGTCGACCAGGGGGACCAGCCCAGCTCCGCGTGGGCGGCCAGGCGGGGGAAGGCCAGGTAGTCGATGTCGGCCGGCTTGGTCACCGTTTCCGTCCACAGCGGGGATTCGACGCCGCGGACCGCCGATTCGGCCACGCCCGAGAGGTAGGCGCCCGGGTTCCAGCCGTATGCGTCCTGCACCTCGATGTAGCCCGCCCACGACAGGCCGATGGGCGTCGAGCTGTTGTACTTCATGTCCAGGTACGCCTTGTTCGCCGGCGACAGGATCACCTTGCTGCCGCGGGAAACCGCCGTCGACACCCCGGCGTCCGACGTGGACGTGCCCCAGAACTGCGGGGTCGCCGAAGCGGGCAGGGTCGCCTTCGCGATGTCGTGCCAGCCCACCACCTGCTTGTCGGTCGCCGCCACCAGGGGGAGGACCTTGTTGACGAACGTCAGGTAGTCGGCCGCCGAGGTCGACGAGGCCTCGTCGCCGCCGATGTGGATGTACGGGCCGGGGGTCAGGGCCGCCAGTTCGCGCAGGACGTCGGCGATGAACGTGTACGTGATGTCCTTCGAGATGCACAGCGAGCTGTAGCCGACCGCCGTGTCCGTGCGCAGTGCCGGGGCCACCCCGTTGCAGTTCAGCTCCGCGTACGACGCCAGCGCCGCGTTCACGTGCCCCGGCATGTCGATCTCCGGGATGATCGTGATGTGGCGCGAGGCCGCGTAGTCCACGATCTCCGTGTACTGCGCCTTCGTGTAGTAGCCGCCCGCGCCGCCGCCGACCTGGGTGCTGCCGCCGTACGTCGCCAGCTTCGGCCAGCTGTCGATCTGGAGGCGCCAGCCCTGGTCGTCCGCCAGGTGCAGGTGCAGGTTGTTGATCTTGTACTGGGCGAGCTGGTCGAGGTAGCGCTTGACCGTCGACACCGGATGGAAGTGCCGTGCGACGTCGAGCATCGCGCCGCGGTAGCCGAACCTCGGGTAGTCCAGGACCGTCGCGCCCGGGACGCTCCACGGGCCCGGCTGCGCCGAGGTGCTCTCGATGCTGCCGGGCAGCAGCTGCCGCAGCGTCTGGACGCCGGCGAAGAGCCCGTCGGCCGTGGTCGCCCGGATGGTGACCGACGACGCCGACGACACGAGCTGGTAGCCCTGCGCGCCGACGGACGCGGGCGCGCCGCTCAGCAGCAGCGCGATGCTGTCGGACGGCACGGACGCCGGGGCGTCGGACACCGGCAGCGCGAAGCCGGTCGACGGGCGCAGCACGCCGGCCAGGTAGTCGCCCACCTGCCGGGCCGGGGCGGACCCGGCCTCGGTGACGATCTTCGTCGTCGAGACCAGCGGGAACGAGACCCCGGCCGCGGCCGTCACCGAAACCGGGACCGGCACGATCGACTGCAGCGCCGGCGTGGCCGCCGCGGCCGGGGTGAGCTGGGCGGCGGTCGTGCTGGCGCCGATCAGGGCCAGTACGGCGAGTGCGCGGCCGAGGCGCCGCGTTCTGGACGTCTTCACCGGGGGACCTCCTGGCGGGATGGGCGCGACATCGCCGTCGCACCTGGCCGGATCGTCGCACTTTCGGTCGTCATGGTCTAGACCAGTCTGGGTGGTTAAGCTCGCCCGGTGACGCGGGACTTCGCACCGGGATCGCCGTTCGCGCTGCTGACGGAAGCCGAAACGGCGGCTTGGTACGCCTACATGAAGGTGCACCTGCGCCTGGAGTACGAGCTGAACCGGCAGTTGCGCGCCGACAGCGGGATCTCGCTCGCCGACCACCACGTGCTGGTCGCCCTGACGAGCGAGCCCGGCGGCCGGATGCGGGTCACCGATCTCGCGATCCGCATCGGCTGGGAGCGCAGCAGGCTGTCGCACCACCTGAAGCGGATGCGGGACCGCGGCCTGGTCGACACCGTGACCGCCGTCGAGGACCGCCGGGGCACGGAGGTGGTGCTCTCCGAGGCCGGCTGGGAGACGCTGCGGCAGGCCGCGCCGGACCACGTCGAGTTCGTGCGCAAGGCCTTCCTCGACGCCCTCGGGCCCGGCGAGCTGGCCCGGCTGGCGACCTCGCTCGAGCGCGTTTACGACCGGCTCGTCGAGCACGGCACCCTGCCGCGGCCGGAAGATCACCCCTGACAAGTACGTGACATTTCACATACTATGGCCGTGAGCCTAGGAGGGCGCGATGGCAACGGTGGCCGAACTGATGCGAGCGAACCTGCTCGACGTATTCAACGAGCGTGACGACGAGAAGCGGGCCAAGGCGATCGCCGCGACCTACGCCGCCGACGTCACGTTCGCCGATCCGGAAGGCGTCGCGACCGGGCACGAGGAGCTGAACGCCAAGGCCCGCGCGCTGCTGGCACAGTCGCCGGGCTTCGTGTTCTCCGCCGCGGGCCCGGTGCTGGTGAACCACGACCTGGGGCACCTCGCCTGGGCGCTCGGCCCCGAAGGCGCACCGCCGGTCGTGCGCGGCATCGACGTCGCCCTCGTGGCGGACGGGGTGATCAAGAAGCTCTACACGATGCTGCTGCCCGCCTGAGTACTACGCTCGCGAACATGTTCGACGAGCTGGCGTTCCCGGTCATCGCCGCGCCCATGGCGGGCGGGCCCACCACTCCGGAGCTGGTCGCCGCGGTGACCGAGGCCGGTGGCTTCGGGTTCCTCTCGGCCGGCATGCTCACCCCCGCCGCGCTGGCGGCGCAGGTCGAGCGGACGCGGGAGCTGACCGGCCGCGAGTTCGGCGTCAACCTCTTCGTCCCGCAGCCGGACACCGGCGCCGACATCGGCGCGCACCGCGCCCGGCTCGAGGCCTTCGCCCGCGAGTACGACGTCGAGCTCGGCGAACCGAAGTGGGACGACGACAACTACCCGGCGAAGCTGGACGTGGTGCTCGAGAAGCGGGTGCCGGTCGTGTCGTTCACCTTCGGGCCGCCGTCGCCGTCGGACGTTCAGCGGCTCAAAGAAGCCGGGGCGAAGGTGGTCGTCACCGTGACCACGCCCGAGTCCGCTCAGCGCGCCGCGGACCTCGGGGCCGACGCGCTCGTCCTGCAGGGCTTCGAGGCGGGCGGGCACCGGAGTCTCTTCACCGACGACGCGCGCCTGCCCGGCGGTGGCGCGGAGTACGGCGTGCTGGCGCTGCTGCGGCTCGTAGCCGCGCGCGTCGACCTGCCGCTGATCGCCGCCGGGGGACTGGTGCACGGCGCGGACGTCGCCGCCGTGCTCGCCGCCGGGGCCGTCGCCGCCCAGCTCGGCACCGTCTTCCTGCGCGCGGACGAAGCCGGGACGTCGGAGGCGCACCGGAAGGCGCTGGCGCTCGCCGAACGCGAGACGGCGTTCACCCGCGCCTTCAGCGGGCGCCCGGCGCGGGGGCTGGTCAACAAGTTCATGGACGAGCTGTCCGAGGGCGCGCCCGCGGCCTACCCGCAGCTCAACCACCTGGCTGGGCCGGTGCGCAAGGCGTCGGCCAAGGCGGGTGACCCGGAAGCGATTTCGCTGTGGGCGGGCCAGACCTACCCGCTCGCCTACGACGCCTCGGCCGCCGTCATCCTCGAACGGCTGAAGGTCGAGGCGCGCGACGCCGCCGCACGCCTCGACCGGATCCGCTAGTCGGTCTTCTCCGGCACCGGGGCGTCACCGCTGGTGCGGTTGAGCACCGAATGCCGCCGGCTGTAGAGGAAGTACACGAGCATCCCGAGCACGAACCAGACCGCGAACCGCAGCCAGGTCGCCGGCTGCAGGAACGTGATCAGCCAGATCGAGAAGACGATGCCGATCGCGGGCACCACCGGCATGCCCGGCGTCTTGAACGTCCGGGGCAGGTCCGGCTGCTTGTAGCGCAGCACGATCACCGCGACGCAGACCACGACGAACGCGAGCAGGATGCCGATGTTCGTCAGCTCAGCGGCCTCGCCGATCGGCAGCACCCCGGCGATGATCGCCGACGCGCCGCCGAGGATCCACGTCATCCGGCTCGGCACCTGGCGCTTCACGTTGGTCTTGCCGAGCCACGCCGGCAGCAGGCCGTCGCGGCTCATCGAGTAGCCGACGCGGGTGGCGCCCATCAGGAACGTGAACAGCACGGTGAGGATGCCGACGATCGCGCCGATCGCGATCACCGTGGCCAGCCCGTCGAGGCCGACCGACTTGAACGCCGTCGAGAAGCCGCTCTTCGGGTCGATCTCGGTGTACTTCTGCATGCCGGTCAGCACCAGGCAGGCCAGCACGTACAGCACCATCGAGATGGCCAGCGAGTAGATGATGGCCTTCGGCATGTGCCGCTGCGCGTCCTTGGATTCCTCGGCGGCCGTGGACATCGCGTCATAACCGAAGACCGCGAAGAACACTGTCGCGGCGCCGGTCACCGCGCCGCCGAAGCCCGCCGGGGCGAACGGCGTGTAGTTGCCGGTCTTCACGTAGAAGAAGCCGACCAGGATGACGACCAGCACGATCAGCACCTTGATGCCGACCATCGCCGTCTCGAACCGGGCGGCGCTGCGGATGCCGCGGTTGAGCAGGTACGCGATGAGCAGGCAGAGCAGTGCGGCGAACAGGTCGATCTTGTGGCCCGGCCCGGTGCCGGGCGCGCCGAGCATCCAGGCGGGCAGGTCGAGGCCGAGCTGGCCGAGCAGGAAGCTGAAGTAGCCGGAGATGCCGATGGCCACCACCGACACGATCGCGGTGTACTCCAGCAGCAGGTCCCAGCCGATGAACCAGCCGACGACCTCGCCGAGCACGGCGTAGCCGTAGGTGTAGGCCGAGCCGGCCTTCGGGATCAGGCCGGCGAACTCGGCGTAGGAGAACGCGGCCGCGGCGCTCGCGACGCCCGCGATGAGGAACGAGATCAGCACGGCCGGGCCGACGCCGGGGATGCCGGCCGAGTCGTCGCCGTGCGCGACACTGCCGGCGAGGGCGAAGATCCCCGCGCCGATGATGCCGCCGATGCCGATGGCGGTCAGTTGCCACAGCCCCAGTGTGCGGTTGAGGCCGCCGCTTTCGCTGGTGTCCTGGATCTGGTCGATCGGCTTGCGCCGGAAGATGCCGGAGCTGGAGCCCAGGCTTGGAGCGGACATCTTCGTCTCCCGAACGTCGGTGGACGGCCCGGATCACGGACCCAACGGGGGAACCTACCGCCAACTCCGCGTGAAGACAGCGTGAGCGGATCAGCCCGCCGCGGTGTCCTCGCTCACGGCTTCCGACGCCGTCGCGGCGGCACGCTTGGCCTGGGTGGTCCGGACCGCGCTCGCGGCGAAGTAGGTGAGCAGCTCCGCGATCTCGACCGGGTCGTCCAGCTGCGGGCAGTGCCCCCAGTCCTCGCGGACCAGCAGCCTGCTGTGCGGCACCAGCGTGTGCAGCTGCCGCCCGGACGCCGCGGTGACGAGCTTGTCCTTGCCGCACGCGACGACCAGCAGCGGGACCTGGACCGAGTCGAGGCGGTAGGCGTCGGCGAGCTCCGCGACGAGCTGCCGGGCCTGCTCCAGCCGGCTCTTGGTCGCGCGGTAGTCCGGGAACAGCGCGGTGAAGCGCTGCACCTGCGTCGCGTCGGCCGCCGTCGAGTCGGCGTAGAGCAGCCGCGGGACGAGCTGCTCGGCGACCTTGCGCACCAGGAAGCCCGGCACCGGGACCGGCAGGGACGAGTACAGCCGCAGGGGCAGCGGGTAGCGCGCCACCGTGCGGATCAGCCACGAGTCGACGAACCCCGGCGCGGCGATCGAGACGACGCCGGAGATCGGCAGCCGGCTGTTCTGCGCCGCGCGCAGGCTCATCGTGCCGCCGAGGGAGTTGCCGGCCAGCACGACCGAGCCGAGCACGGCCTGTTCGCGGACGACGGCGGTGGTGAAGGCGTCGAGCTGCGGCAGCATCGGGCCGGGCCGCAGCGGCTGGGCGTCGCCGAAGCCGGGCAGGTCGACCGCGACGGCCGGGATCCCGGCGGCCGCGAGCTGCTCCAGGGCGGGGCGCCAGGTGTCGGCGCTGTCGCAGTAACCGTGCAGCAGCACCAGACGCGGCGCGGTGGGCCGCAGGTGCCCGGCGGCTCCGCGGCGCCGCAGCGAGCGGCGGGGGAGCTCCGGCTCGGGGCCGGGGTCGCCGACCTCGAGGACGCGGGTGCGGACGCCGGCGTAGCGCCGGAAGGAGACCCGGATCGGGTCCGGATCAGTACTGGACCGGCCGCCCGGTCCAGCCGGTGCGGGCCGCTTCGTTGCGGTCATGTTTACAGATTAGCTTGCCGCCCTTGGGTTTTGGTCGAATTTGGGTGCTAACGACCAGATCTCGATCCGAGTACGTTGACAATTCACCAAGTGGGCGGTACAAGCGGTGACCTGGGCGGGCCGGCGGCCGGTCCGCCCAGGTCAAAGCCTCAGCGGGTGAAAACGATCTTGCCGGCGGTGTCACCTTCGAGCATCGCCTGGAACCCCTTGGCTGCCTCTTCGAACGGCAATTCCTGCCCGATCTGCGGCCGCACGCCGGTCAGGTCGAGGTAGGCGAGCAGGTCGGCGAGCTCGTCGCGGGTGCCCATCGTCGAGCCGGAGACGCGCAGCTGCAGGAAGAAGACGCGCTGCAGCTCCGCGTTCGCGTCCGGGCCGCTGGTCGAGCCGGAGACGACGATGATGCCGCCCGGCTTCAGCGACTTGACCGAGTGCGACCAGGTCGCCTTCCCGACGGTCTCGAACACGGCGTCGACGCGCTCGGGCAGCCGCGCGCCGGACTCGAACGCCTGGTGCGCGCCGAGGCTCGTGGCCAGCGCCCGCTTCTCCTCGGTGCGGCCGGTGACCCAGACCCGGAACCCGGCCGCGCGGCCGAGCTGCACCAGCGCCGTCGACACGCCGCCGGAGGCACCCTGCACGAGCATGGTCTGGCCCGGCCGCAGCCCGGACTTCACGAAGAGCATCCGGTAGGCGGTCAGCCAGGCCGTGCCCATGGTGGCGGCCTCGGCGAAGCTGAGCTCGGCGGGCTTGGGGACGACGTTGCGGGCCGGGACGATCACCTGGTCGGCGAAGGTGCCCTGGTGCTTCTCGGTGAGCAGCGTGCGCTTCGGGTCGAGGGTGTCGTCGCCCTGCCAGCCCGGGGCGTTGATCACGGAGTGGAGGACGACCTCGGAGCCGTCGTCGAGGGTGCCGGCGCCGTCGCAGCCGAGGATCATCGGGAACTGCTCCGGCTTGATCCCGACCCCGCGCAGCGTCCAGAGGTCGTGCATGTTCAGGCTGGCCGCCTTGACGTGCACGCGGACCCAGCCGTCCGGCACGTCGGGTTCGGGTCGCTCGCCGACGACGAGCGAGTCCAGCGGGCTGTCTGCGTTGGGTTCCTGCGCGTACACGGCGAACATGTCCAGCAAGGTACCGCCCCTGGGGCGCGGCGGCAGTAGAGCGCGCGTAGGCTCACACCGTGTTCAACGGGCTTGCCGACTGGTGGGACGGGGTCGAGCTGTGGCTCGCCCAGGCGTGGTTCCCGGTCCAGTTCGTACTGGTCATGGTGGTCGTCGTGCCGCTGTGCCTGGCCGCCGCGTGGGTGCTCGACAAGCTCGTCGGGCTCTTCGCCCGCCGCTTGACCCCGGGGCGTGACGACGACCGCTCCGACGGGTCGGCATAGGCTCGCGAACCATGTTCAACCGAAGGCGGATCACCGCCGCGCTGATCGGGCTCCTCGTGCTGGTGCTGGGGGGCTGGCTGGTCAAGGACGCCGTCGGCGGATCGACGTCTCCGAGCACTTCGCCGAGCACGTCCGCGAGCGCTCCGGCGAAGGGCAGCGCCACCGTTCCCGGGTCCGACTCCGGACTGCCGGTGAAGGCGCTTTCCGCGTTGCCCGCCCAGGCCGCGGACACGTGGAAGCTGATCGAAAAGGGCGGCCCGTACCCGTACCCGCGCAACGACGACGTCGTGTTCGAAAACCGGGAGAAGCGCTTGCCCGGCAAGAAGTCCGGCTACTACCACGAGTACACGGTGAAGACCCCGGGCAGCCCCGACCGCGGCGCGCGGCGGCTGATCACCGGGCAGGCGCACGAGCTGTACTACACCGGCGACCACTACGCGTCGTTCGTCGTCGTGGACCCGGCCCGATGAGCGCGTCGGAGCAGGCGAAGGCCGCCGCCGAGGAAGCGTTCGCCCGGGGCGCGTACCCGCACCTGGTGAACTCGCGGCCCACCGTGGACAAGGCCAGCACGCTGAGCGCGTTCGCCGCCGCACTGTCCTTTCCGGACTACTTCGGGCACAACCTCGACGCGCTCTACGACTGCCTGACCGACCTGTCGTGGCTGCCGCCGGGCGAGCACGTGCTGATCTGGCCGGGCTCGGACGCGCTGCGCAAGGCCGAACCCAAGACGTACCTGGCGATCCGCAGCGTGCTTTCGGACGCGCAGCGCGCACTCGGCCCGAGCGGCCGAAGCGCCGGCTCGTGGCGGCTCACGGTCGTCCTGCCGGACGCCTGAGCGGCGCCCCCGCGCGCTTGACGGCCGGCCCTCGTCCTGGCTTGGTCTCAAGCGCCCCAATGTGGCGTTGGTTGCGTCCAGCGCACCGAATGTGGCGTTCGGTGCGTCTGACGCACCGAACGCCACATTGGGGCGCTTCCCGCGGGCTACGGGTGGCAGGTCACCGGGGGGCGTGGACGTCGTTGCGCGACTGCGTAGGCCGAGCGCAGGTCGGCGATCACCCGGTCCGGCTCGGTGCGCAGGTGGATCGGCAACGTCTGGAGGAAGGTGATCCCGGCCGCGGTGTAGCGGGCGTTCCGGGCGAGGGTGTCGGAGTAGCCGTTCCCGTCACTGTGCCACTTGCGTGAGTCGATCTCCCACGCGAAGGCGACATCGTCGCACCAGGCGTCCGGTTTGGCGATGAACTCGCCGTGCTCATCGAAGACCCGGATGTTCCACGCAGCCGGTGGCAGTCCGGCGAGTTTCCAGATCTCCCAGGCTTCAGCCTCCGCAACCGATTCCGCGCCACCGAGGATCGCTTGGAGAGCTCGCCTGGCCAGCGCCGAACCCCGTTGGCTGCCGAGACGGAGCTCCTTTTCGAGTTGAGCCGGTGTGCAACGCCTGCGTTGCACTGCCTCGGCAAGCAACGCCTGCACGGTATCGAAATCCCGGATGCGGCGTGCCGCGTCGAGCGCTGCACGGTGTACCGGTGCTACAGGCAGGCCGTTTCGCGTGACCGGGGTGGGCAGCCGGGTCGTACGTTCGACGAGGACGAAGCCGCAACTCGTGATCTCACGCTCATCCGGGACGAGGATGTGCACTTCGGCGGGTTCCGGGAAGTCCTGAAGTCCCTGTCTTCGCAGTGCCCAGAGCCCGGTGAGCACCGCGCCACCACCACCGCGGATGAGTGCGGCTCGTAGGCGCTGTTCGTCGGTCGGTTCTGTCGGGTGCAGCAAGATGATTCCCGGCAACAACCGCCGCCACGGGCCGCCGGGCAAGCACCGGCGATAGACGCTGCTGCGTTGCATGCCGATCTCTTCGAGATCGGCGGTTCGCACGACATCCGGAGTGTTTTTGTGACCGGCAACCAGTGGGTGCCGTGTCCAGGTTCCCCTCTTCACGCATCGAGGATTGGCGCCTCGTCGGTGAAAGGCCAGCTCATGGCGTTGCGAACGGTCCGTTGGTGACGCGATCGGCCAGAATTCAGCCGTTCGTGCGCGCCCAGCTCAAGCGCCCCAATGAGGTTTTCTCAGTAGCGGTGTGGTTCCGCGAATAGGCGTGGGGCCCCTGGTAGGACTGGATTTGCGAAGATCAAGTCCGAGGTTCCAGAGGCCCCACGTGATCAATTATGGCGCCACCCTCGACGTGGCGCGCGAGCTGGTCTGGTTCGTTGCCCGTGTCCTGCAGACCGAGCGGCTGCGGCGCGGCACCCGCCGCGGCCGGCGCGCCCTGACCCCCTACCGGCACGCGGTCCTGGCGCTGCGCTGGTTCCGCGACGCCACCCCCGTGCACCGGCTGGCCACCGACCACCACATCAGCACCGCCACCGCCTACCGCTACCTGCACGAAGCCATCACCGCCCTCGCCGCCCAAGCCCCGGACCTGCACCAAGTCCTGGCCGACCGCCGCGCCCGGGGTGACACCCACGTGATCCTCGACGGCAGCCTCATCTCCTGCGACCGGGTCGCGGCGACCACGACCAAAACCAAAGGCAAGAACCGCGGCCGGACCGTGCACCTGTGGTACTCGGGCAAACACCGAGCCTTCGGCGGAAACATCCAGTTCCTGGCCAGCGCCGACGGATTCCCGCTGTGGGTCTCCCCGGTGCTGCCCGGCTCCCGCAACGACCTCTCCGCCGCCCGCGACCTCGACATCATCGGCGCGTTAACCGCCGCCGCAGCCCACGGCCTGCCCACCCTGGCCGACAAGGCCTACCACTCCGCCGGCATCGGCATCTACACCCCGGTCAAGAAAGCCGCCGGCCAACCACCCCTCCACCTCCGCCAACGGGTCTACAACCAGCTGCAATCCCGAGCCCGCGCCCTCGGCGAACGCGCCATGGCCATCCTCAAAACCCGCTGGTCAGCCCTACACCGCATCAGCCTCTGCCCACACCGCATCGGCACCATCGTCCAAGCAGCCCTCGTCCTCACCCACCACGAACACCACGGACGCTACTGAGAAAACCTCAATGTGGCGTTCGGTGCGTCCAACGCACCGAACGCCACATTGGGTGCGTCTGACGCAACCAACGCCACATTGGGGCGCTTCAGTCCTGCGGGACCCAGTTCGGCTTGCGCTTCTGGGCGAAGGCCAGGATGCCCTCCTGGCCTTCCTCGCTCGCGAAGAACTTCGCCGACAGGCCGAGCATCTCCTCGAAGCCCTCCGAAGGCGTCGCGAACCGGGGGCGGCTCAGCAGGGCCTTCGTCTCGGCCAGCGCCTTCGGCCCGCCCGCCGCGAGCGCCTTGACGAAGCGGGTCACCTCGGCGTCGAGCTCGGCGGCCGGGACCGCCGAGTTGAGGAGGCCGATCTCGACCGCGCGGCGGGCGTCGAACGTGTCGCCGGTCAGGAACAGCTCGTGGGCCGCGCGCGGGTTCAGCCGCGGCAGGACCGTCAGGGAGATGATCGCCGGGACCACGCCGATGCGGACCTCGGAGAAGGCGAACGTCGCTTCCGGGACCGCCACCGCGATGTCGCACGCCGCCACCATGCCGATGCCGCCGGCGCGGGCGGGGCCGGCCAGGCGGGCGACGACCGGCTTCGGGCTGGTCCACAGCTGCTCGAGGATCTTCGGGAACTCGTTGACGCCCTGGTCGCCGGCGCTGCCGCCGCGCGCTTCCTTGAGGTCCATCCCCGCGCAGAACACCGGGCCGGTGTGGGTCAGCACGATCACGCGGACGGCGTCGTCGGTGGCCGCCTTCGTCAGCGAGTCCGAGAGCTCGCGGCGCAGCTGCGCCGACAGCGCGTTGCGGTTGTGCGGGGAGTCCAGGGTGATCGTGGCGGTGCCGCCCACCACGTCGTAGTGCACCAGTTCGTCAGCCATGCCCGTCACCCTTGCACACTCGCCGCGCGGCGCCGGTGTTACGCGGGGCACAGCCAGCCGGGGTCACCCTCGCGGGCGGCCGCGGCCGGCGAGAAGTGCTGCTTCAGCGTGAAAGCTTCCGGCGTCGGGCCGTGGACGCGCAGGTGCTTGATCTTCGCCTCGGCTTCCGCGGTCGTCGGCCGGTGCCCGGCGGGGACCCACCAGAGCACGGTCATGGCCTCGCGGACGTGGTGGAACCACTCGCGGCGGCGCTTCATGATCGCGACGTGGTCGCCGGAGAACACGAAGTCCGCGAGCGCCTCCACCGACGTCCACACGGACATGTTGACCAGGATCCCGGACGTGCCGCGGACGTCCCATTCGAAGGCGCGGATCGAGGTCGCGTCGCCGTCCTCGGTCTGCAGGCGCCAGACGAAGCCCGGCGCGCGGTCGGCGATCGCGTTCACCGGCTCGAGCGCGTCGACGAAGTCCCGGAAGGACTCGTCGTCGAGCGGCGCCTGCATGCGGCTGATGTTGACCTGAGCGAGTTCGAAGTTCCCCATGCGGCCACCCTACGGGCGGAACCCGCAGGGTGGCCGGGGAAAGTCAGCCGATGGTCGTCGTGGTGAAGACGGGGCTGGGGTTGGGGAAGCAGGCCGTCGGCGCGGTGACGTCGCCGATGATGCTGCTCGCCACCGCCTTGAAGGTCAGGCCCGGGTCGCTGTAGCTGGTCCCGGACAGCTTCGTCTCGATGGTGCCGGACTGCCCGGCCGTCAGGTGCGCGGTGACCGTGGGCAGTTCGAAGGTGGCGCCGCCCGCGATCGGGCCGGGGAAGCTCAGCGTCGCGACGCCGTCCGCGACCGCGATGGTCGGTGCGGTGCTGCCGAGGCCGGACCCGCCGGCGAGGTCGGCGCCGACGTAGGTGGAGTTCGCCGGGATCGGGAACTTGAGCGCGAAGGTGTTGATGTTCTTGACCTTGTTCCCGCTCACGTCGCTCGGCACGGTGTTCGGCCCCGGATCGATGACGACGTCGAAAGCGCCGCCGGGGGCGACCGTGGCGGGCGCGGTGACGTCCGCGTCCTGGTTCAGCGACACCTGCTGCGGGCCGACGATCGGGGCATCGGCCTGGCAGTCGAAGGTGACGGAGGTGGCCGCCGACGCCGGGGCGGCGAGGGCGATCGGAAGGGCGGCGGCCGCGGTCAGAGCGGCGAGCCGGGAAAGGTGAAGAGCTTTCATCTGTATCCACCTACCTGCGGTTTCAAGAGGGGAGGGAGAAAGCTGCGCAGCGATTAGATAGTTACCGGCAAGTTAACTAGCGCGTCAAGGATTTACCGTTCCCATGCACGAGGGGTGACGGTAAATGTGAAGAAGACTCGCCTTTTGGCGGTGGTGGCGCTGCTGACCTGCTGTTCTGGGGTACGGACAGTGGCTCGGGTGGCCTTGCCGAGGCGACCGGCGGAAGCGCGTCCGAGGGTGCTAACCCCGGTCCTTCTGATCCGTAGTCAGATGCCCGAGGGCTTCACGCACCGGGCGCCGAGCAAGAACCTTCTAATCTCTAGCTCGCAGGCGCGAAGCCCGCCGCACCTTCCCCTGCCGCTAGGCGTACTGGCGGAGCAGCCCGCTCACCGCGGACGCGTACCGGCTGATCACCACGTCCGCCACGCGCGGGTCGTCCGCCAGCGGCTTCGCGATGAACGCCTTCGGGTCGGCCTCCAAGGCCAGCCGCGCGATCCGGTCCGGCAGCAGCCCGGGCGCGAGGAACCACGATGCGACGATCAGGTGCCGCACACCCCGCTCGCGCAGCCGGGCGGCGGCCGCGGGGATGTCCGGCTGGGTGGCGGACGCGAACGCCTCGCTCACCGGGAGGCCCAGCCGCTCCTCCCAGCGGGCGGCGAGGGCAGCGACGACGGCGTTCGCCGACGCATTGGACGAACCGACCGCGCTCACCAGCACACCCGAGCCCCGGCGGTGCGGAGCCGGGGCCAGCCGGTCCAGGGCCACCGCCTCCAGGGCCGGGTCCGCGCCGAGCACGTCCGACACCTGGACGCGGAAGCCCGGGCACTCCTCGACCACCGAAGAGATCAGTGCGGGCAGGTCCATCCGTGCGTGGAAAGCGCTGCCCAGCAGCAACGGCACCACGACCGCCGTGCGGTGGCCGTCCGCGTACAGCCTCCGCAGGACGTCCGTGACGAGCGGTTCCGACAGGTCCAAAAAGGACTCGTGCACCTCCAGGCCCGGCGCCTGTGCGCGCACGACGTCCACGAGCGCCCGCACGGTCGACGCCGAGCGGGGGTCGCGGCTGCCGTGCGCGACGGCGACCAGGGGTGGCGTCACGAGAAGCGCTCGCCCACCAGGCCGGCGGCCAGTGTGTCGCCGTCCTTCGGGTCGATCACCAGGAACGCGCCGGTGCGCGGGCTGACGCCGTAGTCGTCGACGCCCAGCTCTTCGGCCAGCCGCAGCGTGACGCTGCCGATGTCGTTGAGCTCCAGCGACGAAGGTGAGTCCACGCTGGACAGTGTCTGCTCGTCGAACCGCGCGTGCAACTCGCCGACGAGCGCCTGCACCGTGCGGGTGCCGTGCTTGACCAGGACGCGGGCGCCCGGCTTCAGCGGCTTCGACGACAGCCAGCACAGCGTGCCGGTGATCTCGTCGGTGATCCGGGGCGGCGCATCGGCGGCCGCGATCAGGTCGCCGCGGGAGATGTCGATGTCGTCGGCCAGCAGCAGCGTCACCGACGTCCCGGCGCCGGCCTCCGCCAGCGGGCCGTCGGCGGTGTCGATGCGCTCGACGCGGCTGCGGATGCCCTGCGGCAGCACGACGATCTCGTCGCCGGGGCGGACCGTGCCCGCGGCGATCTGGCCCGCGTAGCCGCGGTAGTCCAGGTACTCCGCCGTGCGCGGGCGGATCACGTACTGCACCGGGAAGCGCAGCGCGGAGTCGTGCGGGTCGGGCGCGACCGGCACCTCCTCCAGGTGCTCCAGCAGGTTCGGCCCGCGGTACCACGGCGTCCGCTCCGAGCGTGTCGCGACGTTGTCGCCTTCGAGCGCCGACACGGGGATCGTGAGCACCGAGCCGCGCGCGTAGCCCAGCGTCTCGGCGTGCGAAGCGAACTCCTCGGCGATCACCGTGAACGTCGCTTCGTCGTAGTCGACCAGGTCGATCTTGTTCACCGCCAGCACCAGCTGCGGCACGCCCAGCAGCGCAAGCACCGCCGCGTGCCGCCGGGTCTGCTCGATGACGCCCTTGCGCGCGTCGACCAGCAGCACGGCCAGCTGCGCGGTGGACGCGCCGGTCACCGTGTTGCGCGTGTACTGCACGTGCCCCGGCGTGTCGGCCAGCACGAACGACCGCTTGGGCGTGGCGAAGTACCGGTAGGCGACGTCGATGGTGATGCCCTGCTCGCGTTCCGAGCGCAGGCCGTCGACCAGCAGCGACAGGTCCGGAGTGGACAGTCCCTTGTCGACGGACGCGCGGGTGACGGCGTCGAGCTGGTCGGCGAGCACCGACTTGGTGTCGTAGAGCAGCCGGCCGACCAGCGTGGACTTTCCGTCGTCCACGCTCCCGGCGGTGGCCAGGCGAAGCAGCGAACTCATCAGAAGTACCCCTCACGCTTGCGGTCTTCCATGGCCGCCTCGGACATCCGGTCGTCGGCGCGGGTGGCGCCGCGTTCGGTGAGGCGCGAAGCCGACACCTCGGCGATGACGTCTTCGACGGTGGTGGCGGTGGACTCGATCGCGCCGGTGCAGGAGCCGTCGCCGACGGTCCGGTACCGCACGGTCATCTCACGCACCTCTTCGCCGGGGCGCGGACCGCCCCACGGGCCCTCGGCCAGCAGCATCCCGTCGCGCAGGTACACCTCGCGCCGGTGCGCGTAGTAGATCGAGGGCAGTTCGACCTTCTCGCGGGCGATGTAGTTCCAGACGTCGGCCTCGGTCCAGTTGGACAGCGGGAAGACGCGGACCTGCTCGCCCGGGCGGTGCCTGCCGTTGTACAGGTTCCACAGCTCGGGCCGCTGCCGGCGCGGTTCCCACTGGCCGAAGGCGTTGCGGAGGCTGAAGATCCGCTCCTTCGCCCGGGCCCGCTCCTCGTCGCGGCGCCCGCCGCCGAAGACGGCGTCGAACTTGTTCTCGGCGATGGTGTCCAGCAGCGGCGTGGTCTGCAGCGGGTTGCGCATGCCGTCCGCGCGCTCTTCGAGGCGCCCGTCGTCGATCCAGTCCTGGACCTTCGCCACGACCAGGCGCAGCCCGTGCCGCTCGACGACGCGGTCGCGGAACTCGATGACCTCGTCGAAGTTGTGCCCGGTGTCCACGTGCAGCAGCGGGAACGGCACCGGCGCCGGCCAGAACGCCTTGATCGCCAGGTGCAGCAGCAGCGTCGAGTCCTTGCCGCCGGAGAAGAGGATCACCGGACGGTCGAACTCGCCTGCCACCTCCCGGAAGATGTGGATGGCCTCGGACTCCAAGGCCGCGAGGTTGTCCTGTGCCGCATCTGTCGCGGGCTCCAAGGTCGTCATGAGTCCCTTCCTCAGCCGTGCAGTCCGCACTCGGTCTTCGACTGGCCCGCCCAGCGGCCGCTGCGCGGGTCGGCGCCCGGCTCCACGCGAGCCGTGCAGGGCGCGCAGCCGATCGAGAGGTAGCCGATCGAAACGAGCGGGTTCTCCAGGATCCCGTGCTCGCGGATGTAGCCGTTGAACTCGTCGTCGGACCACGCCGCGATCGGGTTGACCTTCACCAGCCCGTTGCGGTCGTCCCAGGTGACGATCGGGGTGTTCGCCCGGGTCGGCGCGTCGACCCGGCGGACGCCGGTGATCCACGCCGAGTAGTTCGAGAGGGTCTTGCGCAGCGGCACGACCTTGCGGAGGTTGCAGCACAGCGTGGCGTCGCGGGCGTGCAGCTTCTCGCCGTACTCCGCGTCCTGCTCGGCGACGCTCTGCTCGGCCTGGGCGTTGACGATCTTCACGTCGGGGTAGACCGTCTGCACCGCGTCGCGCGTGCCGAGGGTTTCCGGGAAGTGGTAGCCCGTCTCGAGGAAGAGAACGTCCACATCGGACTTCACCTTCGTGGTGAGGTCGATGAGCACGGCGTCCTGCATGTTGGACGCGACGATGAAGTCGTCGCCGAACGTGTCGACGGTCCAGCGGATCGCTTCGGTGGCGGTGGCGTCGGCGAGCTCCTTGGACGCGCGCTCGGCGAGGGTCTTGTAGTCGGCGGTGGCGGTCATCGGGAAACCTCCGGGAGGGACAGGCCGAGGAACTTGACCGAGAAAACCCGGCGACAGGCAGAACACAGCCAGCCGCCGTTCTCTTCCGGCCGCAGATCCTCGTCCCCGCAATAAGGGCAGTAGTACGGCGCTGCTCGCTCGGTCACTGGAGGGCGCTTTCGTCGGCGCGCGCCGCCCACTGGGCGAAGCGTTCGCCGGGTTCGCGCCCGGTCACGTAGTTGCGCACGACCCGCTCGACGTACCCGGTCAGCTCGCCCGAGGTCACCTTGTGGCCGCGCAGCTTCCGGCCGAACCCGGCGTCGAGGCCGAGGCCGCCGCCCAGGTGCACCTGGAAGCCTTCGACCTGGTTGCCGTCGGCGTCGGTGACGATCTGGCCCTTGAGGCCGATGTCCGCGGTCTGGATCCGCGCGCAGGAGTTGGGGCAGCCGTTGAGGTGCACGCTCACCGGCGTGTCGAGGTCCTTCTGGATGTCCACCAACGACTTCTCGAGGTCCGCGACGAGCTGCTGCGCCCGCGCCTTCGTCTCGACGATGGCGAGCTTGCAGAACTCCAGCCCGGTGCAGGCCATCACGCCGCGCCGCCACGGCGACGGCTTCGTCTCCAGCCCCAGTTCCGACAGCTCGGCCTCGAGCGTGGCGACCTGGGCCTCGGGGACGTCGAGCACGACGAGCTTCTGCTGCGGGGTGAGCCGCACGCGGCCCGATCCCGCGCGCTCGGCGGCCTTGGCGACGGCGACGAGCGTGCCGCCCGACGACCGGCCGGCGATCGGCGCGGCGCCGACGTAGAAGGAGCCGTCGACCTGCGGGTGCACCCCGACGTGGTCGAGCGGGACGGCCGGGTCGGCCGGCGGCGGGCCGTCGATCAGCTCGCGCTTGAGGTACTCGTCCTGCAGCACCTGGCGGAACTTCTCCGCGCCCCAGTCCTTGACCAGGAACTTGATCCGGGCGCGGGAGCGCAGCCGGCGGTAGCCGTAGTCGCGGAAGACCGAGATGACGCCTTCCCAGACGTCCGGGACCTCTTCGAGTGGCACCCAGGCGCCGAGGCGCTGGCCGAGCATCGGGTTGGTGGACAGGCCGCCGCCGACCCAGACGTCGAAGCCCGGTCCGTGCTCGGGGTGGTCCACGCCGACGAAGGCGACGTCGTGGATCTCGTGCGCGACGTCCGGCTGGCCGGAGATCGCGGTCTTGAACTTGCGCGGCAGGTTGGCGAACTCCGGCTTGCCGATGTAGCGGCGCTTGATCTCGTCGATCGCCGGGGTGCCGTCGATCACTTCGGCGGCCGCGATGCCCGCGACCGGCGAGCCGAGGATGACGCGGGGGCTGTCGCCGCACGCCTCCATCGTGGTCATGCCGGCGTTCTCGAGCTTGGCCCAGATCGCCGGGACGTCTTCGATCCGGATCCAGTGGTACTGGATGTTCTGCCGGTCGGTGATGTCGGCGGTGTCGCGGGCGTACTGCTGCGAGATCTCGCCCAGCACGGTCAGCTGCGCCGTGGTCAGCGCGCCGCCGTCGAGCCGGACCCGCAGCATGAAGTAGCGGTCGTCGAGCTCTTCGGGCTCCAGGGTCGCGGTGCGCCCGCCGTCGATGCCCGGCTTGCGCTGGGTGTACAGGCCGAACCAGCGGAACCGGCCGCGCAGGTCACCCGGGTCGATCGCGTCGAATCCCCGGTGGGCGTAGATGTTTTCGATCCGCGCACGCACGTTGAGCGGGTGATCGTCCTTCTTCGACCGCTCGTTCGGGTTCAGCGGCTCCCGGTAACCGAGCGCCCACTGCCCTTCGCCTCGCTTCTGCTTCGCGCGCGCGGGTCGGGCGGGGGTTTGACGCGTGGGCGTGGCCATGGCGGCGTCCTCCGATGGGGCGGTCCGAATTCGTGGCAGGTGGTGGCGACGGAAGTCAGCGAACGGGTGCGCAGAGGGCGCTCGCGACGCGCACGAGGTCGACGTGGCGGCGGGCCACCAGGAAGACACCGGCATGAGTCACGACCTGAGCGTGCCACGCGTCCACAATGTGGTCCAGGCCTGACCGCATGCTGGGAGAAGGGTCACTCACCTGCGAAAATCGTGTCAACCGTGCTGCGTGCGGACTCTTGCCTCATTCAAACCACTACATGTAGAGTACTTCAAGCAAAGTGGTTTGAAGAGAGGAACTGGGGATGCAGGTCAAGGGTTTCGGGGCGGGGTACCTGGTCGACGACGTCGCCGCGACCACCCGCTTCTACGCCGACGTGATCGGGCTGGCGGTCACCGTCGAGCTGGACTGGTTCGCCAGCGTCAACGCCGGTGCGCCGGGGTATGAGATCAGCTTCGTGCAGCGCGGCCACGCGTCCGTGCCGGCGGGCTACCGGGCGGCCGAAACGACCGGGGTGATGTTCGGGCTCGTCGTCGAGGACGCGGCGGCCGAGGCGAAACGGCTGGCGGAGGCGGGTGTCGAGCTCGTCGTGCCGCTCGTCGACGAGGTGTACGGGCAGCGGCACTTCTACGTCGCCGACCCGAACGGGGTGCTGCTCGACATCATCGAGATGATCCCGGTCGACCCCGAGTGGGCGGCGGCGAACCTCCCGGCTTCGTAGGGGACAATCGGGGGGTGCCCGTGCTGCGTCCCGACCCTGCCACCCCCATCGACCCGGCGTTGCCGGAGAGCGCGCTGAAAGGGCTGGGCAGCAGAGCGTTCGGGGTGTACGTGCACGTCCCGTTCTGCGCGACGCGCTGCGGTTACTGCGACTTCAACACCTACACCGCGGGTGAGCTGGACTCCGGCTCGTCGCCGCAGTCCTGGCTCGAAGGGCTGCGGCGCGAGCTGGAGCTGGCCGCGCGCGTGCTGGTCGTGCCGCCGGCCGCCGACACCGTGTTCGTCGGCGGCGGCACCCCCTCGCTGCTCGGCGCCGAAGGGCTCGGCTCCGTCCTCGACGCCGTCCGCGACGTCTTCGGGCTCGCCCCGGGTGCCGAGGTGACGACCGAGTCGAACCCGGAGTCGACGTCGCCGGAGTTCTTCGCCGGGATCCGGGAAGCCGGCTACACCCGCGTTTCGCTGGGCATGCAGTCGGCCGCGCCGCACGTGCTGAAGATCCTCGACCGGGTGCACACGCCGGGCCGGCCGGGACAGGCCGCCGCCGAAGCGCGCGTGGCCGGGTTCGACCACGTGAACCTCGACGTGATCTACGGCACGCCGGGAGAACGGCCGGACGACCTGCTCGCCACCCTCGACGCCGTGCTGGCCGCCGGCGTCGACCACGTGTCGGCGTACGCGCTGATCGTCGAGGAGGGCACCGCGCTGGCCCGCCGCGTCCGCCGCGGCGAGCTGCCCGCCCCGGACGACGACGTGCTGGCCGCGGACTACGAGATGATCGACGCCGCGCTCACGGCGGCGGGGCTGCGCTGGTACGAGGTGTCGAACTGGGCGGCGTCCGACGCGGCCCGCTGCCGCCACAACCTCGGCTACTGGCGCGGCGACGACTGGTGGGGCGCCGGCCCGGGCGCGCACAGCCACGTCGGCGGGGTGCGCTGGTGGAACGTCAAGCACCCGGCCCGGTACGCGGCGCTGCTGGCCGACGGCGATTCGCCCGCCGGCGGGCGCGAAGTGCTCACCGACGACGACCAGCACCTCGAGCGGATCATGCTCGAACTCCGCGTCGCCGAAGGGCTCCCGCTCGACGTTCTCGACGAGCCCGGGCTCGCCGAAGCCCGTGCGGCCGCGGCTGAAGGCCTGCTGGACCCGTCCGCTTTGGACAGCCGGGGCCGCGCGGTGCTGACCGACCGCGGACGCCTGCTCGCGGACGGCGTGGTCCGGCGCCTCGCGGGCTGAGCCGGGATTAAATCGGCGGGGCCGGTCGTTGCTTGTATTCAGCAACGACTTTCGAGGAGGCCTCATGGCGCGCGCGATCAGGTTCGACGAGTACGGCGACGTGGAGGTCCTCCGGGTCGAGGACGTGCCGCGGCCGGTGCCGGGCCGGGGGCAGGTGCTCGTCGAGGTGCGCGCCGCCGGGATCAACCCCGGCGAGGCGGCCATCCGGCGGGGGCTCCTGCACGAGCGCTACCCGGCGACATTTCCTTCCGGCCAGGGCAGTGACTTCGCCGGCGTGGTCGCCGAACTCGGCGAAGGCGTCGAGGAGATCGCCGTCGGCGACGAGGTGATCGGGTTCGTCGACACCCGGTCGAGCCACGCCGACTTCGTGGTGGCCGAGGCGGCGAACCTGACGCCGAAGCCCGCGGACCTGCCGTGGGAGGTCGCCGGCGCGCTCTTCGTCGCCGGGACGACCGCGTACGCCGCGGTGGGCGCGGTGTGCCCGCGCGAAGGCGAGACCGTCGTCGTTTCGGGCGCGGCGGGTGGCGTGGGTTCGCTCGCGGTCCAGCTGGCGAAGCTGGCCGGCGCCACGGTCGTCGGCCTCGCGGGCGAGGCGAACCACGAGTGGCTGCGCGAGCTCGGCGTCGTGCCGGTTTCCTACGGCGAAGGCGTTCTCGAGCGGATCAAGGAGGCCGCGCCGGACGGCGTGCACGCGTTCGTCGACACCTTCGGCGCCGGGTACGTGGAACTGGCTCTGCACCTGGGGATCCACCCCGGGCGGATCGACACGATCATCGACTTCGAGGCGGCGGCGAAGTACAACGTCAAGACCGACGGCAACGCGGCCGGTTCGTCGGCCGCGATCCTGCGTGAGCTGGGCTTGTTGCTGGACAAGGGGTTGCTGACCCTGCCGGTGGCCCGCGTCTACCCGCTGGACGAGGTCCGGGACGCCTACCGGGAGCTGGAACGGCGGCACACGCGCGGCAAGATCGTGCTGCGGCCCTAGTTCTTGGCGGCGAGCACCTTGAGGCCGGCGAGGTAGGTGTCGAGCGCGAACTCGAGGCGTTCGGCGGCGGTCTCGGCGGAGAAGAACTCGCCGATGCGCAGCATGTTCGGGAAAGACTCCGGGGGCAGTGACCGCATGTAGGCGACCATCTGTTCGCCGCGTGCGGTCACTTCGGCCGCGTCGATTTCGCCCCAGGTCCAGCCACTGGCCTCGTACGCATAAGCCTTGGCGTAGAGGGAAAGCGCGTCGCCCGCGAACGTCGCCTGCTTGAGCTCGAGGCCGCCGGCCCGCAGCAGGGCGAGCATCGCCTCGCCCTGGCGCAGCGAGCTGGGGGTGACCGGCACGGCGATGTCCCACGCCACGCGCGCGATCCCGGGGTGGGCGACCATCACCCGGATCTGCGCGCGGACGAGGTCCTTGACCTGCTCGTCCCAGCGGGCCGGGTCCGGCTCCGGCAGCGGCACGTCGGCGAGCACGGCGTCGAGCATCAGCTCCGCCAGCTCGTCCTTGTTGGCGACGTGCGCGTAGAGCGACGCGGGCCCGGTCTCGAGTTCCTGCGCGACCCGCCGCATGGTCACCGCGTCGAAGCCCTCCTTCGCCAGGACTTCCAGCGCCGTCTTCACGACGAGCTCCTGGGACAGGACGGGTTTCGCGGCACGGCGGCGCGGGGCGCTGCGCCACGGCGGCGGGGGAACGGTCACGCGAACACTGTACTTGACGCGAACGTCGTTCGTCCGTAGAACGGTGTTTGTAGGACGAACGACGTTCGTAAGGGGATCCCATGACCACTGCGGAAGCCGATGTGCGTGCCGTGCTCGGCCAACTCACCCAAGCCTGGAACGACGGCGACGCGACCGCCTACGGCCGGCTCTTCACCGAGGACGCCGACTACGTGACGTTCTTCGGGGCCAACTTCCCCGGGCGTGCCGCGATCGAAAGCTCGCACCGCGCGCTCTTCGAAGGACCGCTCAAGGGGAGCAAGCTGACCGGGCGGCTCGACGCGGCGGCGAAGGTGCGGATCGTCCGCCCGGACGTCGCGGTCGCCGTCGTGGGTGGCGGCTCGTCGCTGACCGGGGCGGACACCACGGACGAAGGGCGCGAATCGACCGTCACGTTCGTGCTCGTCCGGGAGGACGGCGAGTGGCTGATCACGGCGTTCCAGAACACGCGCGTCTCGGATCCGCGGTCGTGAAAGCGCTTGCGGAGGCTTCGGGGGTCGTCGCGCCCAGCGTCTTGAATGAGTCATTCAGGACCTCCGACGACCTGAATGACTCATTCAAGACATTTGGCCGAGCGCTGCGGCGGCTGCTCGAAGAACTGGGTACACCTGGGTAGGCACGCGCCGGATTCGGCGCGTAGGCTGAGTTAGGTAAGCCTTAGTATTGGAGTGGTCAATGGCTGAAGCACCCCGGCGGTCCGGGCGTCCCGCGGTGCGCCTGCGGGTCCTGCGCACCGAGCGGCTCACCCCGCACATGATCCGGATCGTCGCGGGCGGCGAAGGCATCGCCGATTTCACGCCCAACGAGTTCACCGACGCCTACGTCAAGGTGTTGTTCAAGGTGCCGGGTGTCGAGTACCCGGAGCCGTTCGACGTCCAGGAATGCCGCGCGACGCTCCCGCGGGAGCACTGGCCGCGGATGCGGTCCTACACCGTCCGGGCGTTCGACCCGCAGGCCGGCGAGCTGGTCATCGACTTCGTCCACCACGGCGACGAGGGCATCGCCGGCCCGTGGGCGGCGTCCGCGCAGCCCGGCGACGAGCTGCTGCTGTCCGGTCCCGGTGGCGCGTACGCGCCGGGCACCGAGGCGGACTGGCACCTGCTGGCGGGCGACGAAAGCGCGTTGCCGGCCATCGCGGCGTCGCTCGAAGCGCTCCCGGCCGGCGTCCCGGCGCACGCCGTGATCCTCGTCGAGAACGCGGCCGAGGAGCAGCCGCTGGCCACCAAGGCGGACGCGCAGATCACCTGGCTGCACCGGGCCTCGGGCGGCGACGTCGCTTCGGCGGTGCGCGCGCTGCCGTGGCGTGACGGCGTCGTGCAGGCGTTCGTGCACGGCGAAGCGGACTTCGTGCGGGACCTGCGGCGGTACCTGCTCGACGAGCGCGGCGTGCGGCGCGAGCTGCTGTCGATCTCGGGCTACTGGCGCGTCGGCAAGAACGACGAAGCCTGGCGTGAAGAGAAAGCGGCCGAACGGGCTCGCGAGAAGTAGCCTCGCGGCATGGCGGAACTCAAGGTGGAAGTCGACCCGGTCGAAGCCGGCTTCGACGCGGACCGGCTGACGCGGCTCGACGCGCACTTCGACCGGTATGTCGCGGATGGCCGGCTACCGGGCTGGCTCGCGGTGGTGAGCAGGCACGGCCGCGTCGTGCACGTCGGCCGCGGCGGGCACCGCGACGTCGAAGCGGGTCTCCCGGTGGAAACCGACACGCTCTGGCGCATCTTCTCGATGACCAAGCCGATCACCTCGGTGGCGGCGATGATGCTCGTCGAGGAAGGCCTGCTGGAGCTGGACGACCCGATTTCGCGCTGGCTGCCGGAGTTCGCTTCGCCGCGCGTGTACGTCAAGGGGTCGGCGCTGGCGCCGTTCACCGAACCGGCGACTTCGCCGATCCGCGTGTGGCACCTGCTGACGCACACGGCGGGCCTGACGTACGGCTTCCACCACGGCCACCCGGTGGACGCGATCTACCGGGCGGCGGGCTTCGAGTGGGGCACGCCACCCGGTGCGGATCTGGCGGAGTGCAGCCGCCAGTGGGCTGCCTTGCCGCTGTTGTTCCAGCCCGGCACGGAGTGGAACTACTCGATCGCGACGGACGTGCTGGGGCGGCTCGTCGAGGTGGTTTCGGGCCTGCCGCTGGACGAGTTCTTCGCGACGCGCATCTTCACGCCGCTGGGAATGACGGACACGGACTTCGTCGCTTCTTCGGCTTCGCGATTGGCCGCGCTGTACGTGCCCGATCCGGCTTCGGGCCGCGCGGTGCGGAACGACGCTTTCGGCAAGTCGGGCACTTCCCGGCCCGACTGCCTTTCCGGTGGTGGCGGCCTGGTGTCGTCGGCGGGGGATTATTGGCGTTTCACGGAGATGCTGCTGCGCGGCGGCGAACTCGACGGCGTCCGGTTGCTGTCCCCGCGGACTGTTGCGCTGATGGCTTCGAACCACCTGCCGGGGCACGTGGATCTGGAGGCGTTCGGGCGTCCGCTGTTCGCGGAGATGCCTTTCGACGGGTACGGGTTCGGGCTGGGGTTCTCGGTGCTGGAGGACCCGGTGAAGGCCCGGACGCTGTCATCGGCGGGAGAGTTCGCTTGGGGCGGGGCGGCTTCTACGGCGTTCTGGGTGGATCCGGATGAGGATTTGACGGTGGGGTTCTATACGCAGCTGTTGCCGTCGAGCACTTACCGGCTGCGGCCCCAGCTGCGGCAGCTGGTTTACCAGGCGCTGCTGGACTGAACCGGCGTCCATTCGGGTGAAGGGCGGTACCGGCCGACCTGGTCAAGCCGGTACCGCTTTTGGTCGCAGCGCCCATGAGGCAAGGTGTGACCCGTGCTCGACGATCCGATCCACTGGCGAAAGTTGGTCCGCGAATACTCGGCGCTGGCTCAGTTGCCTGCGGGCATGCGTCCGCAAGCCCGCGGTCAACGCTTCAACGGGTTGATCGCCGAGCTGTTCACAGCGTTCGGGATCCCGGCCGAGTCGGATCGGCGGAGCGTCGGCGAAATCGACGTGGTGTTCAGGCACGCGGGACGCTACTTCATCCTCGAAGCCAAATGGGTGCAGGGACCGGCTTCGTTCGACCCGATCGCGAAGTTGCAGCGGCGAGTCGAGCAGCGCATGGCGGGCGTGACCGGCGTTTTCCTTTCGATGGACGGGTACACGAAGCACGCCCTCGCCGATATCGACAAGGGACGGCGGCTGGACCTGGTCCTCCTGGACCGGGAGCACTGGGAGGCGATGCTCAGCGGGTTCGTCCCACCGGGAGAGCTGCTGGATCTGGTCACCGCCAAGGCTTCCTACGACGGAAGCGCCTATACGCCGCTACGCGTTCTGCTCGACCGCAAGGCACCGGTGCCGGATCTGGGCTTCGGCCGGCGCGAAGTGCCGGGTCGTCCGGACTTCCGGCCGGCGGCGGACCACGTGCGGGTCGAAGCGGCCGCCGCCGACTTCGAGTCCGGTCGGCTGGGTGTATCGGCTGACCACGACGGCAAAATCCTGGTCACGGCTGAGGATGGTGTGCTGTCAGTCGACCTCGAGCGCGAGACGGCCGCCTGGGTGGCGCCGGTCAGCGGGTGCGACGGCAACGCGGTGCGTTCCGGGACCGGGATCCTGGTGCACCGGGCCCACGGTGTCGGGCGCTGCGGAAACGGTGCGGTGGAAGTCGTGTCGGCCGGCGGGGCCGCGGGTGGGCGAAGCCAACTCGTGCCGGACAGCCGAGGGGCCGTGTGGTGCTTCGATCCCGGGTCGGCCAACCGGAACCACGACGCACCGGCCACGATGAGGCCGCTCGCCGGAACGTCCGGGGCGGAGCGCGAAATCCCCTATCAGCCTGGTGCCGCAACCGGTGCCACGTGGGTGAACGGCACCGAACTGGTCGTGGCCGGTGCCCCGGACTTCGTCTTGGTGCCGGAATCCGGCGAGCCCCGGCGCTGGGCACTGCCTGCTACGCACCCCGTGGCGACGGTTGCGATCGACTCCGCGCACACCTTGTCGCTCGCCGAAGACGCCTCGCTGTGGGTGACCGAAGTGCGCACGGGACGCAGTGCGGTCCTCGGTCGGTTGCACGGTGGGAAAGTGCTCGACGGCAGGATTTCGAAGGCTTCTTCGTCCTCCGTGCACTTGGCCGTTCGTTATCGCGGTCCAGGCGGGAAGAGCCGGGTTTCCCTGATGTGCGTTCGTTCCGAGGGGCCGTGGCTGCCGGCCGGCCTGGTGGCGGAGACCGGCTCCGACGAGGTTGCCCAAGCCGAGTCCGAGCCGGCGGCTGTTCTGGAAGCCACGCAGGGAAGCCTGCGGACCGAGGCAATGCCTCCAGTCGGCTCGCGTGTCGCGAGCGCTCCGCCGGCGTCGCCCGATGAAACGCGGCTCGCTGATCGCCGTCGTGGTGAACGCGAAGCCGCTTCTCTGGCGGAGAAGCTTCCGCTGCACGTCCTCGAAGGAGCTGTGCGAGTGAGCTTCGACATCGTGCGCTGGCTGAAGCCGTGGCGGGAGTATTGGCGAGGTGTCGCTTCCGGGCAGAGTGCCGTACTGCCGGATTGGCTGCCGGCGATCGCCCACTTCCTCGGCTCTTACGCGGCTCCGGAAGAGACACTCGAATCGCACTTCACCCCGACGCCTTCCTACGTGCTCGGGTTTTCGGCCGGGCTGCGCGAAGTTTGGACCTCACTGGTCCAGCGGGGACTGGTGCCCGGTGACGTGAACGTGCTCGGCCAGTGGCTGGCCGAACCGAGCGGGGCGCCGCCCCGGCCCCGGGGTTTGATGACCCCGCGGGAGGTACGGGCCGAGTCCTACAAGCAGAAGGGCCGGACTTCGTGGACGTGGGCCCTCCGCATCTTGCTGTGGCTGGTCACCTTGTTCTTCGGACTGTCAGCCATCGGCTCGATCGGCCTCACCGCGACCGGTGGCTGGCCCGATCACTCCTTCGCCACCGTGCTCGGCGGCAACCTGGTCACCGAGATCCCGTTCCTCGGGTTTCTCGCTCTCGTGATCTTCGACGTGCGGCGACGCAGGAAGGCCAAACGCGGCTGAGCTACCTCAGCGCCGGTTCCAGGTACGGCGTCACGTTCCGCATCGCCCGCGCCACGTACTCCTCCTTCTCCCCAACCGGCGCCACATAATGCATCGCACTCTCCGCAGCCTCCACCCCGTGCAGCCGCGCGATCACCCAAGTCGCCAGATACGCCGAAGCCAAACACCCACCCGCCGTAGCCACATTGCCGCGCGCGAAGAACGGCTGGTCCAGCACCTCGACCCCCGCCGCGACCACCCAAGGCTTCGACGTGAGGTCCGTGCACGCCGGCACCCCACCGAGCAGCCCAAGCTTCGCCAGCACCAGCGTCCCCGAACACTGTGCCGCCAACAGCTGGCGAGCCGGGTCGAGACGGCTCAACACCCCCATGATCGCCGTGTCCTCCACCACCTCACGGGTACGCACCCCGCTCCCGATGATCACCGCGTCGGCCGCGCAAGCCTCCTCGAGATCGATCATCGCGTGCAAGAGCACGCCGTTCATCGACGTCACCCGCGGCGCCGGGCTGGCGATCGACACCCGCGAGCCCGTGCGGTTGAGGACGCCCAGTGCGATCAGGGAGTCGAGTTCGTTGTAGCCGTCGAAGGTCAGGATCGCGGTGTGCATGCCCGCCACGCTAAGACCGCTCATCCAGGACAGTCCAAGAATTGTCCTGCCTACAATCCGGTGGGTGCGCGTACCGAAGTACAAAGGCGTCGTCGACACCCTCGCCCGGCAGATCCGGGACGGCCACTGGCCCGCCGGGACGAAGCTGCCCACGCACCGGCGGCTGGCGTCGGACCAGGGCATCGCCGTGGTCACCGCGTCCCGCGTGTACGCCGAGCTCGAAGCGATGGGGCTGGTGAGCTGCGAGCAGGGGCGGGGCACCTTCGTCCGCGACCCCGCCATCGGCGAGGCCGCCGAGGAGCGGTCCGTCGCCGCCGACGCGCTCGATCTCAGCTTCAACCGCCCCGCCGTGCCCGGGCAGGCCGATCTGCTGCGCCAGGCACTGCGCGACCTCGCCACCGCCGGCGACCTCGATGCGCTGCTGCGTTACCAGCCCCACCGCGGGCGCGCGCACGATCGCGCCGCCGTCGCCCGGCACCTGCGGCGGCGGGGGCTGGACGTCGGCCGGGAGCGGGTGCTCATCGTCGACGGCGCCCAGCACGGGCTCGCGATCACGGCCATGACCCTGTTCCAGCCGGGTGACGTCGTCGCCGTCGACGCCCTCACCTACCCCGGGTTCCGCGTGCTCGCGCGCACGCTCGGGCTGGAACCCGCGCCGCTGCCGGTGACCGCGGGCGGGCCGGATCTCGACGTCCTCGAGCGGCTGTGCCGCCGTCGCCGGGTTCGCGCGGTGTACGCGATGCCGACCCTGCACAACCCGCTGGGCTGGGTCCTCGACGCGGCCGGCCGCGCGCGGCTCGTTTCGCTCGCTCGCACGCACGGACTGACGATCATCGAGGACGCTTCCTACGCCTACCTCGCCGAGGACGCGCCGCCTCCGCTCGCGGCGCTGGCGCCCGAAACCACCGTGTACGTGTCCGGGCTGTCGAAGAACGTCGCGACCGGGCTGCGGTTCGGGTTCGTCGCCTCGCCGGACGCGCTCGTGCCGTCGCTCGAACGCGCCATCCGGGCCACGACCTGGAACACGCCCGCGCTGACCGCGGAGCTCGCCCGCCGCTGGCTCGAGGACGGCACGGTCGACCGCCTCGAAGCACGCAAGCGCGAAGACGCCCGGCAGCGGCAGGCCATCGCCGCCGAGGTGTTCGCCGGGCTCCCCGTGCGCACACACCCCTCGTCGTACTTCCTGTGGCTGCCGCTGGCCCCGGATTCGCGCCCGGACCGGATCGCGGCGGCCCTGGCGCGGCGGCGGGTCGCGGTCACCACCGCCGAGCCGTTCGCGACGACGCCCACCGCGCCCCAGGCGCTCCGGCTGGCCCTCGGCTCCGTCGGGCTCGCCGAGTTGCGTGACGCGCTGGAGGCCGTCCGGCAGGAAGCCGAGCACGACGCGTACCGCTGACCGTCCGCGACGAGTACGTTGGGAGCACAGGGTTTCCGGGGGAGGGGCGGCCATGCGGCGGATCGGGATCGTCGGAGCGGGGCAAGCGGGATTGGTTCTCGCCATCGGATTGCGCCAACTGGGCTACGACGTCACCGTGTTCGCCGAACGCCCCGCGGAAGAGGTGCGGGCCGGGCGGCTCATCTCCAACCAGTGCCTCTTCGCCCCCGCGCTCCAGCGGGAACGCGAACTCGGCATCAACTTCTGGGACGCCGAAGCGCCGCCGATCCGCGAAATCGACTTCGCGGCCGCGGGCGCGGGCACCGAACCCGCGATGTCCTGGGGCGTCGGGCTCGACCGGCCCGCCCAGTCGGTCGACCAGCGCGTCAAGGTTTCGGACTGGCTGGCGGAATTCCAACGCCTCGGCGGCGACCTGCGGATCCGCCGGGTCACCCCGGAGGAGCTGGACGAGTGCGCCCGCGAGTTCGAGCTGCTCATCGTCGCGGCCGGGCGCGGCGCGCAGTTCGACGCGCTCTTCCCGCGCGACGACGAGCGGTCGCCCTACCGCGAGCCGCAGCGGGCGATCGGGATCTTCTACGTCACCGGGGAACTCGACGTGGTACCCGGCCTGACGTTCGGGATGTCCCAGGTCGGCGAGTTCTTCCTGCTGCCGGGGCTTTCGGTGCGCGGGCCCGTGCACGGCCTCGGCTTCTTCGGCGTGCCCGGCGGGCCGATGGACGTCTGGGACGAGGTCGCCGACGTCGAACAGCACTACGAGACCGCCCGGAAGCTATTGCGCGCGCACTACCCGTGGCAGGCCGCGTTGCTCGACGACGCCCGGCCGGCGGGACCCGCCGATCTGCTGCACGGCCGGATCACGCCGATCGTCCGGCACCCGGTGGGCACCCTGCCGTCCGGGGCGAAGGTCCTCGCGATGGGCGACACCGCGGTGACCAACGACCCGGTCGGCGGCCAGGGCGCCAACATGGCCGCGCGGGCGGCGCGGGCGTACCAGGACGCCATCGTCGAGCGCGCCGACCGGCCGTTCGACGAGGAGTTCATGCACGACGCCTTCGCCCGCTACTGGCGGCACGCCCGGCACGCGACGCGCTTCAACAACGACCTCCTGGCCCCGCCGGCGGACCACGTACTGGCCACATTGGACACCGCGCAGCGCGTTCCCGAAGTGGCGCACCGGTTCGCGCACCTCTTCGAGAACCCCGCCGACTACGAAGGCTGGCTCGGGGATCCCGAAGCGGCGATGGCTTACCTCCGCTCGACGGCCCAGAGGTGACTTTAGGCCCGCGGGCGAGGACGATCAGCTCTTCACCCGCCACGGCGGGCCCGCGCAGACTCGGGGCGCAAGCCCATCCCGAGGAGGAACGAACATGACGGTCGACAGCCCGACGACGAAGCGGACCGAGCGGTTCCGCGGCCAGGAGCTGGTCGCGCGGGTCAAGGAACTCATCCACCAGGGCAACGTGCGCCGGATCCGGGTCAAGAACGACGAGGGCCACACGGTGCTGGAGATCCCGGTCACGGCGGGTGTGGTGGCCGCGATCGCCGCTCCGGTGGTCACCGCGATCGGGGCGATCGCCGCGCTGGCCAAGGAATGGACCATCGAGGTCGACCACCTGGCGACTCCCGAGAACGCGGAGAAGCCCGAAGAGGGCACCGGCGAGTGACCGGAGGGTGGCCGGGGCCGTCCCGGCCACCGCGGTCCGCCGTCAGCCGAAGGGGCCCGCGTCCGGGGCGCAGAGCGCGCCGCGGGCGGGTACCGCACCCGTACCGAAATAGCGGTCGAGCGCTGCGTCGACGCACGCGCTCTTGCCGCGTGAACCGTGGCCGTACGTGTCGAGGGTCAGCAGTCGCGCGTTGGCCAGCAGCTTTTCGGTGCGCTGGGCCCCGGCGTACGGAGTTTCCAGGTCACCCTGGCGGTTCGCGAGGAGCAGGATCGGCGCCGTCGGGCGATTCCACGGCCCGGCGTAGCGGCCGGGGTCCGAGACGTCCCAGGTGGCGCAGGGGAGCGTCTTAAAGACGTCGTAGGGGCCGAAGCCGCGGCCGACCTGGTCGGCTTTCCCCGCGTAGTCCCACCACACGGCGGGATCGCGCGGGTTCGCCGCGTCCGAACAGAGCGTCGCGCCGCCGCCGAGAAGGGAATCGATGTCCGGTGGGCCGCCCGCCGACGCCGGTGCGCGCGACGCCGGGTCGGCCAGCGCGGTCAGGAACGCGGCCAGTTGCGGGGCGGCCTGCGCGTTGGTCAGGTAGTTGTGGATCGTCGCGATCGCGCTTTGGTAGGTGACGACTATCTGCTTGCCCGCAGTGTCCGTCACGGTGATCGGACCCGACGCCAGCCGATCCAGGGTCGCGTCGTAGTCGAACGCGCAGCGCGTCCCGCACGCGTCCAAAAAGGACTGCAGGGCGCGAGGACCGTCTTCGTAGCCGCGCAGGCGATAGCTCATCGGGCCGGAGCCGGTCGCCCAGCGCACCGGGTCGTCGACCGCGTCGAGCGCCAGGGACCCCACCCGGCCGGGGAACAGGTTGGCGTAGGTCTCGCCGAGGTAGGTGCCGTACGACTTCCCGTAGTACCGCAGTTTCGGCTCGCCGAACGCGGCCCGCAGCCGGTCGAGGTCGCGAGCGATCGTGCCGGTGGAGAGGTGGTTCGCCAGCGGGCTCGCGTTCTGTTCGCACAGGTCCGTCACGGTTTTCGTGTCCGCGATCTGCTGCTGCTCGGCCGTGCGCGTCAGCGGGAACGTGCCGAGCGCGCGCTGGAGCACCGCGAGCTGCGACGGGTCGGTGAAGCAGTGGATCTTCGCACTCGCGCCGACACCGCGCGGGTCGAACCCGACGATGTCGTAGCGCTCGTGCAGGAAGGGCGTCAACGCGGGCGCGAACCGGCCGGACGAGCCGGGGCCGCCCGGGTTGTAGAAGATGGTGCCCAGCTTGCGGGCCTGATCGGTGGCGGGCAACCGGCCGACGGCGATCGACACGGTGCCGGCCGAGGAATCCTGATAGGACAGTGGGACGTCGAGGTGGCCGCACTGGTAGCCGGCCGGGCAGGAGTCTTCCCAGACGATTCCGGCGGGGCTCGCCGCGGCCGCGGGCGCACAGAGGGCGACCGCGCTGGCGACGGCCCCCAGAGCCAGCGCAGCACGGAGTTTCGGAGAATTCATGGCCCCGATCGTCCCGCCGCCGGGGCCGGGGGCGCGCTGGTGCGCACCCCCGGAACCGGGGTAGGGCGGGCCCTACGCGGTGAGCTTCGGGATGATCTGCGAGCCGTAGGACGCCAATGTCGTTTCGCGGTCGTCGTGCATCAAGTACAGCGAGAACTGGTCCACGCCCAGCTCCGCCAGCTCCTGCAACCGTTCCACGTGCGCCGAGGCCGGGCCCAGCAGGCAGAACCGGTCGACGATCTCGTCCGGCACGAACTCCGTCGACGGGTTGCCCGCCTTGCCGTGATGGCTGTAGTCGTACCCCTCGCGCTCGCGGATGTAGTCGGTCAGCTCCTTCGGTACCGCACCCGAAGACCCGTAGCGCGCCACCAGGTCCGCCACGTGGTTGCCGACCATCCCGCCGAACCAGCGCAGCTGCTCGCGCTGGTGCGGCAGGTCGTCGCCGACGTACGCCGGGGCCGCGACGCAGATCGTGATGCCACCCGGGTCGCGGCCGGCGGCCCGTGCGGCGTCGCGCACCGCGCCGATCGTCCAGCGCGCGATCGCCGGGTCCGCGCACTGCAGGATGAAGCCGTCGGCGTGCTCGCCGACCGTCTGCAGCGCTTTCGGCCCGTACCCGGCCATCCACATCTCGAGCCGCCCGTTGCGGATCCACGGGATCTGCACGGTCTTCTCGTTCATTTCCACCGCGCGGCCTTCGGCGAGGTCCTTGACCACGCGCATGCAGTCGCGCACGGTGGCCAAAGTGGACGGTGGCTTCCCGACGACCCGGTGCGCGGAGTCGCCGCGGCCGATGCCACAGACCGTCCGGTTGCCGTACATGTCGTTGAGGGTCGCGAACGTCGACGCCATCACCGACCAGTCGCGCGTGCCGGGGCTGGTCACCATCGGCCCGACGACCAGCGACGACGTCGCCGCGAGGATCGCCGAGTAGATGACGAACGGCTCCTGCCACAGCACGCAGGAGTCGAACGTCCAGCCGTAGCGGAACCCGGCGTCCTCGGCGTCCTTCATCAGCCGCACGACGTCCCGCGCGGGCGGGTCCGTCTGCAGCACGATTCCGAAGTCCATCGCTACCTCAGTTCAGGTACTGGTTCAGCGAACGGGACAGGAACTTCCCGTGTGACGTCGACCCGGTGAACCCGTCCGGCGACACGACAACGCGCCCGCGGGAGAGCACGGTGTGCACGCGACCGGTGATCTCGAACCCTTCGTACGCCGAGTAGTCCACGTTCATGTGGTGCGTCTCCGCGGACAACGTCTGCGTGGCGGCGGGGTCGTAGATCACGATGTCCGCGTCCGAACCCGCCGCGATGACGCCCTTGCGCGGGTACAGGCCGAACATCCGCGCCGGCGTCGCCGAGCACGTCTCGACCCAGCGCCCGAGTGTCAGCTCACCGGCGACGACGCCCTGGTGCAGCAGGTCCATCCGGTGTTCGACACCCGGCATCCCGTTCGGGATCGCGCGGAAGTCGCCGCGGCCCAGCTCCTTCTGGTCCTTGAAACAGAAGGGGCAGTGGTCGGTGGACACCACGGACAGGTCGTTCGTCCGCAGGCCCCGCCACAGGTCGGCCTGGTGCGACTTCTCCCGCAGCGGCGGGGAAGCGACGTACTTCGCGCCCTCGAAGTCCGGCTTCGCCAGGTCCTCAATGGACAAGTACAGGTACTGCGGGCACGTCTCCGCGAACACGTTCTGGCCGTCGTTGCGCGCTTCCGCGACCGCCGCCAGCGCTTGCGACGCCGACAAGTGCACGATGTACAGCGGCGAGCCGGTCACCTTCGCCAGCTGGATCGCGCGCGAGGTCGCCTCGCCCTCCAGCTCCGGCGGCCGCGTCAAGCCGTGCTGGACGGGGTCGATCTTCCCGGCCTCGAACGCCTGCGCCGCCAGCTGGTCGATCGCGATGCCGTTCTCCGCGTGCATCATGATCGTGGCGCCGATCTCGCGCGCCTTCTGCATGGCCAGCAGGATTTCGCCGTCGGTGGAGTAGAACACCCCGGGGTAGGCCATGAACATCTTGAAGCTGCCGACCCCGGCGTCGACGCAGGCTTCCATCTCCTTCAGCGACTGGTCGTTGACGTCGCTGACGATCATGTGGAAGCCGTAGTCGATCGCGCAGTTGCCGTCGGCCTTCGCGTGCCACTTGTCCAGTGTGGACAGCAGCGACGTGCCCTTGGCCTGCACGGCGAAGTCGATGATCGTCGTCGTGCCGCCCCAGGCCGCCGCCGTGGTCCCGGTCGAGAAGCTGTCGACGGAGTGGGTGCCGCCGAACGGCATCTCCATGTGCGTGTGCGCGTCGATGCCGCCGGGCAGCACGTACTTGCCGGTGGCGTCGATCGTCTCGTCGCCGGTCAGCGTCCCGGGCGCCCCGACGGCGGCGATGGTCTCGCCGTCGACGAGGACGTCCGCGAGCAGCGCGCCGGACGGCGAAACGACCTGGCCACCACTGATGAGCGTGGTCATCAGGCCTCCGTGAGGGGGCCGTAGGTGTCCGGGCGGCGGTCGCGGTAGAACGCCCACAGGTCCCGGACCTCGTCGAGCTGCGCCATGTCGAGGTCGCGCACGACGACCTCGTCTTCGGTGTCCGACGCGGCGTCGCCGATCAGCTGCCCGCGCGGGTCGGCGAAGTACGTCTGGCCGTAGAAGTCGTTGTCGCCCAGCGGTTCCTTGCCGACGCGGTTGATCGCGCCGACGAAGTACTCGTTCGCCACCGCGGCCGCCGGCTGCTCGAGCCGCCACAGGTACTGCGACAGCCCGCGGCTGGTCGCCGACGGGTTGAACACGATCTTCGCCCCGGCCAGGCCCAGCGCGCGCCAGCCCTCCGGGAAGTGCCGCTCGTAGCAGATGTAGACGCCGATGCGGCCCACGGCGGTGTCGAACACCGGGTAGCCCAGGTTCCCGGGCCGGAAGTAGAACTTCTCCCAGAAGCCCTTGACCTGCGGGATGTGGTTCTTGCGGTGCTTGCCGAGGTACGTGCCGTCGGCGTCGATCACCGCGGCGGTGTTGTAGTACACGCCCGGCTGCTCGACCTCGTACATCGGCACGACCAGCACCACGCCGTGGCGCTCGGCCACCTCCTGCATGAGCTTGGTCGTCGGGCCGTCCGGGATGCCCTCGGTGTAGGAGTAGTAGTCGGTGTCCTGCACCTGGCAGAAGTACGGCCCGTAGAACAGTTCCTGGAGGCAGACGACCTGGGCGCCCTGCGAGGCGGCGGTGGCGATGTGGTCGACCGCCGCCTTGATCATGGACTCCTTGTCACCCGTCCACCGCTGCTGGATCAATCCGGCTCGGACGACGCTCACTTGCTTCCTCCTCGTTGTTGGCGGACTTGGACAGGGCGGCGAAGACGACGAACGCGCCGACGAAGCCGACCACCCAGTTGTAGTCGTAAAGGGGCTTGAGGAACGGGATCAGGCCGGCGTCGGGGAACGGCCCGCCGTACGCGCCGCCGACCGCCAAGACGGCTCCGACCAGCGTGGCGACCAGTGCGCGCCAGTTCCAGCCGCCGCTGAACCAATACACCCCATCGGGTGTGTAGAGGTCCTTCAGCTTGAGCTTGGTGCGGGCGATCACCCAGTAGCCCGCGACGAGCACCCCGGCCACCGCGCCGAGCAGGCCGCCGTAGAAGCCGAGCCAGGCGAAGATGTAGATGTTCGGGTCGGAGTAGAGCCGCCACGGCTGGATCAGGATGCCGATGACGCCGGTGATGCCGCCGCCGACGGCGAACGTGATCTTCTTCGGGAAGGCGTTCGAGAAGTCGTAGGACGGGCTGACGACGTTGGCCGCCAGGTTCGCCGAGATCGTGGCGAGCACCAGCGCGACCAGCGCGACGACCACCACGACCGGGCTGGAGAACTTGTCGGCCAGCTGCGCCGGGTCCCAGATGTCCTCGCCGTAGAGGACGTGGCCGCCCGACGTCGTCAGGATGGCCACGATCGCGATGAACGTCATCGTGGTGGGCAGGCCGAGGATCTGGCCGCGGACCTGCTTGCGCTGGCTGCCGCCGAAGCGGGTGAAGTCCGGCATGTTGAGCGACAGCGTCGACCAGAACGCGATCATCGCCATCAGCGACGGCGCGAACACCTTCCAGAAGTCCGGGCCCCAGCCGAGCTTGCCGCCGTCGGACAGGATCGGGCCGAGCCCGCCCGCCTTGACCAGCACGTACCCGAGCATGATCAGGAAGCCGACGGACACCAGCGGCGCCGTCCAGTTCTCGAACCGGCGGACCGCCTCCATGCCGCGCCAGATGATGAGCATCTGGCCGATCCAGAAGACCACGAAGGACAGCCACAGCGTCCAGTGCTGGCCGGCGATCACCGAGGAGTCTCGCCACCACGAGCCGAGCAGGCGCCCGAGGATGACGTAGATGGCCTCGCCGCCGACCCAGGTCTGGATGCCGAACCAGCCGCACGCGATGAACGCGCGCAGCAGCGCGGCCAGGTTGGCGCCGCGCAGGCCGTAGAACGCGCGGGCGAACACCGGGAACGGGATGCCGTACTTCGTGCCGGCGTGGCTGTTGAGCAGCATCGGCACGAGCACGATCAGGTTGCCGATGGTGATCGTGATCAGCGCCTGCACCCAGTTCATGCCCAGGGCGATGAGTGAGGCGGCCAATGCGTAGCTGGGGATGTTGTGCGCCATCCCCATCCAGAGCGCGAAGTAGTTGTAGGTGGTCCAGGTCCGTTTGTCGACGGGGACGGGGGCCAGCTCTTCGTTGAAGAACCGGCTGCCTTCGAGAGACCCGACGTCGGCGGGGTCGAGCTCGACCCGTCCGTCGTCGTGCACGCGCTGGTCTGCGGGTGTCGGCGCCATTGCGGCATCCTGCGCGCCTGGTCATCGCCGGGGCAACGGCAGAGTGTTCACTCTTCCACGGCCTGGAGTGCAGTCTGTCGATTGCGCGAACCGGCGTCGGGGTGCATGACCTGCGTCACACATCCGGCCGTTACGAACCGGCAAAGCGGGTGAAACGTCTCCACAGGATCTCCACACTTCACGCGGACCGTCTCCACCGGGGGTGCATAGGGTCGTGGCCATGGAACTGGGTGGACGGCGGGTGCTCGTCGTCGAGGACGACGCCACGATCGCCGCGTCGATCGCGGCCCGGCTGCGGGCCGAGGGGTTCACCGTGGACGTCGCCCACGACGGGCCGGCGGCGGTCGAGGCGGACGCGGCTTCGGAGCCGGACCTCGTGGTGCTGGACGTGATGCTGCCGGGGTTCGACGGCCTGGAGGTCTGCCGCCGGATCCAGGGCCGCCGTCCGGTGCCGGTCCTCATGCTGACCGCGCGCGCCGACGAGACGGACCTGCTGGTCGGGCTGGGGGTCGGCGCCGATGACTACCTCACGAAGCCGTTCTCGATGCGGGTGCTGACCGCGCGCGTGCACGCGCTGCTGCGGCGGGTCGACCGTTCGGCGTCCGCCACGGGCACGCGGATCGTGCTGGGCGACCTCGAGATCGACGTGGACCAGCGGCGGGTGGCGCGGGCGGGGGTGGCGGCGCAGCTGACGCCGATCGAGTTCGACCTGCTGGTGCACTTCGCGCGGCGGCCGCGGGCGGTGCAGCCGCGGGAACGGCTGCTGTCGGAGGTGTGGGACTGGGACGTCCACGGCACGTCCGCGGGCACCCGCGCGGTCGACAGCCACATCAAGGCGCTGCGGCGGAAGCTCGGGGCGGACCTGATCCGCACGGTGCACGGCGTCGGCTACGCGTTGGAGGCGGGATCGTGAACCTCGTGCCGCGGCCGCTGGACCGCATCCGGTCGATCAAGCTGAAGCTGGCGATCCTGATGGTCGCGTCCGGCGGCGTCGCGTTCGCGTTCTTCAACTGGCAGATCGGCTGGCTGCCGCCCAAGACGACGATCACCGCGATGGTGCTGGCGCTGGTGCTGTCGCAGCTGCTGGCCCACGGGATGACGCGGCCGTTGCGGGAGATGACGGCGGCGGCCCGTGCGATGGCGAAGGGCGACTACACGCGGCGGATCCGCGCGACCACGCGGGACGAGGTGGGCTCGCTCGCGTCGGCGTTCAACCAGATGGCGGGAGACTTGGGCGACGCGGACCGGCAGCGCCGCGAGCTGATCGCGAACGTGTCCCACGAGCTGCGGACGCCGATCACGGCGTTGAACGGCGTGCTGGAGAACCTGGTCGACGGCGTCGAAGACCCGGACCCGGCCACGTTGAAGACGGCGTTGCAGCAGACCGAGCGGCTGGCGACACTGGTGGACGAGCTCCTCGACCTGTCGCGGCTGGACGCGGGGGCGATCCCGCTGCACAAGACTTCGTTCTCGCTCTCTTCGCTGCTTTCGGAGGCGGTCTCCGAGGCGGCGCTGGTGCGCGGGGTGAGTTTTTCGGTGTCGGCTCCGGACGTACTGGTGACCGCGGACCGCGGGCGGCTGTTTCAAGTGGTGGCGAACCTGCTGGAGAACGCGGTCCGCCACGGCCCGGCGGGAGGTTCGGTGCGGGTGCTGGCCGAGGTCCGGCCGGGCGAGGTGCGCATCGACGTGTGCGACGAAGGGCCGGGGATCGCGCCCGCCGATCGGGTGCGGGTGTTCGAGCGGTTCACCCGGGGCGAGCGGCCGTCCGGCGGCGGGACGGGGCTGGGGCTGGCGATCGCCCGGTGGGCGGTGGAGCTGCACGGGGGGACCATCGGGGTGGTCGATTCTTCGCCGGGCTCCCGGATCCGGGTGACTTTGCCGACCGGCTGACTTTCGCGGTGTCTTGAATGAGTCATTCAGGACGCTGGGGGTCCTGAATGACTCATTCAAGACACCGGAGTGGCGGCCGGGTGTGGGTATTTGCGAATGTGAACGTTAGGAGTGGGTGGGATGCCGAAGAGCAGTGTGGGTGGGGCCGGGAAGTCCGGTGAGGGGAAGGGGGTGCCGCGGGGCAAGCGCCAGGTGATCGCGAGCGGCGAGAAGGCGATGGGTGCGGCAGGTGCGGGTCCGGACGAGGCCGCAGGTCGAGCTGGTGCTGCGGGAGCCCGTGCGACCGCGGGAACTGCCGGTGCGTGGACGCGACCCGGCGGAAACGCCTGGGCGACCGGGATGCCAGGAGCCCCAGCACCGGGCGGCGTAGCCATAGCCGCCCCACCCGTTCTCCTCCGCGAGCTCCCGCCACCCAAGTCCGCAACCGTCCCCCTGCCCCCGGCCGTCCTCCCCGCCGCCGCCGTGGCCGGGATCGCCGGGGCCCTCGTCCTCCCCGTAGACCGCCCCGGAATCGGCTGGCTCCTCGCCGCCCTCGCCATCACGACCGCCGTGGCCGTCGCCAACCGAGGTCGCTTCACCTGGGCAAGCGCGAGCTGGGCCCTCCTGGCCCTCGCCCTCCTGAGTGTCGGCACCTTCCGCGCCTCCGGCTGGCTCTTCGCCCTCTGCGTACCCGCCGCCATCGTCGCCGGCTCCCTGGCCGTCGTCGGTCCCCGGACCGTCCACAGTGTCCTCTACGACATGCTCGCGCTCCCCCTGGAAGCCCTCCGCGCCATCCCGTGGGCCGGTCGCGGGCTCGGGCGCTTCGCCGCCCGCCGGGACGGGGTCGCGCGGCGGATCGCGCTCGCCGTGCTCGGGGCCGCCGTGCTCGTCGCCGTCTTCGTTCCGCTGCTCGCCAGTGCCGATGCCGCCTTCGCCGCCGTCGTCGCCGCCGTGATTCCCGATCTCAGTCCCGCCGTGCTCGTGCGGTGGGGCGTGGTCTTCGCCGTCGTCGCGCTGCTCGTGGCCGGGGCGTGCTACTTCCTGGCCGCACCGGCCGAAAAAGCCGAAACAGAGAGTCCGAAAAGGACAAAATACGGTCTGGAATGGACGGTCCCGCTCGTCGTCCTCATCCTGCTGTTCAGCGTCTTCGTCGCCGTCCGGCTGGTCGTGCTCTTCGGCGGCACCGAATACGTCCTGCGCACCAGCGGCCTGACGTCGGCCGAGTATGCCCGCAGCGGCTTCTGGCAGCTCTGCGCCGTCACCGTGCTCACGCTCGCCATCGTCGCCGCGGCCCTGCGCTGGGCGCCGAACGCCACGAAAGCCGACCGGCTCCGGCAGCGCGTCCTGCTCGGCGCGCTGAGCGCGTTGAGCCTCGTGCTCGTCGGCTCGGCGCTCAGCCGCATGGGGACCTACCAGGAGGCGTACGGCTTCACCGTGCTGCGGCTGCTGGTCGAGGTCTGCGAGCTGTGGTTCGGCGCCGTGTTCGTCCTCGTCCTGCTGTCGCTGGTCCGGTTGCGCCCGGCGTGGCTGCCGCGCGCCGCGATCGGGACGGCTGCCGTCGCGCTGCTCGGGCTCGCCCTGCTCGATCCGGAACGGCTCATCGCCGAGGCCAACCTCGATCGGGCGGCCGCCGGGAAGCCGCTGGATCACCGGTACCTGGCCGGGTTCTCCGCCGACGTCGTGCCGGTCGTCGAGGCGCGGCTGCCGGAGCCGCTGCGCACCTGCGTGCTGCGGCAGGTGCTGGCCGCCGGCGACACCGCGGACGGCTGGCCCGCCTGGAACCTCGCCCGCGCTTCGGCACGTGACGTACCTCTCGGGCGCTGCGGCTGAACCGGACCGGCCGGTCAGGCGTGGTTAACCACATGCGCGGAAGCCACCGGGCCGTCGTGGGGGCGGTCCGGCGGCTTCCGCGCGTCCGGGGTTCAGAAGGCGAAGACGTCGTCCGAGTCGCGGTCGGCGGCGCAGCGGTTCGGGTACGTCGCGTGGAACGACACCGGCTTGCCGCGCCAGGTGCCCACCGCCGTGACGTCCACCGGGGCGTAGATCAGCGTGCAGGCCTGGTGCCGGGCGTTGATCTTCGAGAAGTCGCCGTTCGCGCCGGCGAGCACCGCGCACGCCTTGTCGCGCTTCGGGTGCGTGCCGCCGTTGGGTTCGCACGTGAGCACGACCGAGCCGATCCGGTTCGCGGTGTCGTGGGTGGTCAGCTGCAGCGTCGACGCCGGTGGCTGCGCGGGGGCGAGGCAGCTCAGGCTCATCAAGCAGGCAGCGAAGGGGAGTAGGGCCATATCGGTGTCATCGGCAGCCCCGGGTCGATCACTGTGCTCCACGTCCGGGTGAGTCTTCTTCACTCGGCCGGGTGAGGTCCGACGCCAGCAGGGCGACGTAGAGCGAGAGCATCGACTCCGGGTCCTCCAGCCGGACGCCGAGGACCTGCTCGATCCGGGCGAGCTGCTGGTAGTACGCCGTCCGGGAGGTGTGCGCGGCCGCGGCCGCCGCCGACTTGTTGCCGCCCTGCTCGCAGTAGTGCCGCAACGCCTGGACGAGCCGGCTGCCCGTGGCGGCGTCCCGCTGCAGCAGCGGGCCCAGTTCCCGGTGCGCGAACGCCGTCACCCGCTCGTCGCCCGCCAGCAGGTGCAGCAGGCCGCGCAGGCGGACGTCGGACAGGCGGTGCAGCACGCGCTCGTCGCCCGCCCCGAGCGCGGCCGCCGCGACGTGCGCCGCCTCCTTCAACGTCCGGTGCGCTTCGGCGGGCGACGACACCGTGGTGCCGACCGCGAGCACGCCGGGCGCGCTGCCCCTGGCCTCGTGGACGTCGGTGGCGAGCCGGTGCAGCACGGCGTCGGCGTTCGCCTCCCGCGACAGCGCGAGCAGCGCCCGCACCCCGAGGTCGTCGGTGGCGACCAGCGCCGACACCTTCGCGCGGCGGGCCGCCAGCACCGTCGCCTCGGCCAGCTCGCGCAGCACCGGCGGCGTGGACAGCGCCGGGCGGGTGCCGGTCAGCCGCGGCCGGACCGCCAGCCCGACCAGCTGCCGCCCGGCCAGCGGCACGGCGAGCGCCGAGGCCCGCGCCAGCAGCTCCGAAGACGGCGCCGGCGAGGCGAGCAGCTCGGTGAGCACCGCGCGGTGGGCCTGCCGTTCGAGGCCGTCGGAGTCCTTGGCGACCAGCCGGTGCACGGCCAGCGCGGACGCCGCCCGCTCGGCGACCACCCGGTGCCGGTGCGGCGGCTGGTCGGCGCAGACGAGGACCAGCCGGCCCCAGTCGTGCCCGCGCGCGCCGACCACGGTGACCAGCCAGCCCGACCCGGGGTGGTAACCGGTCCGCTCGCCGACCTGGACCACCCGCGAGCGCGACGGCCAGCCGGTCAGCAGCTCGGCCGGGTCGGTGCCGGCCGCGTCGTAGGCGAGCAACTCGTGCGACAGCGTCTCGAGCACCACCGGCAGCTCGGTGAGCCGCGCGACTTCGCCCAGCACGACGCCGGGTTCGGCGCCCGCGACGGTCAGCGCGGTGAACGTCTCGTGCACGCGCTCGGCGGCGCGCAGCTCGGCGACCTGGGCGTCGACGATCTGGCCGTTCACCGCTTCGGTGACGCTCACGAACCGCGTCTCGCGTGAGAGCGTGACCAGCGGCAGGCCGTGCTCCTCGGCCGCCTCGACCAGCGCGGCGGGCAGCTTGTCGCTCCAGTGCCGGACCAGCTCGATCACGACGCCGGCGGCGCCGACCCCGGCCAGGTCGGCGACGTAGCGGGCCAGCGCCGGGCCGTCGTCGGGCAGGGCGACCCCGGTGGTCAGCACCAGCTCGCCGCCGCGCAGCAGGTGCGCGATGTCGGCGACCTCGGCGACGTGCGCCCAGCGCACCGGCGCGTCCAGCCCGGCCGCGCCGGCGACGACGTGCGGGCGGCCCTGGCGCAGCACCGGCAGGGCGAGCGCCTCGGCGACGGTCGGGTACATGGCTCCTCGGTGTTACCAATCTGGCCAAAAGTAGGCCGCCCGCCCCGAGCAGCACGTAACCCGAGGTACGACGTCATGCGGCCGTGACTGTGGTCGGATTGGTAACCAGAGACACAGCATCGGCAGGGACAGACTGTACGGCCGGGAGGCAACTGGCGTACACGTTGCCGATGGCGTCCGCGTGGCGCGCGCCCGGAGACTCGGGTGGACGTCCCCCGAGCGAAGGAGCGCACCGCCGTGAGCGACCGCATCAGCCACTGGATCGACGGCAAGCCGTTCACCGGGACGCCCGCGCGCAGCGGCGACGTGTTCGACCCGGCCACCGGCGAGGTCCGCGCGCAGGTCGACTTCGCCGGCGACGCCGAGATCGAAGCCGCCGTCGCCGCGGCCAAGGCGGCGCTGCCGGGCTGGCGCGGGACGTCGCTGGCGGGGCGGACGCGGGTGCTGTTCGCCTTCCGCGAGCTGCTCTCGGCCCGCAAGCACGAGCTGGCGAAGATCATCACGAGCGAGCACGGCAAGGTCGAGTCGGACGCGGCGGGGGAGATCGCCCGCGCGATCGAGAACGTCGAGTACGCCTGCGGCGCCGCCCAGCTGCTCAAGGGCGGTTTCAGCGAGAACGCCTCCACCGGCGTCGACGTCTACTCGATCGCCCAGCCGCTCGGCGTGGTCGGCGTGATCTCGCCGTTCAACTTCCCGGCCATGGTGCCGCTGTGGTTCGTCCCGAACGCGCTGGCCTGTGGGAACACCGTGGTGCTCAAGCCGAGCGAGAAGGACCCGTCGGCGGCGGTGTTCATCGCCGAGCTGTTCGCCGAAGCCGGGCTGCCCGCGGGCGCGCTCAACGTGCTGCACGGCGACAAGGCCGCGGTCGACGGCCTGCTGGAACACGCCGACGTCAAGGCGATCTCGTTCGTCGGCTCGACGCCGATCGCGCGCTACGTCTACGAAACCGGCACCCGGCACGGCAAGCGCGTCCAGGCGCTCGGCGGGGCCAAGAACCACATGGTCGTGCTGCCGGACGCCGACCTCGACCTCGCCGCGGACGCCGCGGTGTCGGCCGGGTTCGGCTCCGCGGGGGAGCGCTGCATGGCGGTGTCGGTGGTCGTCGCCGTCGACCCGGTCGGCGACGAGCTGGTCGCGAAGATCTCCGAGCGGATGGCGCGGCTGCGCGTCGGCGACGGCCGCGACCCCGAGTCCGAGATGGGCCCGCTGGTCACCAAGGCGCACCACGAGCGCGTGGCGTCCTATGTGGACGCCGGCGTCGAGTCGGGCGCGGCACTGGTCGTGGACGGCCGGGGCATCGAGGTGCCCGGCGACGGCTTCTGGCTCGGCCCGACGCTGTTCGACCACGTCCGCCCGGAGATGTCGATCTACACCGACGAGATCTTCGGCCCGGTGCTTTCGGTGGCGCGCGCGGCGTCCTACGACGACGCGCTGGCCCTGATCAACGCGAACCCGTACGGCAACGGCACGGCCATCTTCACCGGCGACGGCGCGGCCGCGCGGAAGTTCCAGAACGAGGTCGAGGTCGGCATGGTCGGCGTCAACGTGCCGATCCCGGTCCCGGTCGGCTACTACTCCTTCGGCGGCTGGAAGGACTCGCTGTTCGGCGACAGCCACGCGTACGGGCCGGAAGGCTTCCACTTCTTCACCCGGACGAAGGTCGTGACGTCGCGGTGGCCGGACCGCTCGCACGCCGGGGTGAACCTGGGCTTCCCGCGCAACTCCTGAGCTACGCGCCGCCGCGGACGGCGAGGGCCGAACGGCTTTCGTCGTCCGCGGGACGGCCGATCATCAGCCGCTGGTCGGTGTCCTGCAAGGGCAGCAGGACCTCGAAGTCCACGGCGATCACCCCGGCGCCGGGGTGGCGCAGCACCTTGCTCCCGCGGCCGTTGACCTGCACGTCCCGCTCGGCCCACAGCCGCGCGAACTCCTCGTTGCCCTCGGTGCATTCGGCGATCAGGCCGGTCAGCACCTCGTCCTCGGGGTGCGCGGCCCACGCGGTGCGCAGGTGGGCGATCCCCTCGCGCACGACGCGTTCGCGGTCGACGTAGTACTCGCGGATCTCCGGGTGCAGCAGGCACAGCCACATCGCGTTGCGCCGCGACGGCGGCAGGGTGCCGAAGTCCAGCAGCAGCCGTGCCATCCCGTCGTTCCAGGCCAGGATGTCGAAGCGGTGGTTCATCAGCATGGCCGGCAGCGGCGAGAGGTCCTCGACCAGCCGCGCGAGCGACGGCACCGCGGTGGTGGCGGGTTCCCCGGTGGCGCGGGGGCGCTGCCGGGCCAGGTCGAAGAAGTAGGCGCGCTCGGCTGCGGTCAGGCGCAACGCCCCGGACAGCGCTTCCACCACGGCCGCCGACGGCCGCAACCCGCGTGCCTGCTCCAGCCGCACGACGTAGTCGACGCTGACCCCGGCCAGCTCGGCGACCTCTTCGCGGCGCAGTCCCGGCGTCCGCCGCGACCGGCGCACGGGCAGGTCGAAGTCACGCGGGTCCAGGCGTTCCCGCCGGGTCCGCAGGAACGCGGCCAGCTCCACGGTGGCGGTGCTCATGCCGGGTCCAACCGGCAGGGTGGGAGCGCTGTTCCCAGGAAGGTCCTTCCCTTACCTCCGGCGCGTCGCGGGCAGAGGCTGGTGCCCGAAGACGATCACCGACACAGGAGGACCCCGATGGCGCTCACCCTCGACACCTACCGGCTGCTGGGCCGGTCCGGGCTGCGGGTTTCCCCGCTGGCGCTGGGCACGGCCACCTTCGGCACCGAGTGGGGCTGGGGCGCGGAGGCGGCCGAGGCACGCAAGCTGTTCGACACCTACGTCGAGCGCGGCGGCAATTTCCTCGACACGGCGCCGACGTACACCGACGGCAGCTCCGAGCGGTTGCTCGGCGAATTCGCCCGCGAGCACCGCGAAAGCCTGGTGCTGGCGACCAAGTACACGACGCTGCTGCGGCCCGGCGACCCGAACTCCGGCGGCCCGCACCGCAAGAGCCTGTTCGCGTCGGTGGAGGCCAGCCTCCGGCAGCTGGGCACGGACTACCTCGACCTGCTGCACCTGCACGTCTGGGACTTCACGACGCCGGTCGAGGAGATCCTGCGCGGCCTCGACGACCTGGTCCGCCAGGGCAAGGTCCGGTACCTGGCGATGTCCAACGTCCCGGCCTGGGAGGTCTCGCGGATGCAGGCGATCGCGGACCTGCGGGGCTGGACGCCGCTGATCGCGCTGCAGGTCGAGTACAGCCTGATCCGGCGGGACGCCGAACGCGACCTGATCCCGATGGCGCGGGAGCTGGGCCTCGGCGTGACGCCGTACTCGCCGCTGGGCGGCGGCGTGCTGTCGGGCAAGTACCGCGGTGCCGGTACCGAGAAGAGCACCCGCCGGAGCTTCAACGCCGGGCTGGGCATGGTCACCGACCGCACGCTCGCCATCGCCGACGTCGTGACCGAGGTCGCGGCCGAAGCGGGGCACACGCCCGCCCAGGTCGCGCTGGCCTGGACCCTGCGGAACCCGGCCGTGACGGCGCCGGTCGTCGGCGCCCGCACGCTCGCCCAGCTGGAGGGCAACCTGGGCGCCCTCGGCGTCGAGTTCACGCCGGAGCAGCTGGCCCGGCTCGACGAGGTGAGCGCGATCGACCTCGGCTACCCGCACGACCTGCTCGGCAGCGACCACATCCGCGCGGTCACCCGCGGCGACCTGGCGATCGAGCCGCGGCTTACGCCGGCAGGACGGTGATCAGCACCCGGGCCCGCGGGGTCAGCAGGACGGTGTTGTTCCGGTCCGGCTGGATCCGCAGGTCCGTCGTGCGGTAGAGCTGGAACTCCTTCCCGCCCGCCGTGAGGTAGTGGTGCTCGTTCATGCCCTTGCTGAGCCGCGTGGAGAGCACGATCGGGTACTCGCGGTCGGGCCGCTGCCTGCCGAAGTCGTGGGTCCAGCCGGTGATCGCGACCAGCCGCCCGTCCCGGACGTCGGCCAGCCGGCGCCCGCAGACGAACGCGAGCCACGCGGCCAGCGCGAGGAGGGGGAGCGCCGTGCCGAGGGCCGCGGCCACCGTGGCCCCGGCGAGCCGGGCGCCGAACCGGGTGTCGATCGTGGAGAGCGGGATGACCACGGCGACGACGAGCGCCGCGATCCCGACGATCGCGGCCAGCCAGAACGAGCCGTCGAGCACCTTCCCCCGCTGCGAGGGGTGGAGCCGGCCCTGCCGGTTGGCCAGCTCCACCTCCGCCTGCCCGGCCGCGGTCACTCGCCTTCACCCTCCGGGTGTTCCTTCTCGTAGGCCTCTTGGCCTTCGTGGTAGCGGTCGATCTGCTCGTTCTCCTGGCGGCGCCCTTCGGTGGCGACGCCGACGCCGTCGGCGAGGTTGAACCCCGGGACCTTGCCGCCGCCCTCGCGCCACTCCTTCTGGCTGAGGAAGCTGCGGCCGTCGTCGGAGAGCTTGTCGCCGAGCCCCTCGACCTTCTCACGGCCGGGGACGTGCTCCTTGGCGGCGTCGCTCCACCCTTTGGCCGTCTCCTCGGCGGACTTCGCCTCCTTGCCCGCCTGCTTCAGCTCGTTGGCCCGCCGCTCGATGTTCGCGGCGGTGTCGACGCTCTTGTCCACGATCTTGTCGACGCCCTTGCCGACCTTCTTGAGGGCGTTCGCCGCGCCTTCGAGCGCCGCCTTCGACTTGCCGGCACCCTTGGCCAGTCCCTCGAGCTTCTCGACGATCTTCGCGATCCGCGTGCTGATCTTCTCGGCGAGGACCCCGCCTTCGACGACCGTGTCGGCGATGAACGCCGCGATCGTGCCACCGAAGGTGCACCACGACGCCGCCAGCGCGGCCAGCGCCTTGACGATCAGCTCGCCCACGAACGACGAAATCATGTCGCGGATCAGCCCGCGCTCGGTGCCGACCAGCGCGGCGCCGACGTTCATCGCCGTCGACGCGCTGTCGGCGTGCGAAGCCGCTCCGCGCAGGACGCCGACGTAGCTCTCCGCCGTCTTCTGGTACGCCTCGGCGGACCCGCAGTCGCTGAAGGACTGCTGGACCTTCTTCGCCTGCTGCTCGTACTGCTCGGCCGTTTCGGTGAGCTGCTTCGAGATGTTCGACCAGGTCACGGCCTTGGCGGTGACGGCTTCGGGCTTGCCGGCGAGCTTGTCGAGGCCGTCCTTGAGGAAGCTGATGTGCTCGATCAGCCAGCCGACGCCGGCGCTCGCGAGCGAGCCGAGCGGGTCCATCGCCGCGCCGAGCAGGTCGAGGGCGTCGGTGCCGACGTCCATCGCGAGGTTGCCCCAGTCGCCGTTGCGGGCGTCGGTCAGCGTCGAGGCGGCGTCGCTGAAGATGCCCGCGCCGCCGGTCTGGGCGTTGACGTTGTCGAGCTCGCCTTTGGACGAGTCGCCCATGCCGCTCCAGAAGCCGCTGCTCGGCTCGCTGGTCGCGACCAGGGGGTTCTCCTGCGTCTCGGTCATGCCGGCAGCTCCTTGCCGATGCCTTCGATCAGGCACTTCGTCGTCTGTTCGTGCTCGGTGAAGGCGCCGTGGGCGGTCTTCACCCGGTCGGCGACCTCGTGCCCGGCGTCGACGGCCGAGCGGAGGAAGTCCTCGGCCTGGCTCGTCCAGATCTGGATCGGCACCGCGAACACCTGCCCGATCAGCCCGAACGCGTCGAAGTCGAGCGCTTGCGCGCTGCCGGCGGCGTCGAGGGCCTGCTGGACCTTGTCGGCGATCTCGCGGATCTCGTCCTCGTGCCCGCCGAGGACGTCGAAGTCGACCTTCAGCGCCATCAGAGCCCCCGGCGCAGGATCGGGCCGCCGAAGTCCTCGTCGTCGTCCGGCCGCGGCCGGACCGGACGCACGGGCGGTGGCGGCGGCGGTGTCGCGGGCTCGGCGGCGGTGAATTCCCAGCGCGGTGGTTTTTCCGCTTCTTCGGGCAATTCGGGCGCGGGGATCTGCTCCTGGAGGAAATGCATCGCGTCGCTGTCGGGCCCGATCACCGGCGCCATGATCGCGGTCAGCTGCTGCGCGGCGTCGACCTGAGCGCGCTTGGCGGCCGCGAGGACGGCCTGGGCGAGCCGGGCCCGCGGCAGCTCGTCGGCGCGCGGGCCGAAGGTGAGTTCCTGCAGCGCACCGCTGGTGTTGACGGTGACCGTGACGGCCCCGTCGGGACTCGAGGCGGTCGCCGAGACGTGTTCGAGCCGGGCCTTCGCCTCGGCCGCGCGCCGGGCGATTTCGGGCATTCCGGCCGAAGCCGGTTCAATTCGGTTCACGGCGACCTCGGAAGTCGGGAAGGGCATGCGGATCAGAGGCAGCAAACCGCTTTTCGGTTCCCCCATCAACCCGGGAATTCGATTCGAGAACAGCACATGGGAATTGATTTGGACACCCTTTACCCGACCGGCGCTGCCCGGGCCGAGCACGATCCGCGCGGCGGGCGTCTTGAATGACTCATTCAGGACCTCCGAAGACCTGAATGAGTCATTCAAGACCTTCGGGCGAGCCCGGCGGCGGGTGCGGCTCGATCGGCGAGACCTCCGCTCGTGCGCGACCCTGCCTCCACCACCCCGCGACGACGACCGGGGTTGAGCACGATCGGCTCAGGCTTCCGTAAACTCGGGGTCGGCAGCGAAACGAGGTAGGTGAGGACCGGTGGCCAACGCGGAGGAGCGCCGCTTCGACGTGCTGCGTGCGATCGTCGCCGACTACGTCTCCAACCAGGAGCCGGTCGGGTCGAAGGCGATCGTCGAGCGGCACAACCTGGGCGTGTCGAGCGCCACCGTGCGCAACGACATGGCCACCCTCGAAGAAGAGGGCTACATCACCCAGCCGCACACGAGCGCCGGGCGCGTGCCCACCGACAAGGGGTACCGGCTCTTCGTCGACCGGCTCTCCGAGGTCAAGCCGCTGAGCGCCGCCGAGCGCCGGGCGATCACCACCTTCCTCGACAGCGGCACCGACCTCGACGACGTCCTCCGCCGCTCGGTGCGGCTGCTCGCGCAGCTGACCCGGCAGGTCGCCGTCGTCCAGTACCCGATGCTGACCAACGCCAAGGTGCGGCACCTCGAAGTCGTGCCGCTCACCCCGGCGCGCCTGATGCTGGTGCTGATCACCGACAACGGGCGCGTCGACCAGCGGACGGTCGACCTCGGCGACGTCGTCACCGAAGACGACGTCAGCCGGCTCCGGACCGTCCTCAACGCGGCGATGGCCGGGCGGCGGCTGAACGACGCCGCGGCGCGGGTCGCCGAGCTGCCCGACAAGTCGCCCGGCGAGCTGCGCGACGCGCTCATCCGCGTCACGACGGTCCTGGTCGAATCGCTGGCCGAGCACCCCGAAGAACGCCTGGTCCTCGGCGGTACCGCCAACCTCACCCGCAACGTCGCCGACTTCCCGGGTTCGCTGCGCCAGGTCCTCGAAGCCCTCGAGGAACAGGTCGTCGTGCTCAAGCTGCTGGCCGCCGCGCGCAACCCCGGTGCGATCACGGTGCGCATCGGTGAGGAAAATGAAGACGAGCAGATGCGCAGCACCTCGGTCGTGTCGATCGGCTACGGCCAGGACATGGTGCTCGGCGGCATGGGGGTGGTCGGCCCGACCCGGATGGACTACCCCGGCACGATCGCCGCGGTGCGCGCGGTCGCCAACTACGTGGGGCAGATCCTGCACGGCCGCTGAGCCGGGCAGAGCAGAAGGAGAAGCGAAGACGGTGGCGAGGGACTACTACGGCATCCTCGGGGTGGCGAAGAACGCGAGCGATCAGGAGATCAAGCGCGCGTACCGGAAGCTGGCCAGGGAGCTGCACCCCGACGTCAACCCGTCGGAAGACGCCCAGCACAAGTTCGGCGAGGTCACCACGGCCTACGAGGTGCTGTCGGACCCGCAGAAGCGCAAGATCGTCGACCTCGGCGGCGACCCGATGGACGGCGGCGCGCGCGGCGGGGGCGGCGGCGACCCGTTCGCCGGCTTCGGCGGCCTCGGCGACATCATGGACGCCTTCTTCGGCGCGGCGGGCGGCGGTGGTGGCGGCCGCGGCCGTGGCCCGCGCAGCCGCGTCCAGCCCGGCTCCGACGCCCTCATCCGGCTCGGCCTCACCCTCGAGGAGTGCGCGACCGGCGTCGACAAGGAAATCGCCGTCGACACGGCCATCGTCTGCGACCTCTGCCGCGGCGCGGGCACGTCCGAGGGCACCTCGGTCAAGACCTGCGACACCTGCGGCGGCGCCGGCGAAGTCCAGTCCGTCCAGCGGTCCTTCCTCGGCCAGGTCGTCACGGCCCGCCCCTGCCCGGTCTGCCGCGGCTTCGGCGAGGTCATCCCCGACCCCTGCCGCCAGTGCGGCGGCGACGGCCGCGTCCGCGCCCGCCGCAACGTCACCGCCAAGATCCCGCCGGGCGTCGGCGACGGCATGCGCATCCGCCTCTCCGGCCAGGGCGAGGTCGGCCCCGGCGGCGGCCCGGCGGGCGACCTCTACGTCGAGATCGACGAGACCCCGCACGAGGTCTTCGTCCGCCAGGGCCACGACCTGCACTGCAACTTCCGCATCCCGATGACGACCGCCGCGCTCGGCGCCACCGTGCCCATCGCGACCCTCGTCGACGGCGACTACGAACTCGACATCGAACCCGGCACCCAGCCCAACGCCGAGCTCGTCCTCACCGGCAAGGGCATGCCCCGGCTGCGCTCCTCCGGCCGCGTCGACGGCCGCGGCGACCTGCACGTCCACATCGACGTCCAGGTCCCGACCAAGCTCGACGACGCCCAGCGCGAGCTGCTCGTCGAGCTGGCCCAGCAGCGCGGCGAGGAAGCCCCGACGCTGTCGTCGAACGGCAAGCACGGCGGCCTGTTCTCCAAGCTGCGCGCCAAGAACCACCGCTGACCGTGCCCGACACCACCCTGCCGGTCTTCCTCGCCGAGACCGTCCCCGCCTCCGGGCGGACGGTGCTCGACGGCGAGGAAGCCCGGCACGCGGCCACCGTCCGCCGCCTGCGCGCGGGGGAGCGGCTGGTGCTCTCCGACGGCGCCGGCGCCATGGCGCGTTGCATCGTCGAAGCCGTCCAGCCCGGGCGGGACGCGGCCCTGACCCTCACCGTCGAGGAAAGCTGGACCGAGGAACCGCCCGCCCTGCGCGTCGTCCTCGCCCAAGCCCTCGCCAAGGGCGACCGCGGCGAACTCGCCGTCGAACTCGCCACCGAAGCCGGCGTCGACGCCGTCGTACCCTGGCGCGCCGCCCGCAGCGTCGCCAAGTGGGACGACGGCGGCCGCGGCGACAAAGCCCTCGCCCGCTGGCGCGCCACCGCCCGCGCCGCCGCCAAGCAAGCCCGCCGCGCCCACGTCCCCGCCGTCACCGAGCCCGTCACCACCCGCGAGCTCGCCGACCTCATCGCCACCACCTCCCTGGCCGTCGTGCTCGAATCCGACGTCCCCGACCGCCTCACCGACTTGACCCTCCCCGACACCGGCGACCTCCTCCTCGTCGTCGGCCCCGAAGGCGGCATCACCGACGACGAGCTCACCACCCTGCGCGAAGCCGGCGCCCGAGCCGTCCGCCTCGGCACGACCGTCCTGCGCACCTCCACCGCCGCGGCGGTCGCCCTCGGCGCGCTAGGGGCCCTGACCACCCGCTGGCACTGAAAAGATCAACCCCGAAAAAACCCGCGAATTTGCGCCCAGTTATGGCGCGATCACACTCCGACCCGTTACTCTCGTTTACTAACGCGCCACCGAACGTTTCGGCGCGCCACTGGGAAGACACGAGCTCCGCCGGGCACCTCCCCCCTCGGTCCGGCGGCAGCCGCGGCGGCGGTAGATCGACCCCCAGGGTCTACCGCGCCGCGGCATCTTCCACCGCCTCGGTAGGGTGCTTGCATGAGCGAGGACGAGACTCTCTTCGAGCGGATCATTGCCGGTGAGATCCCTGCTGATGTCGTCTATGAGGATGAGACGACCTTTGCTTTTCGGGATATTCGGCCTCAGGCTCGGGTTCATGTGCTCGTGGTGCCCAAGAAGCGGTATCGGAACTTGGGGGAGCTGGCTGCCGCCGATCCGCAGTTGCTTGCCGACGTCGCGCTGACCGCACGGCGGGTTGCCGAGCTCGAGGGCGTCCTGGAGACCGGGTATCGGGTGGTCTTCAACACTGACTCTGATGCCGGGCAGACCGTCTTTCACGTGCATGCCCATGTCTTGGGTGGGGAGCCGCTCGGGTTGTTCGGGGTCGGTGCGTAAACCGGCCTGCGTCTTGTCGGGGGGTGCCAGTAGCATCGGTGGGGTCCAGTCGTCACTCACCGAGAAAGCAGGCCTGAGGCCACGTGGCCGGAACCGTACCGGGTGGTGCCGCCCGACCCGACGTCCCCGGGGACGTCGCCAAGACCGAGGATGGCGCTGTTCAGGCTGCGCAGTCGCGGTTTCCCATTCCTGATGCTGCCGCTCTGAGCCTGCTGGGGTCTCGCGATGAGAACCTTCGGGTTGCCGAAGAGCTGCTTGCCGCCGATGTGCACGTTCGGGGTAACGAGGTCACCTTGACCGGTTCGCCGGCCGATGTGGCGTTCGCGGAGCGTGTGTTTGCCGAGCTGGTGCAGCTCGCCGGCGGGGGGCAGCAGGTGGGCCCTGACACCGTGCGGCGCACCATCGGCATGTTGTCGACCGGGGACGCGTCGCCGGTCGAGGTGCTCAGTCTCAACATCGTTTCGCGGCGCGGGAAGACCATCCGGCCCAAGACGCTGAACCAGAAGCGGTACGTCGATGCCATCGACAAGCACACCGTCGTGTTCGGGATCGGGCCCGCCGGTACCGGCAAGACCTACCTGGCGATGGCGAAGGCCGTGCAGGCGCTGCAGGCCAAGCAGGTCACGCGGATCGTGCTGACCAGGCCCGCCGTCGAGGCCGGTGAGCGGCTCGGGTACCTGCCCGGCACGCTCAACGAGAAGATCGACCCCTACCTGCGGCCGCTCTACGACGCGCTGCACGACATGGTCGAGCCCGAGTCCATCCCGCGGCTCATGCAGGCCGGCACCATCGAGATCGCGCCGCTCGCCTACATGCGCGGCCGCACCCTCAACGACGCCTTCATCATCCTCGACGAAGCGCAGAACACCACGCCCGAGCAGATGAAGATGTTCCTCACCCGGCTCGGCTTCGGCTCCAAGATCGTCGTCACCGGTGACATCACGCAGGTCGACCTGCCCAGCGGGCAGCGCAGCGGCCTCCGGGTGGTCCGCGACATCCTCACCGGCGTCGACGACCTGCACTTCGCCGAGCTGACCAGCCAGGACGTCGTCCGGCACAAGCTCGTCGGCGACATCGTCGACGCCTACGAGAAGTGGCAGGCCGTGCAGGACGCGCAGGGACAGCAGGGCAACGGCTGGAAGGGCAACCGGCGTTGAGCATCGAGATCGCCAACGAGTCCGGCGTCAACGTCGACGAGACGTCCATCGTCTCCGCCGCCCGCTACGCCCTCGACAAGATGGAGGTCAGCCCGCTCGCCGAGCTGTCCATCCTCCTCGTCACCCTCGACGTCATGGAAGACCTCCACGAACGCTGGATGGACCTGCCCGGTCCCACCGACGTGATGGCCTTCCCGATGGACGAGCTCGACTCCTCCCGCCGCCCCGACGCGCCCGACGCGTCACCGGCGCTGCTCGGGGACATCGTGCTCTGCCCGGCGTTCGCCAAGGACCAGGCCAAGACCGCGGGCCACGCCCTGATCGACGAGCTGCACCTGCTCACCGTGCACGGCTGCCTGCACCTGCTCGGGTACGACCACGCCGAGCCCGCCGAGGAACGCGAGATGTTCGCCCTCCAGAAGCGGATCCTCGGCGAGTACCAGGAGGCGGTCGCCGCGCTGGACAAGCAGGACGCCCAGCGCAGCACCGACGACCGCGTCCTCGGCATCGCCGGGCTCGACGCGGCCGAGAAGCCGGCCGGGGAAACGCCGTAGTGTCCCGCCCCGCAGGTCAGCTCGGCCGCCGGACCACCGACGCGAGACCCTAGCCGCCGGTCATGGTCCAGCTCCTCTTCGCGATCGCGCTCGTCCTCCTGGCGGGCGTCTTCGCGGCGGCCGACGCCGCGATCAGCACCGTCTCGCAAGCCCGGGCCGACGGCCTCGCCCGGCTCGGGCTGCCCGGCGCCCGCCACCTCTCCGCGGTCGTCGCCGAACGACGGCGCCACATCAACCTGCTGCTCCTGCTCCGCCTCGGCTGCGAGCTCACCGCGACCGTGCTGGTCACGGTGTTCGCAGGCACCCGGCTGGCGCCGCTCGGCCTGGCCGTGTTCGTCGCCGCCGTCGTCATGGTCGTGGTCAGCTACGTCCTCATCGGCGTCGGCCCCCGCACCCTCGGCCGCCAGCACCCCTACCGCATCGGCCGCTACATCGCCGGGCCCGTCCGCGTCCTCGGCTCCGTCCTCGGCCCGCTGTCCCGGCTGCTGATCCTCATCGGTAACGCCATCACGCCCGGCCAGGGCTTCCGCGAAGGCCCGTTCACCTCCGAAGTCGAGCTGCGCGAACTCGTCGACCTCGCCCAGGAACGCGGCGTCGTCGAGGACTCCGAGCGCGAAATGATCCACTCGGTCTTCGAACTCGGCGACACCGTCGCCCGCGAAGTCATGGTGCCGCGCACCGAGATCGTCTGGATCGAGCGCACCAAGACCGTCCGGCAAGCGCTGGCGCTCGCGCTGCGCACCGGCTTCACCCGGCTCCCGGTGATCGACGAATCGGTCGACGACATCGTCGGCGTCGTCAACATCAAGGACCTGATGGCCGCGTACATGGATCCGGACGGCGCGAGCACGATCGTCAGCACGCTGATGAACGAAGCGTCCTTCGTCCCCGACTCGAAGCGCCTCGACGAGCTGCTGAAGGAAATGCAGCGCACGCACAACCACATGGCGATCGCCGTCGACGAGTACGGCGGCACCGCCGGCCTGCTCACCATCGAAGACGTCCTCGAAGAGATCGTCGGCGAGATCACCGACGAGTCCGACGCCGACGAGCGCCCCGAAGTCGAGGAGCTCGACGGCGGCGCCGTCCGCGTGTCGTCCCGGATGAGCGTCGACGACCTGGGCGAACTGTTCGGCATCGACCTCGAAGACCACGACGTCGAGACCGTGGGCGGGCTGCTCGCGGAACGACTCGGTAGGGTCCCGCTGCCGGGGGCCGAAGCCGAGGTCGCCGGCCTTCGGCTGTTCGCCGAAGGGGGCAAGGACCGGCGCGGCCGCATGCGGATCACCTCCGTCGTGGTGCACCCGGCCGACGCCGACGCGATGACGGACCCGGCCGACCGGACCACCCGCCGCCGCACCCGTGTACCCCACCCCGACGAACGCGACAGGAGCGTCGAACATGCCTGACCTCGAGGCGGATGACCAGAAGCTGGTCGTGCTGGCCCGGTCCTCGCGCGCCCGCATCCAGGCCCCCGAGGGCGCCGCGGTCCGCGACACCGACGGCCGCACCTACGCCGCGGGCACGGTCGACCAGCCGTCCTTCAAGCTCACCGCGCTCCAGGCCGCGGTCGCCGCCGCGCTGTCCAGCGGCGCCGAGGGTATCGAAGCCGCCGCCGTCGTCAGCGAAGAAGGCCTGCTCAAGGGTGCGTCCGTGCACGCGGTCCGCGACATCGCGAAGCACGCGCCGATCATCCTGGCCGCCCCGGACGGCACGGTGCTCGAGGTGCTCGAGCGATGACGGAACACCGCTCCGGCTTCGCCTGCTTCGTCGGCCGCCCCAACGCGGGGAAGTCGACGCTGACCAACGCCCTCGTCGGCACCAAGGTCGCGATCACCTCCAGCAAGCCCCAGACCACCCGGCACGCCATCCGCGGCATCGTCCACCGCGAGGACGCCCAGCTCGTCCTCATCGACACGCCCGGCCTGCACCGCCCCCGCACCCTGCTCGGCGAGCGGCTCAACGACATCGTGCACACGACGTGGTCCGAAGTGGACGTCGTCGGGTTCTGCGTGCCGGCGAACGAGAAGATCGGCCCCGGCGACAAGTTCATCGCCGCGGAGCTGACGAAGATCGCCAAGCGAACGCCGGTGATCGGCATCGTCACCAAGACCGACCTCGTCCAGCCGCAGCAGGTCGCCGAACAGTTGCTTGCCCTGCAGCAAGTGATGGAGTTCGCCGAGCTGGTCCCGGTGTCCGCAGTGGACGGCTTCCAGGTCGACACGCTGGCGAAGCTGCTCGTCGAACGGCTTCCCGAAGGCCCGCAGCTCTACCCGGGCGGCGAGCTCACCGACGAGCCCGAGCAGACCCTGGTCGCCGAGCTGATCCGCGAGGCGGCGCTGGAAGGCGTCCGCGACGAGCTGCCGCACTCGATCGCCGTCACCGTCGAGGAGATGCTGCCCCGCGAAGGCCGCGACGACCTCATCGACGTGCACGCGTTCCTGTACGTGGAGCGGCCCAGCCAGAAGGGCATCATCCTGGGGCACAAGGGCGAGCGGCTGCGCGAGGTCGGCGCCACCGCGCGCAAGCACATCGAACGGCTCCTCGGCTCCAAGGTCTACCTGGACCTGCACATCAAGGTGGCCAAGGACTGGCAGCGCGACCCCCGTCAGCTGCGGCGCCTCGGCTTCTGAATTCCTGGTCTCATTTCGGTCGCGACGGGAGCAATCCCCGCACGCGGGCGGATCGGTACCCCTACAGTTCGCACCTCGACCACACCGCGGCCGATCGGGGCGGCGGCGAACCGGTGGTCGTCCATGGAGCACGACGAAGGGGAACGACCGAAAATGACCGACAGCCAGGGCATGCCCAACTACCCCGGCGACCAGCCCGGCGGGCAGCCGAACTACCCCGGCGGCCAGCCGGGCGGGTACCAGCCGGGCCCGCCCCCGAGCAACAACCTGGTGTGGGCCATCCTCACCACCATCCTCTGCTGCCTCCCGTTCGGCGTCGTGTCGATCGTGCAGGCCGCGAAGGTGAACGGGCTCTGGGCGCAGGGCCAGACCGCCGCCGCGCAGGAAGCCGCCGACTCCGCCAAGAAGTGGGCGATCATCTCGGCGGTCGTCGGTGTCGCGTGGCTCGTGCTGTGGATCATCCTGATGATCGCGGGTGTCTTCACGTTCGGCACGGGCACGACGTCATACTGACGTAGCCGAACAGCAGGAGGATCCCGGTGACCGACCAGTACCCGCCGCCGTACCCGCCCCCGGGCGGGCCGCCACCCGGCTACGGCTACGGCTATCCGCCGCCGAACTACGGGCCGCCGCCGGACAACAACATGGTGTGGGCGATCCTGAGCACGGTGCTCTGCTGCCTGCCGCTGGGCATCGTCTCGATCGTGAAGTCCAGCCAGGTCAGTTCGCTGTGGTTCCAGGGACTCCACGCCGAAGCCCGGAAGGCCGCCGACGACGCTCGCAAGTGGGCGATGTGGTCGGCGATCACGACCGGGATCCTCCTGGTGCTCTACGTCATCTTCATCGTGGTGATGATCGTGGTCGTCGGCGCCAACGCGGACCGGTTCGCGCCGTGACCGCGACGACCGTCTACACGGGAATCCCGGCGCGGGGCACGAAGGCCAAGCTGCGCGCGCTCGCGCCGCCGCTGGCCCTCGTGGCCGGGCTCGGCGTGTGCTGCGCGGTCGTCTGGGTCGGCGATCCGACCACCCCGGGCGGGTTCCTGCCCGTCTGCCCGACGAAGGCGCTGTTCGGCATCGACTGCCCCGGCTGCGGCGGCATGCGGATGGCGTACAGCCTGATGCACGGCGACATCCCGGCGGCCCTGCACTACAACGCCGTGTCGTTCGTGGTCGTGCTGCTGTTCGTGTGGAGCACGGCCACGTGGACCCTCGGGCGCCTGCGCGGCCGCGCGATGGACAGCTGGCTGCACTGGCGCTGGACACCGCTGACGTTTTCCATCGTGTTCGTCGTCTGGTTCGTCATCCGCAACCTGCCGTTCGCGCCGTTCACGGCGTTGCGCGTCTGAACCGGCACGCGGCGGAACCGGGCGCGGACCGGGCCCGTCGAACCGGCGAGCGGGGTCACCCGGGCAGCCGACGCCTGGGAGGCGCGGTCGTGACCCGACCGAGTACGCTCCCGCGGACCGGACCGATGAGGGCGGATCCGTTTCCGCGCGTCGGGGAAGTGACCAGCGAGGGGAAGACCCAATGACCGATCCCTACGGTCAGCAGCCGTTCGGGCAGCAGCCCGGCGGCCAGCAGCCGTTCGGACAGCCGCAGCCGGGCCAGGCGCCACCGCCGTACGGCCAGCCGGCGCCGTTCGGGCAGGCGGCCCCCTTCGGCCAGCAAGGCACTCCGTTCGGCGCCCCGCGGAACTACGCGCAATGGGGGCAGCGCGCCCTCGGCTGGCTCGTCGACTTCGGACCCGTCGTCCTGCTGTACCTGATCGTCATCCCCGCGTCGTTCGCCGGCGGGGACGCCGGTTCGCTCCTGGCCGTGATCGGCGGGCTCGCCTGGCTCGGCTGGACCGTCTACAACCGGTGGATCCAGCAGGGCGGCACCGGGCAGTCGCTGGGCAAGCGGGTCGCGAAGATCAAGCTGGTCCGCGAGGACACCGGGCAGCCGGTCGGCGCGGGCTTGGCCTTCGTGCGCGACCTGGCCCACTTCGTCGACAACGTCATCTGCTACGTCGGCTGGCTGTGGCCGCTGTGGGACGACAAGTCCCAGACACTGGCCGACAAGATCATGGGAACCGTGGTCGTCCAGGCCGACGCCGCCCCGGGCGCGCCCTTCGGTGCGCCGCAGCAGGCCGCCGGCGGCTACCCGCCGGCCGGCCAGTTCGGCCAGCCCGCGCCGGGCGGTTACCCGCAGCAGTCCGCTTCCGGTGGCTTCGAGCAGCAGTCCGCCCCGGGTGGTTTCGGCCAGCCGCAGCCGGGCGGTTTCGGCCAGCAGCCGGCTTCCGGTGGTTTCGAGCAGCAGTCGGCGCCGGGTGGTTTTCCGCAGCAGCCGGCTTCCGGTGGCTTCGAGCAGCAGTCCGCGCCGGGTGGTTTCGGCCAGCCGCAGCCGGGCGGCTTCGGCCAGCAGCCGCAGCCCGGCGGGTTCGACCAGCCGCAGTCCGGCGGGTTCCCGCCGCAGCCCGCGCCGGGCGGGTTCGGCCAGCCGCAGCCGCCCTCCGGCGGTTTCCCGCAGCCGGGTCAGCCGCTCGCCCCGCCGCCGGGCGGGTCCGCGTTCGACGAGCAGGCCGAGCGCACGCAGATGCTGCGCCCGGGCGCCGGCGGCGCGTCCGCCTTCGACGAGCAGGCCGAACGCACCCAGATGCTGCGTCCCGAAAACCAGGACGAGGCCGAGCAGACCCGCAAGATCGACCCGGGCCAGTTCGGCCAGCACTAGCACTTCCTGCAGCACCGCCGGGGTGACCCGGCGGGAAATCACGAGTAGTTGGGGTAGAAGTTCATGACCAATCCCTACGGCCAGCAGCAGCCCTACGGCCAGCAGCCGCAGCAGCCGGGCTACGGCCCGCCGTCCGGCGGCACGCCCGCGCCCTACGGCCAGCCGGCGCCGTACGGCCAGCCCGCTCCGTACGGCCAGCCGCCCACCGGTGGGTTCGGCGCCCCCGGCTACGGCATGCCCGGTGGTGGTGGCGACATCAACCAGATCAAGGACTACAAGGGCTGGGCGATCGGCTGCATCTTCCTCTTCTGGATCCTCGCGATCTTCGCGATCATGAAGTCCAACGAGGTCCAGACGTACAAGATGCAGGGCAACTACGCGATGGCGGAGCAGGCGTCGAAGACGACCAAGACGCTCTGCCTGATCGCGACCATCATCGGTGGCCTCAGCTGCGTGACCGTGATCATCGTCTGGATCGTGGCGCTCGCCGCGGCCTCCAGTGTGAGCTACTGCTCGGGCTACTACTGCTGATTCCCGCGGGGCGCACCACCCCGGCATCACCCACGAGTGGGACGATGTCGGGGTGGTGAACCTCTACCGCGACACCGGGGTGGTGTTGCGCACGCACAAGCTGGGTGAAGCCGACCGGATCGTCACCCTGCTGACCCGGCGGCACGGCAAGGTGCGGGCCGTCGCGAAGGGCGTGCGGCGGACGTCGTCCCGCTTCGGGGCCCGGCTGGAGCCGTTCGGCCACGTCGACGTGCAGTTCTACACCGGGCGCACGCTCGACGTCATCACCCAGGTCGAGACCGTCGACGCGTTCCAGCTGCCGCTGGTCGCCGACTACCAGCGCTACACCGCGGCCAGCGCGATCGCCGAAACCGCGGACCGGCTCTCGGCCGAAGAGGGCGAACCGGTGCTCAAGCTCTACCTCCTCGTCTGCGGCGCCTTGCGGTCCCTCGCCGCCGGGGAGCGCGACGCGTCCCTCGTGCTCGACGCGTTCTTCCTCCGCGCGATGTCCTACGCCGGCTGGGCGCCCGCGCTCACCGAGTGCGCCCGCTGCGGCCTGCCGGGCCCGCACGTCGCGTTCAGCGTCGCCGCGGGCGGATCGATGTGCCAGGACTGCCGGGTTCCCGGCTGCGTGCACCCCGCGCCCGAGGTCCTCGACCTGCTCACCGCACTCCTGCACGGCGAATGGCCGATGGCCGAGTCGACCCTGCCCGGCACCCGCCGCGACGCGAGCGGCCTGGTCGCGGCGCACCTGCAGTGGCATCTGGAGCGCCAGCTCCGGTCGCTGCCCCTGGTCGAGCGACGTGCCCGGGAGGCCGCGGTGCCATCGGGGCTTCGGACCCCCGAAGGACAGGCGGTACCCGGGCAGTAGGGTCGGGCTGATCGGTTTCACCCCATCCAGGGAGGCTCGCAGTGCTGCGCAGGGGACGCGAGAACAAGGCGTCGCGGTATGAGCTGCGGGCCCCGGATCCGCACCCGTCGGGCGCGAAGCCGCCGGAAATCCCCCGTGAGCTGGTGCCGAAGCACGTCGCGCTGGTCATGGACGGCAACGGCCGCTGGGCCAACCAGCGCGGCCTGCCGCGGATCGAGGGCCACAAGCGCGGCGAAGCGGTGATGATCGACGTCGCCGCCGGCGCGGTCGAAATCGGCGTCAAGTGGCTCTCGGTGTACGCGTTCTCGACGGAGAACTGGAAGCGCAGCCCCGAAGAGGTGCGGTTCCTGATGGGCTTCAACCGCGACACCATCCGCCGCCAGGTCGACTACCTCGGCTCGATCGGCGTGCGCATCCGGTGGGCGGGCCGCCGTCCCAAGCTGTGGGCGTCGGTGATCAAGGAACTGCAGGCGGCCGAGGAGAAGACCAAGCACAACACGGCGCTGAACATGACGATGTGCGTCAACTACGGCGGCCGCGCCGAGCTGGGCGACGCGATGCAGCGGATCGCCCGCGACGTCGCCGACGGGAAGCTGGACCCGGGCAAGGTCACCGAGAAGACCATCGGCAAGTACCTGTACCAGCCGGAGATGCCCGACGTGGACCTGTTCCTGCGGCCGTCGGGGGAGCAGCGGACGTCGAACTTCCTGCTGTGGCAGTCCGCTTACGCCGAGATGGTCTACCAGGACACGCTGTTCCCGGACTTCGACCGGACGCACCTGTGGCGGGCGTGCCTGGAGTTCGCGAAGCGGGATCGCCGCTTCGGCGGCGCGGTCGACCAGGCGGCTTCCTCGTGAGCGCGACCGAAGCGGCCGAGACCGCGGAACTGCTGACGCAGGCGAAGGAAGCGCTCGAGCGCTACCTCGAGGTGCGCGTCGACGACGACGGCGCGCTGACGTTCTCCCACGGCGACGTCCCGTGCGTCATCCAGGCGACCCGGCTCGGCGAGGGGCTCACCGTGCTCTCGCTGACCTGCGTGGTCGCCTGGGACCTGGCGGACGGGCCGGAGCTGTCGGTCGCGGTCGCCGAGCGGGCGGGGCAGGGGCTGTTCGGGACGCTCGGCGTCGGGCACACCGAGTCCGGGCTCGACGTCACGCTGCGGTACGCGTTCCCGGCCGCCGGCCTGGACCCGTCGGCTTTGGGGACGTTGCTGATGCTGGTCGTGTCGACGGCCTCGCAGCTGCGGACCGACCTGCCCGGGATCGCCTGACCGGTTCGCGGCTTCTGTGTAACCCACCCGGGGTGGAGATTCCGCCGCGAACGGCGGATTCCGGTCGGAAACGGACCGTATCCGACCGTTCGCGACCCGTGCGGGTCACTTCCTGTCGGTGGGCACTGGCATCATCGTCGTCGTGAACATCGTTTCCACTTCCGACACCGAGCCCGGCCGGCGCACCCGCCGCTTCCGGATCAGCTCGGTCGAGGTGCTGTGCGCGATCCTGCTGATCGCGATCCTCGGCCAGGGCTGGCTGCAGCAGCTGTTCGACGTGCCGGCGCTGCGCACGGGGTCGACCGTGTTCGTCGCCGTCTGCGTCCAGGCGCTGCCGTTCCTGGTGCTGGGCGTGCTGATCAGCGGGGCCATCGCGGCGTTCGTGCCCGCCCGGGTGCTGGAGAAGGTGCTGCCGCGCCGGTCCGGTCCGGCGGTCGGCGTGGCCGGGCTGGCCGGGGTCGCGCTGCCGGGCTGCGAGTGCGCGTCGGTGCCCGTGGCGCGCCGGCTGATGGGGCAGGGCGTGGCGCCGGCCGCGGCGCTGACGTTCCTGCTGGCGGCGCCGGCGGTGAACCCGGTGGTGCTGGTGGCCACCGCGGTCGCGTTCCCGGGCAAGCCGGAGATGGTGCTGGCCCGCTTCGCCGGCTCGCTGGCGACGGCGATGGCGATGGGCTGGCTGTGGGCCCGCTGGGGCAAGCTCGAGTGGATCACTTCGCGCGCCCTGCGCCGGCTTCCGGAGGTGGCGCCCGGGCAGCGGTGGCGGGTGTTCGCCGAGACGGCCCGCACGGACCTGGTGGAGGCCGGCGGCTTCCTGGTGCTGGGCGCGCTGATCTCCTCGGCGCTGAACGTGCTGGTGCCGGCGAAGTGGTTCGGCGTGCTGGGCGACCAGCTGGTGCTCGGCGTGCTGGTGATGGCGGTGCTCGCGGTGGTGCTGGCGCTCTGCAGCGAGGCGGACGCGTTCGTGGCGGCGTCGCTGACGGCGTTGCCGCTGCTGCCGAAGCTGGTGTTCCTGGTCGTCGGCCCGGCGGTCGACGTCAAGCTGTTCGCGTTGCAGGCAGGCACGTTCGGCCGCTCGTTCGCGGTCCGCTTCGCCCCGGCGACGTTCGTGGTGGCCGTGGCCTGCGCGGTCGTGGCCGGGCTTCTGGTGGGGGTGGCGTGAAACGCGAGACGCAGAACATCCTGCTGCTCCTGCTGGGCGGCGCGTTGATCAAGATCGCGGTGAACGGCGACTACCTGAGGTACGTGAAGCCGGCCCAGCAACCCTGGATCATCATCGGCGGCGCGGTGATGGTGGCGCTGGGGGCGCTGGCGATCGTCCGCGACCTGCTGGCGGCCCGCGCCGACGGCCACGCGCACCCGGCTGCCGGCGGTGCGGATTCCGCGGTGGCCGCCGATGACGGTCACGGCCACGCCCACTCGGCCCGCCCCGCGTGGCTGCTGCTGGTCCCGGTCCTCGCGGTGTTCCTGGTGGCACCCCCGGCCCTGGGCGCCGACTCGGTGATCCGCACCGAGGCGCGGGTCCCGGCGAGCGCGGCCGCGGCCAACGCCGCCTCGTTCCCGCCGCTGCCGGCCGGCGACCCGGTCCCACTGGCGGTGAACGAGTTCGTCAGCCGGGCGGGCTGGGACGCGGCGGGCACCTTGAACGGCCGCACGGTCTCCCTGACCGGGTTCGTGGTCCACACCGAGGGCAGCACCCTGCTGGCCCGCCTGGTGATCAGCTGCTGCGCGGCCGACGCCTTCCCGGTGACGGTCCGCCTCCGCGGCGGCGAAGCGGACCACCTCGCGAGCGACGCCTGGATCCGGGTGACGGGCCAGGTGGTCCCCGGTACGGCGACGCGAGCGAACAGTTACACACCGGACTTCACCCCGACCTCGCTGGCGACGGTCCCGACCCCGAAGGATCCTTACGAGTACTGACATTCGTCCAAGACGGACGATCCGGCGCGGCCTACCGTCCGGCACATGGTTGTTCACGGGATGCACGTCGTCCACGACGGTCCGGGGCAGGCGCCACCCCTGCTGCTGATCCACGGATCGGGCGCTTCGGGCGCCTCCTGGGGTCCGGTGGCCGGGATCCTCGCCACCCGCCACCACGTCATCCGGGTCGACCTGCCGGGGTGCGGCCAGTCGCCGCCCGCGCCGTCGTACGCGGTGCCCGGGCAGGCCGCCCGCGTGGCCGCGCTGCTCGACGGCCTCGGGCTGCGGCAGGTCACGGTTGCCGGGCACTCCAGCGGCGGCTACGTCGCTGCGTCGCTGGCGGAACAGCGTCCCGACCTGGTGCGGTCGCTGGCGCTGATCAGCACCGGTCCGAGCCTCGATGCGCTGCTGCCACAGCCGTGGATCGTCCGGGCGCTGCTGGCTCCGCCGTTCGGCCCGCTCCTGTGGCCGCGGCGCTCGGATGCGTTGATCCGCAAGGGAATCCGCGCGACGACCGCCCGTCCGGTGGAAATCCCGGACGACGCCGTCGCCGACCTGAAGACCATCACCTACCGCACGTTCCGGAGAATCCTGCGCGGCAACTCCGCGTACATCGCCGAGCGGAGCGTCCCCGAACGCCTCGCCGGACTGGGAAAGCCCGTGCTGGTGGTGTTCGGCGCGGCCGATCCCCGCTGGGACCCGCGCTCGGCGCACCGGTACGACGCGGTGCCGGGTGCGCGCGTCGAACTGCTCCCCGGCATCGGGCACATCCCCCTGCTCGAAGCGCCCGAGCCGACGAGCGAACTGCTGCTGCACTTCGCGACGGCGGACGCTTCACCGGCTTGATACCGCAACGGCAGTCAGGCGGCGACGGCGGCGCACTGCCGACAGCGTCTTCGGCTACCCTCCGAGTCGTGCCCGAACAGACTTGGTCACCCAATCCTGGGACGCCCGTGATCGAGTACCGGGCCGGTCGGTGGATGTTCATCGGCGGCCTGGCCATGTTCGTTTTCTTCGGGTTGGTCGCCCTCTTCCCGGACGTCGGGAACCCGTCGGCATCGTCGAGAGCAGCCCATCTTCCTCCGGCCGCCGCGTCGTTCCTCTTCGGCGCGCTCGCGCTGGGCGGCCTGCTGGTCATGGTCGGCTTCGTCCCCCGCACGCATCGCTTCGTCGTCGATGAACGCGGACTGTGGTGGCGAGCCGGCCGCAAATCCGACCTGATCGCCTGGGAGGAGTTGCGTGCCGTGCGCGGCCGGGAATCGCGCCCACCGGTCAAGGGCGACCCGAACTCGAAGGCCACGCGGTCGGCCCTGGTGTTCACTCCCGTGGACCAGCGCTTCGCCACCCGCCACGCGGCGCTGGTGAAAGGCCCGCCCAACGCCGGTCCGGAAGTGGAACTGAAACTGCCGAACAGCGCCACGGTCCGGAAGCTGGCCGAGGAGATAGCCAGAGTCCGGCCGGGCCTGCTCGACTAGCGTCGTGCGCCCGCATTGCGGTACTAAGCTGCGTACGTGCTGCCGACCGGTTGGAAGTGGGCGGACGTGGAGGTCGCCGTCCCGCGCCCGGCCACGCGGCTCCCGGGCGTCACGATGGCCGGGTTCCGCCAGCGGATCCCCGGGGACGTCGGGATCGCGATGATCGCGCACCCGTCGGTCACGCTGTTCCTCGACCTGAGCGAGACGGGCGGCATCGTCCGCGAAACCGGCGGGACACGCCGTCGCGGCAGCTTCGTCGCCGGGCTCCTCCCCGGCCACCTCCGGACCGGCGGCCGCGAGGGCACGTGCCTCCAGATCCGGTTGTCCCCGGTGGTCGCGGCCGCGCTGCTGGACGTCTCGACCGAGCTGACCGGCACCGTGGCCACCCTCGAAGAGGTCTGGGGGCGCAACGCCGCCCGCCTCGAGGAGAGGCTGCGCGCCGCCTCGACCTGGGACGAACGGTTCGCCCTCGCGACGGACGTCCTCACCCGCCGGATGGCCGCCCGCTCCCGCGTCGAACCCGAGGTCGTCCGGGTCTGGCGCCGGATGCTCGCCGTCCAGGGCCGGGTCCGGGTCGACGGCCTGGCCGAGGAAGTCGGCTGGAGCCGCCAGCGCTTGTGGTCCCGGTTCGGATCCCAGCTCGGGCTGACCCCCAAGAGAGCGGCCCAGCTGGTGCGCTTCGACCACGCGGCCCACCTGCTGGCCGCCGGCCACGCGGTGGCGACGGCGGCCGCGCGAAGCGGCTACGCGGACCAATCCCACCTGCACCGCGAGGCCAAGGCGATCGCGGGGCTCACTCCCACCGAGCTGGCCGCGGCCCCTTGGCTCGCCATCGACGACGTGGCCTGGCCCACCGCTCCGCGAACGTGAACCGGCTCGCTCAGTGCTCCGCGCAGGTGCCGGTGATCTCGACCGTGTGCGAGATTTCCGAAAACCCGTGCTCCGCCGCGATCTTCTCGGCCCAGCGCTCGACCGCCGGTCCTTCGACCTCCACCGTCCGGCCGCACAGGCGGCACACGAGGTGATGGTGGTGGTGCGCGGAACACCGCCGGTAGATCGCTTCGCCGGAGTCGGTGCGCAGGACGTCGATCTCGCCGGCCTCCGACAAGGACTGCAGGGTGCGGTACACCGTCGTCAGGCCGATGCCGTCGCCGCGTTTGCGCAGCTCGTCATGCAGTTCCTGGGCGGAGCGGAAGTCGTCGACGGTGCTCAGCAGCTCGACGACCGCGGCTCGCTGCCGGGTCGATCGGCGCCCGGGCACCGGGGCCTGGCTGCGCGGCGCGGCGGGGTTCATCACTTTCCTTCCTGCACGTGGGCTACGGCGTCGACCACGATGTGCGCCAGGTGGTCGTCGGCGAGCCGGTAGACGACCTCGCGGCCGCGGCGTTCGCCCTGCACCACCCCGGCGGTCTTCAGCACCCGCAGGTGCTGGCTGATCAGCGGCTGCGCGACGTCGAGGGCGTCCACCAGCTCGTGCACGCACCGGTCGGCGGCCCGCAGCTGCAGCACGATCGCGATCCGGACCGGCGCGGCCAGCGCGCGCAGCAGGTCGCCCGCGTCCGTCAGTACCGACGGTGACGGGTGGACCGGCGCCGAGGCCGAGGCCGGCGCGCACTCCGCGAGACCCGGCTGGGCGCCACTCCCGGTCACCATCGCCATGCCCGCCTCCACCCGGCCCGTCCGGACCATGAATTCCGTAGTCATTGCCGATAACGGCCCCGCCCATCCTAGTGTTCCCCCGGACGGGAGCCCCGCCCCGGCGCCGAGCTGCGGGGTACGGCAGGTTGTATTACCCCGTTCGGGTGAGTTCGTGGGATATTGGCTCTTCGGCTTCGCATGTCGTGGCCGACGGTGCAAGGTTGTCGCGGAGCGTTTCGTCGCTTCTCGCACGCCGGCGCCGCGCCCGAGCAAAACCAGTGGGGAGACATGACCCGTTTCGCACCGAAAGCAGCCGCGCTGACGACTGTCGTGTTCTCGCTGGTCGGAGTGGGTGTGGCCGGGGCGCAGACGCAGGCCGTCGACGAAAAGACCGGACCGGTGTCGTTCGCGAACATCGCGTCGGTCCGGATCGGCGGGGACGGTCAGCGCGGCGGCGCCCTCATCACCGAAACGCAGCGCTCGCCGCTGCTGCCGGGGCAGTCGAAGCTCGGCACGGACCGCGTCACCGTCCCCAAGGACGACGGCGAGCGCGCGACCTTCGGCGGGCACTACCAGATCGACCTCGGCCGCTACAGCCCGTCGCAGAACCCGTACCCGCCGGGCGTCGCGAGCCGCGACCACAACGTCGTCGCCGCGTTGCAGGCGACGACCGTGCCCACCGCGGTGGCGGAGACGAACTACGCGCTCCGCGACGTCTGGCAGGGGGCGGCGAAGCCGGTCGACAACACCGTGCTCGTGCTCGAAGGCGCGAAGTCGGCGGTGGACTGCACCGGTCCCGCCAAGCTCACCGCGGCCACTTCGGTGGCCCGGCTGTGGGTGCGCCAGGCCGACGGGACGCTCGGCATCGTCCCGGTGCCCGGCGGCACCGCCGGCCTCCAGCTGACCAACCTGCGGCTCGGCCCGCCCGGCGACATCACGAACGCCGACAAGGCCACCACGGTCTCCGACCTCAAGCTGATCCGCGTCGGCACGTTCGACCAGCTGATCCGGCAGGACGGCTGGCGCGGCGGCGACTTCACCGCGGTCGCCGGCTGGCGCGTCGAGATCACCACCCACGTCAAGGACGCGCAGGGCGCCGCGCTGCAGGACGTGCGGACCAACATCGTGCTCGGCGGGGTCAGCTGCTCGGTCCCGAAGGGGTTCGTGGCGAAGGCGGGCAACCAGGCGGGCGGCACGAACGCGTCGCAGCCGGCGGTCCCGACGCAGGTCCCGGCCGGCTACCTCGGTGCGGCGGCCCCCGCGACCGACGGCGACGGCTCCCGCGTCCCGCTCGGCGTCGGCCTGCTCTTCGGCGGCGTGTTCTTCGCGGCGGTCGCGTTGCTGCTCGGCCGGCGGCGCAAGACCGGGACGGACTAGGTGCTCCGCACCGCGCTGGCCGCCGTCGCGGCGGCGCTGGCGGTCGCCGCTTTCGCGGCCGGGATCGTCGTGCTGACCTGGTTGCCCCCGACGTCGGCCCCGATCGCGGCGCCACCACCGGGCACGCTGCCGGGCGAGAACGCGGCCCCGGCGGTGCTGCCCGCGGACAGCGAATCGGCGGCCCAGCAGCGCCCGGGCACGGTCCGCCTCCCCGACGGCTCGACCGCGCGGCTGGTCCGCACGGAACTGACCGACACGGGCGTCCTCCCGATCCCCCGCGGCCTGGCGGACGCGGCCTGGTGGGGCGCGAAGCTGGGCGCGGACCGCGGCGCGGCGCTGCTGTCGGGCCACGTGAACTGGGAAGGGCAGCGCGGCCCGTTCGACGAGCTGTGGCGCACCCGCCCGGGCGACGAGGTGAGCATCGTCGACGCCCGCGGCGGCCGCTGGGTCTACCGCGTCGAAGAGGTGGTGACGCTGCCGAAGGAGGCCCTCCCGCAACAGGCCCGGCGCTGGTTCGGCCAGGACGGCCCCCACCGCCTGGTCCTGGTCACCTGCGGCGGCGACTACGTGGGCGGCACCGAGGGCTACGACGAGAACCGCCTGGTCACGGCGAAGCTGGTGACCCGCCCGACCGGCTGAGCACGCCCTCGGCCCCGGCCCGCTGTGGACCTCGCCCGAGCTGAGTCGCCGGCGCACGCAGCTGCTCCCCAAAGGTCTTGAATGACTCATTCAGGGCATCCGGCGACCTGAATGAGTCATTCAAGACGCCGACCAGCCGGAGGCCGCCCGAGCCGCGCGATCCCGGTGCAACCTCCTGCACCCGCCGCCGCATGTGTTCCTTCGCCGAGTCACCGAGCGAAGGAGCCCGACCCCATGCAGGAGCAGAACCCGGCGGAGCGGAAGAACGGCTCCGGCCGCTGGTGGATCGTCGGCGTCGCCGGCGCGTTCGTCGTCGCCGCGCTCGTCGCCACCCTGCTCATCTTCACCGGAAAGGATGAACCCGCGGTCGCGAACGCGCCCGCGGCGAACCAGACCACCAGTCAACCCACTGAGCAGAAAACCGCCCGCGACCCCGCGAACCTGAGCCTCCCCGGCGGCGGCACCGCGAAGCTCGTCCAGGAAGACCTCGACGCCGACGGCGCCCTCAAGATCCCCGAAGGCCTCGACGAAGCCGCCTGGTGGGGCGCCAAGCTCGGCGCTGACCACGGCGTCGCCCTGCTCTCCGGGCACGTGAACTGGAAGGGCAAGAAGGGCCCCTTCATGGAACTCTGGCAGGTCAAGCCGGGCCAGGAGGTCAAGCTGACCGACGCCGCGGGCGGCGCCTGGGTCTACCGCGTCGACGCCGCCGAGACCGTCCACAAGACCGACCTCGCCGGCCGCTCCGAGCAGCTGTTCGACCCCGATGGCCCGCACAAGCTGCTGCTGGTCACCTGCGGGGGCGAATACGTCGGCGGGACCGAGGGCTACGAGGACAACCGCGTCGTGACGGCGTCGCTGGTGTCGCGGCCGTAGCCTGCGCGATAACCGCTGGGCCCCGGCGGATACCCTGGACGTTCTAGTCCGATAACCGTCCCCGCATGCTTCCGGAGCGTGGAGTGCCCACGAACACCATCGATACCGTAGTCAGCCTGTGCAAGCGCCGTGGTTTCGTCTTCCCCAGCGGGGAGATCTACGGCGGTACCCGCTCGGCGTGGGACTACGGACCGCTCGGGGTCGAGCTCAAGGACAACATCAAGCGCCAATGGTGGAAGACCGTCGTCCAGGGCCGGGACGACGTCGTCGGCCTCGACTCCTCGGTGATCCTGCCGCGGCAGGTGTGGGTGGCCTCCGGGCACGTCAACGTCTTCACCGACCCGCTGATCGAGTGCCTCTCGTGCCACAAGCGGTTCCGCGCCGACCAGCTCGCCGAGGAGTACACCGCGCGCAGCGGCAAGGAGACCACCGAGGACGACCTGTCCGACGTGCCCTGCCCGAACTGCGGCACGCGCGGCAAGTACACCGAGCCGCGTGACTTCAACATGATGCTGAAGACCTACCTCGGCCCGGTCGAGTCCGAAGAGGGCCTGCACTACCTCCGCCCGGAGACCGCGCAGGGCATCTTCGTGAACTTCTCCAACGTCCAGACGACGTCGCGGAAGAAGCCGCCGTTCGGCATCGGCCAGATCGGCAAGTCCTTCCGCAACGAGATCACGCCGGGCAACTTCATCTTCCGGACCCGCGAGTTCGAGCAGATGGAGATGGAGTTCTTCGTCGAGCCGGGCGAGGACGAGCGCTGGCACCAGTACTGGATCGACGAGCGCACGAACTGGTACAAGGACCTCGGCATCAAGGCCGAGAACCTGCGCCACTTCGAGCACCCGAAGGAAAAGCTTTCGCACTACGCGAAGCGCACCGTCGACATCGAGTACCGCTTCGCGTTCAACGCGGGCCAGGAATGGGGCGAGCTCGAGGGCATCGCCAACCGCACCGACTTCGACCTGACCACGCACTCGAACCACTCGGGTCAGGACCTGTCGTTCTTCGACCAGGCGTCGGGGCAGCGCTACCGGCCGTTCGTCATCGAGCCGGCGGCGGGTGTCGGCCGGTCGATGATGGCGTTCCTGGTCGATGCCTACCACGAGGAAGAGGTGCCCAACGCCAAGGGCGGCACCGACACCCGCGTGGTGCTCAAGCTCGACCCGCGGCTTTCGCCGTTCAAGGTCGCGGTGCTGCCGCTGTCGCGCAACGCCGACCTGACCCCGAAGGCGAAGGAGGTCGCCGCGACCCTGCGCAAGCACTGGAACGTCGACTTCGACGACGCGCAGGCGATCGGCCGCCGCTACCGGCGCCAGGACGAGATCGGCACGCCGTACTGCGTCACGGTCGACTTCGACTCGCTCGAGGACCAGGCCGTGACCGTGCGCGAGCGCGACTCGATGTCGCAGGAGCGCATCGCGATCGACAAGCTCGAGGCCTACCTGGCGGCTCGCCTCATCGGCTGCTGACCCCGTCCGGGCCCGGACACCCCTGACACCTGTCACGGCCAGGTCGTGACGCACGGTCTGGGGTCCCGGGCCCGCCGGGCGGCAGCCTGGGGGCATGCGAGAAACAGACATCCAGGCGGTGGCGGCGGGGGCCGCGATCCACCTCACCGGCCTGCGGAAGCACTACGGCGACGTCCACGCGGTCGACGGCCTCGACCTGACGATCGCCCCGGGCGAGGTGGTCGCCCTGCTCGGCCCGAACGGCGCCGGCAAGTCCACCACCGTCGACATGATCCTCGGCCTGACCAGCCCCGGCGCCGGTGAAGTGCGCGTGTTCGGGCGCAAGCCGATCGACGCCGTCCGCGCCGGGCTGATCGGCGCGATGCTCCAGGGCGGCGCCCTGATGGACGACCTCACCGTCGCCGAGACCGTCGGCATGGTCGCGGCGCTGCACCGCCGGCCGATGCCGGTGGCCGAAGCCCTGCGCGCCGCCGGAGTCGAAGAGCTGGCCGGTCGCCGCGCGAACAAGCTGTCCGGCGGGCAGAAGCAGCGCGTGCGCTTCGCCATCGCCCTGGTCAGCAACCCCGACCTGCTGATCCTCGACGAGCCGACGGCGGCGATGGACGTCGGGACGCGGCGCGAGTTCTGGCAGTCGATGTACGCGTTCACCGAGTCCGGCCGCACGGTCGTGTTCGCCACGCACTACCTCGAAGAAGCCGAAGAGTTCGCCGACCGGGTGGTGCTGATGCGCCGCGGCCGGATCGTCGCCGACGGGAGCGTCGCCGAGGTCCGCGCGCTGGCCGGCGGCCGCACCCTGCGCGCCGCCGTCCCGGGCGCCACCGAGGCGCTGATCGCCGCGCTGCCCGGCGTCAAGGAGTTCGAGCTGCGCGGCGACCGCGTCGCGATCTCCAGTGCCGACTCCGACGAGACGCTCTGGGCGCTCAAGGCCGCCGTCCCGGCCGTGCACGACGTCGAAATCAGCGCCGTCGGCCTCGAAGGCGCCTTCCTTTCCCTGACCGCCGACGAGACCGCGGAGCCCGTCCGATGAACGCCACCTACCTGGTCACCGAGATCCGCCGCAACTTCCGGGCGCCGCGGTTCCTGATCTTCGTCGTCGCCTTCCCGGTGCTGATGTTCCTGTTGCAGGCCAACGTCTTCACGAAGGCGGACGCGCCGGACCACGCCGCGATCGCCGCCGTGATCATGATCAACATGATGACGTTCGGGACGTTCGCCGCCGCGACGAACAGCGGAGCCCGGCTCGCGCTCGAACGCGCCGTCGGCTGGCAGCGCCAGCTGCGCCTGACCCCGCTGACCGGCACCGGTTACCTGGCGGGCAAGGGCATCTCCGGGATGCTCGTGGGGCTGCCCGCGCTGATCCTGGTGCCGCTGCTGGCCGTGACGGCCGAGGGCGTGCACCTCGACGCCGCGGGCTGGGTCCGGATCTTCGCCGGCGTCTGGCTCGGCACGATCCCGCTGGTGTTGCTCGGGCTGCTGCTCGGCCAGTTCGGCACGCCCGATTCGATGCAGCCGGTCAACATGATCGTCACCCTCGGCATGGGTTTCCTCGGCGGCCTCTGGATCCCGATCGAGTCGATGCCGGGCTGGATGCACGACGTCGCCCAGATCATGCCGACGTACTGGGTGCTGCAGGTGGCGCGGCCCGCCGTCACCACCGACATGGTGGTGTCGCTGCCGACCGCGGCCGGCGTGCTGGGAGCGTGGACGGTCGTGCTCGGAGCGCTCGTGATCAGGCGTTACCGTAAGGACAGCGCCCGCGTCTGAGGGCCGGAAGAACGAGGAACGGCGATGGCGAAGCGCAGGTTCGGGCTGAACAGCAAGGAATCGTGGTGGGAGGACCCGCTGCCCGATGCCGGGCGCCGCGGCGGCCCGAAGGGCCTGCGGTGGTCGGTCATGTCGGTGGTGTTCCTGCTGCCGTTCCTCGTGCCGGTCACGCGGTCGCTGCTGGCCGAGCCCGGCGTCTCGGTCCAAGCCGTGCTCACCGGGCTGCTGATCTACTCGTACGCGCTGTGCTACGCGGTTCTCCCGTTCTTCTTCCAGCGGGAGCGGCCGGTGAAGCTGGCCTTCGGGATCACGATGAACGTCCTGGGGGTCGCGACGCTGGCGACGACCAGCGCGAGCGCTTTCGTCCTGCTCTACGGCACGGCGGTGCTGGTGTTCCTGCTCCCGGCCGCCTGGTCGGTGCTCCTGGACGTCGGCGCGCTGGCCGCCGGCGCCGTCGTGCTCCTGCTCGAGAGCCGGTTCCTGGCCGACTACGGCGACCTCATCACGGTCGGCTCGGTGACGCTGGCGATGTTCTTCATGGCCAACCTCGTCCGCGCGGTGCGGCGGCTGGAGCGGGCCAACGAGGAGATCGCCACGCTCGCGGTGGCGAACGAGCGCCAGCGCGTCGCCCGCGACCTGCACGACCTGCTCGGGCACAGCCTCACCACGATCACCGTCAAGGCGGGGCTGGCCCGGCGGGTGCTGGAGAGCTCCGGGGACATCCCGCGCACGGTCGAAGAGATCCGCGAGATCGAAAGCCTGACCCGCAGTGCGCTCTCCGACGTCCGCGCGACGGTTTCGGAATACCGCGAAGTGTCGCTCTCGGCGGAGCTCGTCGGCGCGCGGGCGGCGCTGCGGGCCGCGGAGATCGACGCCGACCTGCCGCACGCCGTCGACAACGTCCGGCCGGAGCTGCAGAACACCTTCGGGTACGTGCTGCGCGAAGCCGTCACGAACGTGCTGCGGCATTCCGGTGCCAAGCACGTGAAGGTGCGGCTGGGCGACACCTGGCTGGAGATCGAGGACGACGGGCGGGCCACTGACGTCGTCGCGGGCAACGGCCTGCGCGGGCTTTCCGAACGGCTCGCCGCCGTGGGGGGCGCGTTGCGGACGTCCGTCCGGCCCGGGGGAGGATTGCTGGTGCGGGCGGAAGTCCCGCAGCCCGAACCGCGCGCGGCCGCCCCGGCCGTGCGCGCCGAACCCGCGGGAGGACTCGCTTGATCCGGGTGCTGCTGGCCGACGACCAGGCCATGGTGCGCGGGGCGCTGGCCACCGTGCTCGGGCTCGAAAGCGACATCGAGGTGGTCGGGCAGGTCGGCTCGGGCGACGAGGTCGTCGCCGCCGCGCGCGAAGCGAAGCCCGACGTCGCACTGCTGGATGTCCAGATGCCGGGCAAGGACGGCCTCGAAGCGGCGGCCGACCTGCGGGCCGCGCTGCCGTCGTGCCGGGTGATCATCTGCACGACGTTCGGCAGGCCCGGCTACCTGGCCCGGGCGATGGCGGCCGGCGCGGCCGGCTTCGTCGTCAAGGACGCCCCGCCCGAGCAGCTCGTCGAAGCCGTCCGTCGAGTCCACAGTGGACTCCGGGTGGTGGACCCGGCGCTGGCCGCGGAATCCCTCGCCACCGGCGCCAGCCCGCTCACCGGGCGGGAGCTGGACGTGCTGCGGGAGGCCAAGGACGGCGCCACGGTGGCCGACGTGGCGCGCGCCCTGCACCTGTCGGAGGGCACCGTGCGCAACCACCTGTCCGCCGCGATCGGCAAGACCGGCGCCCGGACCCGGGCCGAGGCCGTCCGCGTCGCCGAGGAGCGCGGCTGGCTCTGAGCGGGCCGCGGCGTTCTGACAAGATGGGGCGGGTGGGTACCGCTGAACGCACCAAACCGTCGCTCGCGAACTGGGCGCGCCGGATCGCGCTGGGCGTGGTCCTCGTGGTGGTGGCGCTCGTCGGCGGTACGGCGTTCCGGGTGTGGCAGGTCGCCCGCCAAAACGACCGGACGCCCGCCGACGTCATCGTGGTGCTGGGCGCGGCGCAGTACAACGGCAGGCCGTCGGACATCTACGCGGCCCGGCTGGTCAAGGCCAAGCAGCTCTACGACGCGGGCGTCGCGAAGACGATCGTCACCGCGGGCGGCAAGAAGGCCGAGGACAACTTCACCGAGGCGCGGGCCGGCCAGCTGTGGCTGACCCGGCACGGCGTCCCGGCGTCGGCGACCCTGGCCGTCGGCGAGGGCAGTGACACGCTGCGGAGCCTGCGCGCGGTCGCCCAGCAGGTCGAAGCCCGCGACTGGCACACGGCGGTGCTCGTCAGCGACCCGTGGCACTCCTTCCGCGCCCGGACGATGGCCGGCGACCTGGGCCTGGACGCCTGGACCGCGCCGACGCACAGCGGGCCGATCGTGCAGGAGCGCGTCACCCAGGTGCGCTACATCGTCCGCGAAACCGGTGCGCTGCTGTACTACCGGCTGACCAAGACCCCGGCCGACGACCTGTTCGCCACCTTCCTGGGCTGAGCTTTTTGTCGGTGCTCCCGCCTAAGCTGACCGGGTGGGTTACACCGAACACGACACCGCGCGCCTGCTCCCGGAGCCGGCGAAGGCCGCGGCGCTGCCCGGCGCACGGGCGGACGGGCGCAGCGCGTTCTCCCGCGACCGGGCGCGAGTGCTGCATTCGGCCGCGCTGCGGCGGCTCGCCGGCAAGACCCAGGTGGTCGGGCCGGGGGAGGGCGCCGAGGTCACCGGCGTCCCGCGCACGCGGCTGACGCACTCCCTGGAAGTCGCGCAGATCGGCCGCGGCATCGCCGAGGAGCTGGGCGCGGACCCGGACCTGGTGGACACCGCGGGGCTGGCGCACGACATCGGCCACCCGCCGTTCGGCCACAACGGCGAGCGCGCGCTCGACCAGGTCGCGGCGGCGTGCGGCGGCTTCGAGGGCAACGCGCAGACGATCCGCATCCTCACCCGCCTGGAGCCCAAGCTCCTCGGCCCCGACGGCGCCCCGGCGGGCCTCAACCTGACCCGCGCGTGCCTGGACGCGACGACGAAGTACCCGTGGCCCCGCAAGCCCGGCACGGCGAAGTACGGCGTGTACCCGGACGACACCGCGGTGTTCGCGTGGTTCCGCGAGGGCGCGCCCGAGGAGCGCACCTGCCTGGAGGCCCAGATCATGGACTGGGCGGACGACGTGGCGTACTCGGTCCACGACGTCGAGGACGGCGTGCTGGCCGGCCGCATCAAGCTGCGCGTGCTGGCCCACCCGGACGAGCGCGCGGCGGTCGCCGAGGCCGCCGCCAAGCACTTCTCGTCGCAGTCGGTGTCCACATTGGAGAACGCGGCGACGGAGCTGCTGGCGTTGCCCGCGGTGGCCGCGCTGGCCGAGGCGGAACCGGACGGCTCGCCGGGCGCCCAGGTCGCGCTGAAGCGCCTGACGAGCGAACTGGTCGGCCGCTTCACGACAGCGGCGGTCACGGGCACCCGCGCGGCGTTCGGCACGAGCCCCCTGAGCCGCTACCGCGCCCGCCTGGCGGTCCCGGAACAGGTGGCGGCGGAGGTGGCGCTGCTGAAGGCACTGGCCCTGCGCTACGTGATGAGCGACCGCCGCCGGCTGGCGATGCAGGAGGGCCAGCGCGAGCTGCTGGCGGAGCTGGTGCACGCGCTGGCCCGCCGGGCACCGGAGTCGCTGGACCCGCTGTTCGTCCCTGCTTGGAACGCGGCGAAGGACGACGCCGGGTTGCTGAGGGTGGTGATCGACCAGGTCGCTTCGCTGACGGACGCGCAGGCTCACGTGTGGTACTCGTGGCACGTGACCCGCTTGCACCGGTGATCGAGGGTCGCCGGGCGCTCAGGCGGTTCCGCCTGTCGCACCACCAGCGGCCGGGCATTCGGGCGAGCGGCACTAGCACCCGTCTCCGCGTCGGCCGGTGGGGGATTTGTCACCCGTGGGCGGAGTTCCGCGTGGCCGCCCGGGGGGGTGAGACGTTCCGGTAGTCTCGCCCGCATGGCCACGGACAGCCACCTCCGGTTCGCCCTCGCCGCTCACGAGGCCCTCGGTGCCGAGGGCGGGAACAGCTGTTTCTCGCCGTATTCGGTGGCCAGTGCGCTGACCCTCGCCGCGCTCGCCGCGCGCGGGCGGACCCGGGATGAGCTGGTCGCCCTGCTGGGGGACCAGACCGCCCTCCTCAAGGAAGCCGCTCAGCTCGTCGAGGAGCGGGGTGAGCAGCCCGAACTGGCCGTCGCCAACACCCTGTGGGCCGACGACCGGCTCCCGCTCGAGGACTCCTTCAAGAGCGAGCTCGCCGGGTGGCCCGGGGCGGCCGTCGCCAGTGCGCCCTTCGAGAAGGAACCCGAAGCCGCGCGGGCGCTGATCAACGACGATGTCGGGCGCACCACGCGGGGGCTGATCCCGCAGCTGCTGCCGCCCGGGTCGATCGACCGGGACGTCGCCGCCGTGCTGGTCAACGCGCTGTACCTGAAGGCCGCCTGGAAGCTGCCGTTCCGCGAGGCCAACACCTCCGACGCGCCCTTCCACGCGCCGTCGGGCACCCGGGACGTGCCGACCATGTGGCTCAGCGAGAGCGTCGGCTACGCGCACGCGGACGGCTGGCAGGCCGTGCAGCTGGCGGCGGGCGGCGGGCTGCAGGCCGTCGTGCTGCTGCCCGACGGCGACCTCGCCGACGCCGAAGCCGCGCTCGACCAGGCGAAGCTGGCGGGCCTGCTCGGCGAGATCCGCTTCAAGCCGGTGGAGCTCGCGCTCCCGAAAGTTTCACTCGACGTGCCCAGCTCGCTGACCGCCGTGCTGCGCGGCCTGGGCGTGCGCACCATGTTCGGCGACGAAGCCGACCTCTCCGGGCTTTCTCCGGACCCGCGGCTGACCGTCTCCGAAGTGCTTCACCAAGCCGTGCTGCGCGTCGACGAACAAGGGTTCGAGGGGGCCGCGGCGACCGCGCTGACGATGCGGCTCACCTCGATGATCATCGACGAACCGGTCGCCGTGGCGGTGGACCGGCCGTTCCTGCTGCTGGTCCGGCACGCCGCCACGGGTGCCCTCTACTTCTTCGCCAGGGTGGTCGAACCGTGAGCTTGAAGTCCGAAGCCGTCCCCGAGCTCGTCCCGCCCGCCCCCGAAGCACCCACCGGCCCGAAACGCTGGGCGTGGCAGGACACCGCCATCGGCGGCGGCTACCTGCTCTTCACGATCCTGCTCTACAACGGGCTCTGGTTCGACCTCAAGCGCGGCTACCTCTGGAACGGCGCGTCCGACCAGAGCCAGTGGGAGTGGTACTCCACGGTCGTCGCGAAGTCCGTGCTGCACTTCCAGAACCCGTTCACCACGGACCTGCAGAACTACCCGGACGGCGTGAACATGGCGGCGAACGCCGCGATGTTCGGCCTGAACATCCCGCTCGCGCCGATCACGCTGACCTTCGGCGCGACGCTCACCTGGGCCATCGTGCTGACCGCGGGCCTCGCCGGCACCGCGTTCGGCTGGTACTGGGTGTTTTCGCGCCACCTGGTGCCGAACCGGACCGCGGCCGCGATCGGCGGTGCCTTCTGCGGCTTCGCCCCGCCGATGATCTCGCACGGCAACGCGCACCCGAACTTCGTCGTGCTGTTCGTGCTGCCGTTCATCGCCCTCAAGACCATCCAGATCGCGCACGGCGAACGCCCGGTGCGCAACGGGATCGTGCTCGGCGTCCTCGTCGCGTGGCAGATCCTGCTCGGTGAGGAACCGCTGGCGATCTTCGCGCTCACCTTCCTCGTCTTCGTGGTCTCCTACCTCATCCCGCGCCGCGCGGAAATCCGCGGCATGCTGGCGCCGCTGGGCAAGGGCGTCGGCATCGGCGCGGTGGTCGCGCTGCTGATCGCCGGATTCCCGTTGTACTGGCAGTTCTTCGGCCCGTACAGCTTCCACTCCCTCCTGCACGGTTCGGCGGGCAACGACACCGCGGCCCTCACGCGCTTCGCGACGCAGTCGATCGCCGGCAGCCCGGAAGCCGCCGCGGACGTCTCGATGAACCGCACCGAGGAGAACGCGTTCTTCGGCTGGCCGCTGATCGTGCTCATGGTCGTGCTCACGATCTGGCTGTGGCGCGACGTCGTCGCGCGAGCGCTCGCGATCACGATGTACGTGATGGCCTTCCTGTCGCTGGGGGTCGAAATCACGGTGGCGCACGAGGACACCGGCGTCCCCGGGCTGTGGAAGTGGCTGGGCCAGCTGCCGCTGCTGGACTCGCTGATCGAGTCGCGGCTCGCGATGGGCTGCATCCCCGTGGTCGGTGGGCTCCTGGCGATCGCGACGCACCGCGTCTGGACGGCGGCGGCCGAGCTGCCGCAACCGCTCGACGATAAACCGCGCTTCCCGCTGAAGATGCTCTGGGTCGGCGCCGTCGTCGCCGTGCTGCTGCCGATCGCGCCGACGGAGCTGGTGACGCACCAGCGCCCGCTTTCGCCGCCGTTCTTCGCCGACGGTATCTGGCGCCAGTACATCGCTCCCGGTGGCTCGCTGGTGCCCGTCCCGCTGCCGAGCACCGGCGAGGCCGAGCCGCTGCACTGGCAGGTCGACGCCGGTCTCGGCTACCCGATGCCGGAGGGCTACTTCGTCGGCCCGACGTCGGCGGACGACCGCCGCGGCCGGTACGGCGCCGTCCCGCGGCCGACGTCGGACCTGTTCGCGGAGGTCGAGCGCACCGGCCAGGCCGCGAACATCACCGAAGCGGACCGCACCCTGGCACTGGCCGACCTGCGGTACTGGAAGGCCGACGTCCTCGTGGTCGGGCCGCGGCAGAACCAGGAAGCCCTCAAGTCCACAGTGGAACTGCTGCTGCGCAAGCCCGCGGAGTTCGTCGGCGGGGTGTGGATCTGGGACGTCCGCGCGCTGACGCCGTAAGCTGATCTCCGTGGACGAACAGGGGCGGCCCGAACCGCCGTTCGACGGCGGCGAAGCCGAGACCCTCCTCGGTTTCCTCGACTTCCACCGCGCGACCCTGGCCTGGAAGTGCGCCGGCCTGGACGCGGCGGGCCTGCGCGCGACGGTGCCGCCGGCCACGATGACCCTCGGGGGACTGCTCAAGCACCTGGCCTACGTGGAGGACAACTGGTTCTCCTTCGTGTGGTCCGGTCACGACCGGATGCCGCCGTTCGACGCGGTCGACTGGGCCGCGACCCCGGACTGGGACTGGGAGTCCGCCGCGGACGACACCGCGGAGCAGCTTCACAACCTATGGCAGAGCGCGGTGGACCGGTCGCGAGCCGCGGTGCGGGAAGCCCTGGCGGACGGCGACCTGACGCGGCGGGCCCGGCGTTCGCTGCGGGACGGCAACACGCCGACCCTGCGCTGGATCCTCGTCCACCTGGTCGAGGAGTACTCGCGCCACAACGGCCACGCCGACTTCATCCGCGAGTCGATCGACGGCAGCACCGGGGAGTAGTCACTCTCGGCGCCCAGCGCCCCAATGTGGCCTTCGGTGCGTCCCACGCACCGAAGGCCACATTGGGTGCGTCTGACGCAACCAAGGCCACATTGGGGCGCTTGGAGCTAACCGAGGACTTCGCCCGCGAGCCGGCTCAGGTAGCCCGCGAACCGTTCGCGGTCTTCGGCGGGCCAGTGCCCCACCAGGGCGTCGAACGCCTGGCGCTGGTGGGCCTGCGAAGCCGCGAGGAACTCCCTGGCCTGGTCGGTGAGTGTCAGCACGGCCCGGCGCGCGTCGCGGGTCGACGTCGAGCGCGTCACGAAGCCGTCGCGGGCCGCTTCGGTCGTCATCCGGCTGGCCACCGAGCGGTCGATGCCCAGCTGGCGGGCCACGTCCGCGACGGTGACCTCGTCGGCCGCGGCGCCGTCGATCGCCTGGATGACGAAGAGGTTCGGCACCGTCCACGTCGGCGGCGCGTCGGCGGCGAAGCGCTCGACGACGTCCGGGGCCCACTGGCGGGCCCAGTGGCGGACCAGGCGGAAGAGGGCGGGGCCGCCGTCGCTTGATGTGTGCACAACGCACGGTATAACGTGTGCTTTATGCACGCATCTCGGAACCTCGCGTTCGCCGGGCTTTTGCTCGGCATGGCGATGGCCCAGCTCGACGGCCTGATCGTCACCGCGGCCCTGCCCTCGATCGGCGCCGACCTGCACGCCCGCACCGGCCTGGTCGCAGTGACCGCCGCCGGGCTGCTGACCCTGACCGTCGCGACCCCGCTGCACGGCAGGCTCGGCGACCTCCACGGCCGGCGCGCGTCCTTCGCCGCGTCGGTCCTCGTGTTCGCCGCCGCCTCCGCGTGGTGCGCCGCCGCGCCCGACGTCGGGTCGCTGATCGCCGCCCGCGCACTGCAGGGGCTGGGCGGGAGCGGCCTGGTCGTCACGGCGATGAGTGGGCTCGGCGAGTTGTTCGAGCGCGACGAATTGCTGCGCCGCCAGGGCTGGCAGACCGCCGTCTTCGCGGCCGCGACCCTCGGCGGCCCGCCGCTGGGCGGGCTGCTCGCGGCCGGTCCCGGCTGGCGGTGGATCTTCCTGGTCAACCTGCCGCTGTGCGTGCCCGCCCTCGTGCTCGGGTGGTGCGGGCTGCCCGCGAAACCCCGCGGCACCAAGGAGAAGCTCGACGTGCCGGGCGGCGCGCTGCTGGCCGTCGCGGGCGCCGCGGTGGTCGCGCTGGGCACCTTCGAGCGGCTCGCCCGGAGTCCACTGTGGACGCCGCTGCTGGTCGCGACCGCCGTCGTGACCGGGTTCCTGTTCGTCCGAAGGCAGCGCCGCACGGCGAGCCCGCTGATCTCGCCGAAGGTCTTCGCGGACGCCGTCCTCAAGCGCGCGGTGGTGGTCAACGGCCTCGCGGGCGCCGCGCTCTACGGCACCTTCACCTACGTCGCGCTGGTCGCCGCGCTCGGCTCCGGCGCCGCGGGCACCGGGCTGCTGCTCGTCGCGATGACCGCCGGGCAGCTCGCGCTTTCCGCGTCCTTCGCCGCGCTGGCCCGACGGCACCCGGATATGACGGCGTGGGGCCGCGCCGGCTGCCTGCTCGGCACGGCGGGGCTCGCCGCGATCGCCGCCGCGGCCGCGCTGGACGGCGCACCGTGGCTGCTCGCCCCGGGGCTGTTCGCGATCGGCGCCGCGTTCGCCGTCTGCACGTCCGCCTACACCGTGCTGGGCCAGACGCGGGCGGACCGCGCGCTGCTGGGCGTCACGCTGGGGTCGTTGACCTTCGCCAGGCAGGCGGGCGGGCTTGCGGGGGCCGCGGTGTTCGGCTGGCTGGCGCTGGCCGCGACCGGCGGGCTGGCCGCGCCGGGCCTGACCGTCGTGTTCGCGGGCGCGGCCGCGGTCCTGCTGGCGGCCTGGCTCACTGCGCCCGCTGTCACGTCTCCGGAGGCCGTCTCGTCCTCCTCGTGACCGAGACGAAGGAGAACGGACAATGCCGCGCATCCCCGCGAAGAAGAGCACCGAAGCCGGACCGATCCTCAAGCTGTGCTACCGGATCGCTGGCCGCCGCTACGGCGCCGTGCCCGAGCCGATGGCCGTCGTCGCGCACCACCCCGGCCTGCTGCGCGCGAACCTCGCGCACGAACTGCTGGTGGAGCGCGCCTCCAAGCGGCTGCCGGTCAGCGTCCGGGAGCTCGCCGTCTACCGGGTCGCGACCCGCATCGGCTGCTCGTGGTGCGTCGACTTCGGCACCATGCTGCAGAAGCACGACGGCCTGGACATCGACCGGCTGAAGCAGATCGACGACTACGCGACCTCGCCCGCGTTCAGCCGCCAGGAACGGCTCGCGATCGCCTACGCCGACGCGATTTCCGGCGAGCGGGTCACGGTCACCGACGAGCAGGTCGCCGAGCTCGAGCGCGAGTTCGGCCGCGAAGGCGTCGTCGAGCTGACCTACCAGATCGCGCTCGAGAACTCCCGCGCCCGGATGAACAGCGCGCTCGGCATCGTCGACCAGGGCTTCACCTCGGGCGACGCCTGCCGCGTCCCGCTCCCGTAGGACACCGGGGATCGGACCCCGGGTGGACGCGCCACCGGGGTCCGCCGCGGGACCGTTCTCCGCATGCACCTCGTCGCCAGTGAACGGATCAAGCTCTTCAGCATCGCCACGCCCTGGGTGTGCGGTCTTTTCGCGCTCGTCGCGCTGGCCTTCCCGGCCGCGCTCACGGCGCTCACCGCCACCGAGTCCCGGCTGCCGCCCACCGTCGCGAGCACCCAGTTCGGCTACCAGCTCGCGCTGGTCGCGGTGCTGCTGCTGGGAGCGCTCGCGGTGACGAGCGAGTACCACTCCGGCACGATCCACGGCACCTTCCAAGCCGTGCCGAGCCGGACGCCGGTGCTGCTGGCCAAGGCCGCGCTCGTCGCCGGCTACGCGTTCGGGATCGGTGAGGTGGCGGCGTTCGCGGCCTGGCTGGTCGCGCGGGTGCTCGCCCCGGACGCCGACCTGGCCCTGGACAGCGCCGCGGACTGGACGATCGTCGCCGGCACCGGCCCGGTGTTCGCGCTGGCCGCCGTCTGCGGGGTCGGCGTCGGCCTGGTCGTGCGCCACACCGCCGGGGCGGTCGCGGTGCTGGTCGCCTACCCGCTGATGGCGGAGAACGTCGTCCAGCTGATCCCGCGGGCCGGGCACGCGATCCACCGGTGGCTGCCGCTGAACGCCGTCACGAAGTTCCTCAGCGGCACCGGTGAGGCGAACGCGGGCCGCGACGGCGGCAACGCGACGGTGCTGTCCGACTCGCCGCTGCCGCCGGGCTGGGCGCTGGCCTACTTCGGTGCCTTCGCCGCGCTGCTGCTGGCGGGCGGGATCACGCAGGCGCGTCGCCGGGACGCGTGATCCGGGCCAGCTTGTCCGGGTTGACGACGTCGTAGATCGCCACGATCTTCCCGTCGCGGATGGTGACCGACTGCACGTGCTCGTCGAGCGGGAGGAAGCCGTCGCGGCCCGGCTGCGGGGCGAGGTACATGCCCAGGTCGCCGTTGACGAGCACCGGCGCGCCGTCGAGCAGCGTCCCTGGCGCGTACTTGCGGGTGAGGCCGACGAAGAACCGGGCGATCTTGTCCGGGCCCAGGATGAGCTGGCGGGCGGTGCGGCCCTTGCCGTTCGAGTCGCCGATGAGCACGACGTCCGGGGCCAGCAGCTCCGTCATCGCCTGGATGTCGCCGGCCTGCAGCGCGATGACGAACTTCTCGAGGATCTTCGCCTGGTCGTCCAGCGGCACCCGCGGCGCCGGGTCGGCGTCGGCGAGGGCCTTGCGGCCGCGGGACGCGTGCTGGCGCGCGGCCTCGACCGACACGCCGAGCGCGTCCGCGATCTCCGAGAACGGCACCGAGAAGGCGTCGTGCAGCACGAACGCGACGCGCTGCTCCGGGGTCAGCTTGTCGAGCACGACCAGTGCGGCCATCCGCAGCCCGTCGTCACGCACGGCGACTTCCAGGGGGTCTTCGCTCACCGGGCGCCCGAACGGGGTGACGACCGGCTCGGGCAGCCAGTTGCCGACGTACTTCTCGCGCTGGGCCGCGGCCGACTTCAGCCGGTCGAGGCAGATCCGGCCGACGACCGTGGTGAGCCAGCCCCGCAGGTCGCGGATGGCCGCGCGGCCGGCGTCGTCGAGCCCGGCCAGCCGCAGCCAGGACTCCTGGACCGCGTCCTCGGCGTCGGCGCGGGTGCCGGTCAGCCGGTAGGCGACCCCGATCAGGTGAGACCGGTGGGCGGCGAACTCCTCGGCGAGGGTGTCCTGGGCGGTGGGCGTGGTGGCCATGCCCCGAGTGTGCCGCAAACGGCGAGACTAGAGTGGGTGGCGTGGCAGGACGGATTCGGGAGAGCGACATCGCGGAGGTGCGCGAGCGGAACCGGATCGACGAGGTCGTCGGGGAGTACGTGGCACTGCGCCGCGCCGGTGGGGGCAGCCTGAAGGGCCTCTGCCCGTTCCACAACGAGAAGACCCCGTCGTTCAACGTCCGCCCGACGCACGGCACTTTCCACTGCTTCGGCTGTGGCGAGGGCGGTGACGTGATCAAGTTCATCCAGAAGATCGACCTGATCTCGTTCGTGGAGGCCGTCGAGCGGCTGGCCGACCGGGTCGGCATCCGGCTCACCTACGAGGGCGGCGGCGCGACGATCCAGCGCGACCGCGGCAGCCGCACCCGGCTGGTCGAGGCGCACCGCGTCGCGCAGGAGTTCTACGCCGAGCAGCTGAACACCGACGAAGCGCGCGCGGCGCGGGACTTCCTGTCCGAGCGCGGCTTCGACGCCGCCGCGGCGAAGACCTTCGGCTGCGGCTACGCGCCCGGCGGGTGGGACAAGCTGACGAAGTACCTGCTGACCCGCGGCTTCGAGGTCAAGGAGCTGCTCACCGCGGGGCTGTCCAAGGAGGGCCAGCGCGGCCCGATGGACCGCTTCCACCGGCGGCTGGTCTGGCCGATCCGGGACGTCGGCAACGACGTCGTCGGCTTCGGCGCGCGGCGGCTGTTCGACGACGACCGGATCTCGGCGAAGTACCTCAACACCGCCGAGTCGCCGATCTACAAGAAGTCGCAGGTCATGTTCGGCCTCGACCTGGCCAAGCGCGAGATCGCGAAGCGGCACCAGGTCGTCGTGGTCGAGGGCTACACCGACGTGATGGCGATGCACGCGGCGGGGGTGCCGACGGCGGTCGCGTCGTCCGGCACGGCGTTCGGCGAGGACCACATGAAGGTGCTGCGCCGGCTAATGATGGACGACGACGCCTTCCGCGGCGAAGTCATCTTCACCTTCGACGGTGACGAAGCGGGGCAGAAGGCCGCGCTCAAGGCGTTCGAGGGCGACCAGACGTTCGCCGGCCAGACGTACATCGCGGTCGCGCCGGACGGCATGGACCCCTGCGAGCTGCGCCTGGCCAAGGGCGACAGCGCGGTGAAGGACCTGGTCGCGCGGCGCACCCCGCTGTTCGAGTTCGTCATCCGCAGCACGCTCAAGAACTACGACCTCGACTCGGTCGACGGCCAGGTCGCGGCGCTGCAGAAGACCGTGCCGATGGTGGCGTCGATCAAGGACCGCGCGGCCCGCGACGGCTACGCGTCGAAGCTCGCCTGGTGGGTGGGCTGGCAGGACGTCGCGCAGGTGGTCAACCGGGTCCGCGGCAGCGCGGGCGCGACCGACAAGCGCGGCGGGGCGCCGTTGCGCCAGCCCGCGCGCGGCCAGCAGGCCGCCCCGGCGGCGCCGACCCAGGACGTGGCCCGGCCGGCCCCGAAGGACCCGCGGTTCGCGGTGCAGCGCGAGGCGCTGAAGGCCGCGCTGCAGCAGCCCGCGATCGCTGGGCCGGAGTACGACGCGCTGCCGCTGGAGGCGTTCACGCATCCGGTGTACGTGGCGGTCCACGAGGCGGTGCTGAAGGCGGGCGGCGCGGGTTCGGGCCTGACCGGCCCGGCGCTGCTGGACGCGGCGGCCCCGCACTGTCCGGAAGGGACGGTCCGGCGGGTGCTGTCGGAACTGGCCGTGGAACCGTTGCAGGCCAAGGACGAAGTCGACTCGCGGTACATCTCGTCGATCCTCGCGCGGCTGCAGGAGAGCCTCGTCGGGCGGCAGATCGCGGAGATCAAGGGCAAGCTGCAGCGGCTGTCGCCGGTCGAAGCGCCGGACGACTACCGCGCGCTGTTCGGCGACCTCGTCGCGCTGGAGCAGTACAAGAAGTCGCTGGGCGAGCAGGCGGCCGCCGGCGCGTGGGGCTGAGATGAGTTTTTTGCGCCGGTTGCTGGGCGACCGCACACCCGAGGACTTCGCGGGTGCGCTGGACCCGGGCGAGGACGTCGTCGTCAGCGCCCCGGTCGAAGGCGGTGGCCACCTGGTCGTGACGGCCCTGGGCCTGTGGGTCCCGGACGGCGAGGGCGCGCGGCGCGTCGGCTGGCACCTGATCGGCAAGGCGGCGTGGTCCGACGGCGTGTTCACGCTGACCGAGTCGGCCGAGGTCGGCACCGCGGGCGCGGCCGTCGTACTGGCCGACCGGCCGCCGGTCCGCTTCCGGCTGCCGGCGCCGGGCAAGGTGCCGCGCGAGACCTACCAGCGTGTCGAGGGCTCGATCCGCTCGCGGCACCGGCAGGAGATCGGGTCCGGGGGAGCGTGGTTCGTCCAGCGCAAGGTCCCCGGCCGCGACGGCACGGTCCTGCAGGTCCGCCCGGACCCCGGCACCGACGCCGACCTGGTCGCGGCCATCGCCGAGCAGGCCGCCGCGAAGCTGGTCAAGCCCGCCGAGTAGCAGTACGCTCGTACTCAGTACAGGCGTACTGTTTACTGGAGGCGACCGTGTGGGATCCCGGGAAGTACCTCGACTACGCCGACCTGCGGGCCCGGCCGTTCCACGACCTGGTCTCGCGCATCGGGGCAGTCGAGCCCCGGCGCGTGGTGGACCTCGGCTGCGGCCCCGGCAACCTGACGGTGTCTCTCCGGGAGCGCTGGCCCTCGGCGGTCCTGGAGTGCGGCGATAGTTCACCCGAAATGGTGACCGCGGCTCGCTCCCGCGGCCTCGACGCCCAGGTGCTCGACGTCCGCGACTGGACCCCGGCGCCGGACACCGACGTCGTGGTGTCGAATGCCGTCCTGCAGTGGGTCCCGGACCACGCGTCGCTGCTTCGCCGATGGTCGGCTTCGCTGCCTTCGGGCGCTTACCTGGCGATCCAGGTGCCCGGCAACTTCGCCGCGCCCTCGCACGCGCTGACGCGGGAACTGGCGGCGTCCCCGGCCTGGTCGTCCCGCCTGGCGGAGGTCGTCCTGCGCGAAGACGACGCGGTGTCCAGTCCCCTCGAGTACGCGAACCTCCTGACCGACGCGGGCTGCGTCGTCGACGCCTGGGAGACGACGTACGCGCAGCCGCTGCAGGGGGAGAACCCGGTGCTGGAGTGGATCACCGGAACGGCGTTGCGCCCGATCCGCGCCGCACTGGCCGACGCCGAGTGGGACCGGTTCCGCGCGGAACTGGCCCCGCTCCTGGCATCGGCGTACCCCACCAGGGCCGGCGGCATCACGTGGTTCGAGTTCCGCCGGGTGTTCTTCGTGGCCCAGGTCAGCGCCGCACCTTCTCGCTGATCTTGGCCCGAGCCACCCCGGCGGCCCCTTGCACCATGGGGTGGTCGACGACCCGGCGGTAGGTGCGCACGAGCTGCTCGTACCGCCCCCGGCCTGCCTTGGCGCCCAGTACGTACCCCAGGCCTGCCCCCAGCAGGAACTTCTTCATCCGCGTCCACGCCTTCCTGTCGCTAGGTCGTCCGACTGTCCATTGTCCAGGAAAACCGGGACTCCGGTGGCGGTTGCGCCAAGTGGGGGGTGGTGTGAGGCGGGTTCGGGGCATGGGCTAAGGTTTCTCTTGTCGGTCGGAGAGACCGGCACCGGAAGTGAGCGACATTCCCCTGTAGCTCAACTGGCAGAGCATTCGGCTGTTAACCGGAGGGTTCTTGGTTCGAGTCCAAGCGGGGGAGCAAAGCCCAGGTCAACGACCTGGGCTTTTTTGCTGCCCTGAGTAGGGGCGACTTAGTGTCTATCTTGACGCGTGACGTGAGCGGACGCTGGAGTTCGCGGCCTGAGCGGTGTCAGCCGGGTCGGTCACCGGATGCAGGTGCCGTCACGGGTTCGTGATCGTGGTGCTGTGGCGGAAAAGCGCCCGGTACTCCTGGGGTGAGGTGCCGATGTGCCGGTGGAACGCCGCTCGCACCGAGGAGGGCGCGCCGAGTCCGGTGAGGCGGCCGATTCGTTCCACGGGCATGGTGGTCGTCTCCAGCAGTTCGCGTGCGCGGTCGATGCGGGCGTCGGCCAGCCAGGCCATCGGCGAGGTGCCGGCCTCCTCCCGGAACCGGCGGATGAGGGTCCGCCGGGACATGTGGGCGCGTTTCGCGAGGGCGTCGATGGTCAGTTCGTCGGCGAGGTGGTCGAGCATCCAGTCCCTCAGCGGGGCGAGCTGGTCGCCGGTCGCGTCGGGGCGGAGCCGTTCGATGTACCGCGCCTGGCCGCCGGTGCGCCGCGGCGGGGCGACGAGGGCGCGTGCCCGGGTGTTGGCCGCGGCGGGGCCCTGGTCGCGGCGGACCAGGTGCAGGCAGAGGTCGAGCCCCGCGGTCACGCCGGCGGAGCTGAGGATGTCGCCGTCGTCGACGTACATCCGGTCCAGCACGACCTCGATCTTCGGGTACTGCCGGCGGAGTTGACTGACGTACTGCCAATGCGTGGTCGCGGGGCGCCCGTCGAGCAGGCCGGCCGCGGCGAGGGCGAACGCGCCGACGCAGATGGAGACCAGCCGGGCGCCGCCGTCGTGGGCCGCGCGCAGCGCGTCCAGGACCTCGGACGGCGGCGGCGTGGCGATGTCCTGGTAGCCGGGCACGAGCACGGTGCCGGCACCGGCCAGCGTGTCGAGGCCGGCCGTGGCGGTGACGGTGAACCCGGCGCCGGGCACCGGTCCGGGGCGCCCGGCCGTGCAGACGACCATCTCGTAGTACGGATCGGCCGCGAAGATCTGTGTCGCGATCCCGAATTCCAGCGCCGGCACGCCGGGCAGGACGAGGACCGCGATCCGGTGCGTCATGGCCCGATGATAGCGGTGAATGGCACTCGGGCCACTGTTCGGTCCGCCGGCCGGCTCCTACGGTTCGGTGCATGACCAACGCACTTGCGCTGCCCGGCGGCCCACTGGCCGATGCGAGCCTCGCCCTGGCGCGGCAGACGGAGAGCCTGCCGATCGTCGAGCACAGCATCCGCAGCTTCCTGTTCGCCCGCTTGGTGGCCGAGCAGGAAGGCTCCGTGCACGACGCCGCCTACGACGAGGATCTGCTGTTCGCTGCCTGCGTCCTGCACGACCTGGGCCTGGGCACCCTCGCGGCGGGCGAGGCCCGGTTCGAGGTGGAGGGCGCGGACCTGGCCGCCTCCGTGCTGACCGAGCACGGCGTCCCGGCCGCGGACGTCGACCGGGTGTGGGAGGCGATCGCGTTGCACTCCTGCCTGGGCGTGGCCGACCGGCGGGGCGTCCTGACCTACCTGACGCACAAGGGTGTGTTCATCGACGCCGGTCGCTTCGGCGATATCGACGCCGCCGGGCTGCGGCCGGTCTACGCCGCTTATCCGCGGCCTGCCGATCACCGCTTCCTGGAGGACGCGATCGTCGAGCACGCTGCCCGCTCGGAGGCGGCGGCGCCCCCTTACTCGATCGCCGCCGAGTTGCTTCGCCGACGCCGAGCCGAGGTATGACGTCGTTGGGCGCGATCTGGCGATTGCCCCAGCTTTCCCGGCCGTCGAAGTACTGCCGGTTGCGTTCGATGAACTGAGCGGCTCCACGCCGGTCAGTGCGCCGACGATGTCGTTGGTACCGGCGAAGATCGCGAGGTGCCGCCGGCTTCCGTTATCCGGCGTGGTCGTCGATGCGGGCCAGCACCTTGTCCGCGATCCGCCGCAGCGTACGCAGCTCCGCCGGGGTCAGGGCGTCGGCGAACAGGTCCCGCACCCGCTCGACGTGTCCGGGCGCGACCGACTCCAGGTGCGCGAAGCCCGCGTTCGTCAGGATCGCCTGCGTGTACCGGCCGTTGTCCGGGTCCGTTTCCCGGCAGGCGAAGCCGCGTTTCTCCAGGCGGCTGATCAGGTGGGACAGCCGCGACAGCTCCGTGTTCGCCAAAGCCGCCAGGTCGCTCATCCGCGCCCGGCGCCCGGGCTGCTCCGACAGGTGCGCGAGCACGTAGTACTCGAGGAAACTCAGCTGCGCGTCCCGCTGGAGCTGCGCCTCCAGGGACGCCGGCAAGCGCTGGGTCAGCCGCATGAACGCGCGCCACGCCGACAGCTCGTCGGTCGTCAGCCAGCGCTGCCGGGATTCCGTCATCACCACAGTCTAGCTGACTTGAAAATTCACGTCAGCGTGCTAGTGTCTAACTTGAAAATTCAAGTGAGAGGAAGCCTCTGTGAAGATCGCGATCATCCTCGGCAGCACCCGTCCCGGCCGGAAGGGCGAAGCCGTGGCGAGGTGGGTGCTGGCCAAGGCCAAGGAACGCCCGGGCGCCGACTACGAGCTGATCGACCTGCTCGACCACCCGCTGCCACACCTCGACGAAGCGGTGTCCGCCAGCCGCGGCGTCTACGCCAACGACCACACGAAGGCCTGGTCCGCCAAGATCGCCGAGTTCGACGGGTTCGTCTTAGTCACCCCGGAGTACAACCATTCCACCTCGGGTGTCCTGAAGAACGCCATCGACTACCTCTACGCCGAGTGGAACAACAAGGCCGCCGCCTTCGTCTCCTACGGCGCGCTCGGCGGCGCCCGCGCCATCGAGCACCTGCGGGCGATCTGCAGTGAGCTGCAGCTGGCCCACGTGCGCCAGCAGCTGTCGTTCTCGCTCTTCACCGACTTCGAGAACTTCGCCGAGTTCACCCCGGCCCCGATGCACGACGACGCCGCGTCGGTGCTGTTCGACCAGCTCGAATCCTGGGCCGGCGCGCTCAAGACCGTCCGGTGAGGCTCTACGGTCTCGAAGAGCACTTCGCCACGGCCGACGTGGTCGCGGCGTGGCGGCGGCACGACCCCGCGCTCGCCGCGCCGATGATGAGCCGGGCCGTCGCCAGTGCCGCGTTGCTCGACCTCGGCGAAGGCCGTGTCGCCGCGATGGACGACGCCGGGATCGACACCGCCGTGCTGTCGCTCACGACGCCCGGCTTGCAGGACCTCGACCCCGCCGAAGCCGTCGCCCTGCAGCGTCCCACCAACGACGTCCTCGCCGACGCCATCGGCCGGTTTCCCGGGCGGTTCCGGGGGTTCGCGGCCCTCGCGACGTCCACGTCCTCGGCGGCGGCCGACGAGCTGCGGCGGGCCGTCGCGGACCTCGGGTTCGACGGGGCGTTGCTGAACGCGAACTCCCGCGGCCAGGCCCTCGACGAGTCCCGCTTCTGGGACATCTTCGAGGCCGCCGACGACCTGCGCGCCCCGGTGTACCTGCACCCGAGCGTGCCGGTCCCGGCGGTCACCGAGGCCTACTACCGGCGCTTCGGCGGCCCGGTGGACGAGCTGCTGGCCACCGGGACCTTCGGCTGGCACTACGAGGCCGGGCTGACCGCGCTCCGCCTGATCGTCGCCGGGGTCTTCGACCGGTTCCCGGGACTGCGGCTGATCCTGGGGCACTGGGGCGAGGTCGTGCTGTTCTACCTCGACCGCGTGGCGGCATTGGACGCGGTGATCAAGCTGGAGCGCCCGATCGCGGAGTACTTCCGCACGAACGTCTTCATCACCCCGGGCGGCATCGCCAGCCATCGGTATCTCCGGTGGAGCCTGGAGACCGTGGGTGCGGACCGGATCATGTACGCCTCGGATTACCCGTTCAACCGCGAGCACGGCGGTTCCGCCCGCCGGTTCATGGCGACTGCGCCGGTCAGCGACGCCGACCGGGCGCGGATCGCCTATGAGAACTGGGAAAACCTGCTCGCGGGCATTCGACGCTGAACGGCATTGCTCACCGTGCGATCGCGTCAATCCGCACATCGCTGCTGATCGGGATCACGTACACGGCGTCGCGTCCGTGTCTCCATTGCTGCGAGATCAGCAAATACTTGTCCGAAGTGTGGATCAACGAGACGAGACCGGTGTAGCAGAACTTGTACTTCGAGTCTTTTTGGCTGATCTCGACGGTCGAGATGCCGGGGCCGGACACGGCGAGTCGTCCAACACTGTAGAGCGCGATCGCCGGGCGTGAATTCAAGTGGCCGGCGATGTCACGGGCCGACTGCTCTCCATTGGTGCGTGCATACGAGGAGGCGGACCACAGTGCGCCGATCACGGCCAAAGCGGCGAGTACGGACGGCCGGACCGATGATTTCTCGCGCGGGTGGCGGCTGGTCATTCGAATCTGCAGGGATCGCAGATGGTCCAGGTAGGCGATCAGGCCGGTGGCCGTCAGCAACATGAAGGAGAGAGCGATGGTGGGGGCCCAGTTTACACTCGCCGGTATCAGGAAGCCGATCCCGATCGTCGCAAGCGTCAGGCCGGCCGCGGCGTAGCAGGCGATGATCGCCCGGTCGGCAAGCTTTCGCCGCGAGGTCGACCGTGCTGCGGTGGCCGCCGGGAGAAGCACTGTTCGGTGAAGCGCCACCAAGAACAAAGCCAGGATGCCGCAGCCGATCAAGGGAAGAATGGTCGAGTTGATGCTCCTCAAGGCGTAATCCGGCGTCGAGAACCCCAACAGGCTGGTGTCTATCCCGAAGTACTCCCATACGGCCTGGGTGCGAACCCAGCCGAAGTAGTACAAGAGGGCTGACAGGAGGACTGTTTGCGACAGCAACGTCGAGATTCGGGCCCACGGACCGCTTTGATCAGCTTGCGTTTTCCTCGTCGGGTTCGTCACGGTGCCGACGCGGTAGCGGCGGTGGACGGCTCGACGGCGGACGGAGACGGCGAGACGCTGGTCGCCGGTGGTTGCGTGATCGTGAGTCCGGTGGCTTCGGGCCTGTCCTCGGAAGGTGAAGGCCCTGCCAAAGGGCTTGTGGTCACGGAATCACCACCGATATCGGGTGTACCGCCGGGAGCGGCCGGCGTTCCGGTGCTCTGCTGGACCGAGGTGTCCGGGTGGGATTCGGTGTTGTCTTCGCAGCTTTCCGCGGTCAACCAGGGAAGGACGATCACGGCCACGAGAGCACTGGCGGCTCGACGGTGGATCGGTGTCATGTTCGCCTCTGTCTCGTTGTCCGAGAGATTTCGCCAATCGTGACTCGCTGTGATCATGGAAAATGTGACGCCGGAGGATCGGTGTTCCACCGAATGGACCAGCGGCTTTGCATCCGGCCCGGCGAGTTCCGCCGGCGGGCGCGTTCGGGGCGCGGGAGCGCGGCGGGGATCTCGAAGTCGGAGGCCGACCGGCCGGCTTCTCGTTGCGTCTGCCACCTTGTGGATGACGATCCGCACAGTGCGGTTGACGCTGTGTATGCGGTTCTCTGGTGAACAGCGGAATCTGTCCGCTCGGCTGTTTTCCGCACCACTCGTTCGGCCCAATGGCGCAAGCTACCCGAGTGATTGCCTGGCGGGACGGCAAAAATGCGGCACTCCTCCCTCGGCCCCCGTGTGACCATGGGTCATGGCACAGACCACCACCGCCACCCAAGAGCACCAGCGGGATCCGCTCGCCTTCCCCGGGAGCGAGAAGCTGGTGAAGCTCATCGGCGCGCTCTACCAGCGGCCGCGGATCGGGGATCTGCCTCGGTCGCTGCACCAGGCGAACGTCGAGTGGGAGCCCGGGTACCAGGATCGGCAGGAACGCGCCGGGCGTCGCGGGCTGCCGATGGTCTGTCTCGTTCGGTCGGACTACTGCGAGGGCGTCCTCGAAGAATTCAGCTCACGGCTTCGCGGCGCCCGGCCCAGTGGCAGTGTGCGTTACGCCTACCTCCCGCTCGGCGAGCGCGAAGCGACCGACACCGAGGGAGTCGCGACCGTCGCCAGCGTCAAGGCCGTCCGGGACATCCTCTGGAAGGCGCGCACCGAACTGCTCCGCAGCCCGCGCTCCCGCGGTACCGGCCTGCGCTTCGGGCTGTTCACCCTTGCCGTGCAGCTGATGGGGGAGCAGTTGTCCGGGCACGACTCCGCGCCGGAGCGGACGTTGATGCGGCGGTTGCAGGAGAACGGCCTGATGGTGCGGTTCCGCTCGGCGATCGAGAACGTCGGTCAGGAGCTGGTGCCGCAGAACGTCGCGTGGCGGATCCCGTTGCTGCTGCTGCGGCTGCTGACCATGGTCACGTTCCGGATCGCCGTCACCGGGCGCGTGCCGGGGCTGTCCGGCCGGTACCGCTGGTTTCTGCGCCAGCCGCACCTCGCGCCGGAGATGTCGGGCAGCTTCGTGCGGTTCGCGCTGCGCCTGACCGACGGTGAGTGGCAGCGGGAGTCGCCGGAGTTCGTCGCGCGGCTGCTGGTGAACGCGTTCCTCGAAGACCTCCGCCGCGGGTACCGGCTGCGCCCGGCCGGGTTCTGGCGCCGACGGCGGATGACCTACCCCGTGCTCCTGCTGGACCACGTGAGCACCGTCAACGGCGGATACCGGCTGCTGAAGCTGATCAACGACGTGCGGAACCAGACCGGCCTGTTCGACCCGTTGCTCGTGGTCAGCACGAGCGACGCGCCGCCGCCGGACGCGACGGTGAGTGAAGAGCGGCCCAACCACACCGCGACCGAAGCCGGTGGCGCCTACCGTGCCTGGCAGCACGAGCTGCTCAAGGACCGGCGCGCCCGCGACGCCGCCGCGTGGTACCTGCCGATCCGGCTGTCCGCCGACGGTTCCCCCGACCAGCGGCGCGGGACGCGCAAGGAGCTGCGGTCCCTCGGCGATACCTACGTGTTGCGCCGCCGCCAGTCCAGCCCGCCGTGGTGGGCCACGCGATGGATGCGGATGGGTGTTCCCCTGGTGGTCCTGGGCCTTGTCGCGAGCGTCGTCCTCCTGCGGTACGAGGACTTCCGTGCGAGCCACTGCGGCACCTCCAGCGAGCTGCTCACCTGGACCGGCAGCGAGTGCGTCGGGATCTCCGACGGCTCGTTCACGCTGTTCGACCCGGCCGACGGCACCATCCGCCAGGTCGAACAGGTGATCGCCGACCAGAACCGGCGCGCCGAAAAGCTGCACGAAGAGCACGGCGAACGGCCTTACATCACGCTGGTCGACTTCGAGGCGCTGACCTCGTCCAACGACACCGCCGAGGGGCTGACCGCCGAGCGGGAGTCGCTGGAGGGGTTCGCCGTCGCGCAGCTGCGGCAGCTCAACGCGACTGCGACGTCCGAGCCGATCGTGCGGATGCTGATCGCGAACGGCGGCCGTGGGATGCGCGAGGGCGTGCGCGTCGCCGGGCAGCTGAAGCAGCTGGCGGAGCTGGACAAGAGCGTCGTCGGTGTGGTCGGGCTCGACATGAGCAGCCAGCCGACGCGGGAGACCATCCGCGCGCTGGGCAACGCCGGCATCCCGGTGGTCGCCTCCACGCTGTCCGCCGACGACCTCGCCGACCAGAACCCCATCTACTTCCAGGTGGCGCCGCAGAACCGGCGCGAGGCGGCCGTCGCCGCGGCGTTCGCGCACCAGCAGCCGGGCCCGCGCACGTTGCGCGTCTACTACTCCGACGACGACGCGGACAGTTACAGCACCAACCTGCGCGATGACGTGGTGAAGTCGTTCAAGGACCAGGGTTTCTCGGTCGAAGCTCGCGCGTTCGCGCCGGACGGCGGGCAGGTCGCGCCGCAGTCGCACGAGCGCTACGGCGACCGGTTGGTGGGCAACGCCGCGTCGGCGGGCCGGGACACCTGCTCGTACGACGGCTTCGTCTTCTTCGCCGGCCGCGGGGTCCCGGACTTCGGTGACTTCGCCGGCGGCGCCGCGCAGTGCGGCAGCAGGGCGACGGTCATCGGCGACGACGACGTCAGCCGCTACGTCGCCGACCAAGTCGCGCGGGAGCAGAACCGGGCGCTGCCGTACTACTACCTGTCGTTCGCGAACGAGCCGGCGACCGACCCGCAGGGCTTGGCGCGGGACTTCTACACCACGCTGAACAAGACGTTGTTCCCGTTCGAGCAGACCGAGCGCGGCCGTTCCTTCGACGGCCACGCCGGGCTGTCCTACGACGCCGCGCTGGTGATGATCACAGCCACCGCGTACCTGCGCGAGACGTCGGCGAACATCCCAGTGACGCCGGGCGCGGTCTGGCGCGAGATCACCGCCATCCACACGTCGCGCCCGGACGCGCAACAGACGAACAAGTACATCGAGGGCGTCACCGGGACCATCGACTACGGCGGGGACATCGGCCGGAACGTGCCGGAGGACAAGCCGGTCGCCGTCCTGCGCGTCGAGGGCGGCGAGGTGAGCCGGACACCGAAGGCCTTCTGCGGGCTTGCGGTCGGCCACAGCTCGGACCCGTGGTGCCCGACGGATCGCTGAGCCTGGCGGATTTCGTCCGTGAGGTCCTTGGCTCGAGTCCGAGTGGGGGAGCAGCGGCCCAGGTCGTCCTGATCGGCCGGCTCAGGGACGCGCGCGCGAGAGGATGCCGCGGATGAGGACGTCGATCGACCACGCGAACCTCTCCTCGCCGGTGCCGGACATGATCTCGTTCCGTGCCGCGTGGACGCGGGGGTATTCGTTCGCCGGAGCGCGGTTGATCGCCTGGGCGACGGGGCCGTCCGGGGCTCCCGGGTGCGAGCCGTTCGCGTGTTCGGCCGCTACCGCGGTGGCGAACATGGTGAGCATGTCGATGGCCCAGGCGGCGTTCGCCTGGTCGACATCGGCTTCGGCGAGGAGTCCGAGGAGGGCTTCGGCGATGCGCAGCGCGTTGGGTCCCACCGCCGTGGTCCGGACGGCCATCAGGGCGACCGCCGGGCTGCTCATCAGGACTTCGGTGTAGGAACGGAGAAGTTCCTCGAGCCGGCGGCGCCACGGGCCTTCTGTCCCGTCGACCTTGACCGCTTCCAGCGCGCGGTCGAGGACGAGCGCCTGGAGTTCGCTCATGTCGTCGACGTGGGCGTAGAGCGAGGCCGGGCCCGTGTCGAGCGCCTTCGCGATCTTGCGGAGGCTCATGACCCCGTCGTCCGACGTGATCTGGCGCAACGCCTCTTCGATGATCGCGTCGCGGCTCAGCAGTGGTTTCGCCGCTCTGCGACGGCTTTCGACCTCGGCGGCGCCGAAGGGATCACGCTGGGACACCCCCGGACCGTAGCCCTCGCGAACTGTGTTCGTCAAGTTGACGAACACAGTTCGTTAAGCCTACCGTGGCGGCGAACACCACTCCTTTTCCCCTTCAGAAAGGGCGAACCAGCATGCCTGCTCGCAAGATCGCCATCGTGGGCGCCGGCCTGAGCGGCCTCGTCTGCGCGCGGATCCTCCAGCGGAACGGAATGCCCGTCACCGTCTACGAAGCGGACGCCACACCGGACGCCCGTCAGCAGGGTGGCTCGCTCGACATCCACGAGGACACCGGGCAGATCGCCCTCAAGGAAGCCGGCCTTTACGACGAGTTCAGCGCTCGCACGCACGTCGGCGGCGAGGACTTGCGCCTGCTCGACAAGACCGGGCGGGTGCACGTCGACCGGCGCGAACCCGACGGCGGCGACGGCCGGCCGGAAATCGACCGGACGGAACTGCGGCAGCTGCTCGTCGAGTCGCTGGAACCGGGCACGATCGTTTGGGGGCGCAAGGTCCTTGGCGCGCGGCCCGTCACGGCGGGACACGAACTGCAGCTCGCGGACGGCTCCGTGGTCCGTGCCGATCTCGTCGTCGGCGCGGACGGCGCGTGGTCGCGGATCCGCCCGCTGCTGACCCCGGCGAAGCCCCGTTACACCGGGATCACCGTGGTCGAGCTGCGCCTGACCGACGCGGTGGCCAAGCACCCGGAGGCGCTCGCGCTCACCGGGCGAGGGAGCTTTTTCGCGCTGTCGGACGACAAGTACATCGGCGGGCACGGCGGGAACACCATCGCGTACGGCTGTGGCTTGCGTGTCCCCGAGAACTGGGTCACCGACAGCGGAATCGATTGGCACGAACCGGAATCCGCTCGTGCGGGACTGCTGCGCGAGTACCCCGGCTGGGCCCCGTCCCTGACCGGCCTGATCCGCGAGTGCGACGACGACGCCATCTGGCCGCGCCCGATCCACGCGCTGCCGATCGGCCTGCGCTGGGAGCGCGTTCCCGGGGTGACCCTGGCCGGCGACGCCGCGCACGTGATGTCGCCGTTCGCGGGTGAAGGCGCCAACATCGCGCTGATCGACGGCGCCGACCTGGCGCGGGAGATCCTCGGTGGCGCCGACGTCGAAACCGCGCTCACGCGCTACGAGAACACGATGTTCCCGCGCGCCGCCGAAGCCGCGGCGGCATCGCAGCAAGGCCTCGACATGATGTTCGTCGACGGCCCCCCGACGGAGATGATCGCGTTCTTCACGGACGAGAAATGACAGAGCATCGCATCCGGATACTGGGTTGATGGTGAGCGATGAACGCGTCCACGATGTGATTTTCCGCAGCGCCGATGTGGAGCTGGCGGGAACGCTTGCGGTTCCCGATCGCCGTGACCCGGCTCCCCGGGTGGTCATGGTCGGCGGGTCCGGACCGTCGGACCGGACCAACGACAATTTCTTTCCGCCGATCGTCCGGCACCTGGTGGAATCCGGAATCGCTGTGCTGTCCTACGACAAGCGCGGTGTCGGCGCGTCCTCCGGCGACTGGCTCTCGGGAACGATCGACGACTTCGCAGCCGACGCCGTCGCGGCGCTGAACTTCCTCCGCTCCCAACCCCGGTGTCCAGGCCGAGGACACCGGCCTGTTCGGGCACAGCGAGGGCGGCTGGGTCGTCCTGCGCGCCGCGGCCACCGCTCTCCAGTCGATCGCCGGTATCACGCCCCACGACGCCGAGACCGCGCTGGCCGTGTACGACCGTCTCGTCGAAGCCGGTCGGCGTGGAGCCGACTTCGCCGAAGCGACGCGATTGGTCCGGTCTTTCGCGATCCCCGCCTCCGTTGAGGAGTTGTTCGGCGAATACTGGTCCGAAATGAACGAGAGCCTCTGGGAGTTCACCAAGCGCAAGCAAGACCACGATCCGATCCCGGACGTACTGCGTTTGCGGTGTCCGCACCTGGCGACCTTCGGCGGCGCCGACGAACTGGTTCCGGTCGCGGACAGCATCGGCCTGTTCGCCGGAGCTGCCTGCCATGCGGAACGTCATCCGCGAGCAACCCTGACCGTCGAGGTGTTTCCCCACGCTGGCCACCGTGTTCACATACCCGGTGGGACCGCTCTGGTGCCCGGCTACGCCGAAACCTTGGTCCGGTGGATCGCCGGGCGGCACGACACCGGTTCGCGGAGCTCCGTTCGACGTCGGTGACCGCGTCCAAGGCGTACGCGCCGGTGAGGGTGTGGACGTCGGCGCGGCGCCCGTGGGCGAGCTGTCGTCGATGATTCGTCGGCCGGAGCGGGCCGGATTGGTCCGGGTGGCCGGCCGTCACCTGTTCGGGCGGTCCGCGGGGGCGAGGTGAGGACCGGACCCATACGCGGCGGCCACAGGACCGAACGCCGGGTATGGCCGCAACCGAAGTGAAGCTCCCGACCGACCGCCCCGACCCGCCGCGGCGAACCCGGCTGCGGTTCTTCGCTGCCGCGTTCACCGGTGTCCTCGCGCTCGCCGCCGCGCTGGCGGCCGGTCACCTCGTGGCCGGCTTCATCAGCATCAACGCCTCGCCGTACCTGGCGGTCGGCAACGGTGCCATCGACCTCACCCCGGTGGAACTGAAGGACTTCGCCGTCCGCACGTTCGGCACCTACGACAAGCTGGTGCTGCTGGGCAGCATGGCCGTGGTCATGGTGGGCGTCGCCGCCCTCGCGGGTGTCCTTTCGCGACGGTCCCCGGTCCCCGGGGTGGTGATCGTGGCGCTGTTCGGCCTGGTCGGCGCGTTCGCGGTCTTCGAGCGACCCGACCTGAGCGCGGTGGCGCTGCTGGCGCCGCTCGCCAGCCTGGTCGTGGGCATCGCGGTCTTCCTCCTGCTGCACCGGGCCGCGCCGCGCGTCTGGCGGGAACCGGACTCGGACGAGAAGACCGGCACGTCGCGGCGGGCGTTCCTGCTCGGCGGCGCCGGCGTGGTCGTCGGGGCCGGTGCGGCCGGCCTCGGCGGGCAGCTGATCAGCTCGTCGCGCGATGCCACGGCGTCCCGGGAAGCGGTCGGCAAGCTGGTACCGGCGCGGACCGCGCCGACGATCCCGGCCGACGCGGATTTCGCGAAGCTGGGCACCCCGCCCTTCCTGACGCCGAACGACAAGTTCTACCGGGTGGACACCGCGTTGTCGGTGCCGCAGCTGCGGGCCGAGGACTGGAGCCTGCGGCTGCACGGCATGGTCGACCGCGAGATCCGGTTCGGCTACAACGACATCCGCAACCGGCCGCTGGTCGAGCGCACCGTGACGATGACGTGTGTGTCCAATGAGGTCGGTGGCGATTATGTGTCCACATCGAACTTCATCGGCGTCGACCTGGCCGACCTGCTCGCCGAAGCCGGGGTGCGATCCGGTGCCGAGCAGCTGTTCTGCACCAGTGTCGACGGCTGGACCTCCGGCACGCCGGTCGCGGCGGCGCAGGACCGGGCCCGGGGGGCGATGCTGGCGATCGGGATGAACGGCGAGCCGTTGCCCCTGGAGCACGGGTTCCCGGCCCGGCTGGTCACCCCCGGGCTGTACGGGTACGTGTCGGCGACGAAGTGGGTGGTGGACATCGAAGTCACCACCTGGGCCGCGCGGCAAGCCTACTGGCTCAAACGCAGCTGGGCCCGGGAGGCGCCGATCAAGACCGAGTCGCGGATCGATTCCCACCGCGGGTTCGCGAACGTCCAAAAGGGAAAGGTGCGGGTCGCGGGCGTGGCGTGGGCGCAGCACACCGGCATCGGCAAGGTCGAGGTCCGCGTCGACCAGGGGCCGTGGCAGGAAGCCACGCTGTCGCAAGAGGTCAACCTGAACACGTGGCGGATGTGGTGGACCGAGGTCGACATCCCGTCCGGGGTGCACCAGGTGTTCTGCCGTGCCACCGACAAGTCCGGCTACACCCAGACCGACCAGCGCGCCGGCACGGTCCCCGACGGCGCGACCGGCTGGCACAACGTCACCTTCACCGCCGCCTGAGAAGTTTTTCCCGATCCACCAATCCGTTCCGGGACAGGCCCCGAATCACCAGTAGTCAGAGAGTTTCCCGCAAGGAATCAGCCGCTTTCATTCACCTCATGGAGTGATTTTCGTGCGTAACCTTCGTATTGCCGGTATCGGTCTGACCGCGGCCGCCGCGCTGACCCTGACCGCGTGTGGCAGCAGTGACACCGCCTCGTCGGGCAGCTCCAGCGCCCCGGCCCCGTCGTCGTCGATGGCCGCGCCGTCCTCCAGCATGGCCTCCGGTTCGGGTGACGGTGTGACGACCAACGCGGACGTGTTCGGTCCGGCGTGTTCCCAGCTGCCGCAGGGTTCCGCGCCCGGTTCGCTGGACTCGATGGGCCCGCAGCCGGTCGCGTCGGCCGCGTCGACGAACCCGTTGCTGACCAAGCTGGTGGCGGCGGTCAAGGCCACCAACCTGGTCGACACGCTCAACAGTGCTCCGGCGATCACGGTGTTCGCGCCGGCCGACCCGGCGTTCGCCGCGCTGGGTGACGCGAAGTTCAACGAGCTGGCGGGCAAGCCGGCCGAGCTGTCGCCGATCCTGCAGTACCACGTCGTGGGCAAGCGTTACGACGCCAAGGGTCTTGCGTCCGCGGGTTCGCTGGATTCGCTCAACGCCGCCGGCGGCCCGCTGAAGATCGAGGGCTCGGGCGAGAACATGACCGTCAACGGCGCGAAGATCCTGTGCGGCAACATCCCCACGAAGAACGCCACGGTCTTCGTGATCGACAAGGTGCTGACCCCGGGCACCAACAAGTAACACCGGTTTTCCGGGCCGCCGACAAATGGCCCCGCATCGGACGGCCGCTCCGGCTCCAACCTACCTCCTGGAGCCGGAGCGGCCGTTCTCTGTTGCTCGCACGGGAAGTGGGCGACGTCCCGGTCTGCCGGCGGGTCACCTGAGGTCCGCCGGCGGGGGACGCCACAAGCGGCGGCGTCCCGCCGGTCGCCGCCACGGCTTGGGTCACTCCAGGGCCGTGGCGGCGTCCGGACCCCGCGCGGATGAACCACCCGCGCTGACTCCCCGCGAACGCGGACTGACGAGTGATCCACGTCATGCGATGTCACAGCCGTCCACCCTGCGGTGTCTTGAGGCCGAACCAGCCGAGAGAAGGGACCGCCGTGAACGTCGCACTGTGGATCGCCGCCGGAACGCTCGCCCTCGTCGCGCTCGCCGGGGGTGTCAGCAAGGCCTTCCTGCCCCAGGCGAAGCTGGCCGCCGCGCGGGGCGGGGAGTGGACCGCCGAGGCGGCGCCCGGGTTCGTCAAGGGGCTCGGGGTGCTCGAACTGCTCGCCGCCGCCGGGCTGGTGCTGCCCCCGCTGACCGGGGTCGCGCCCGTGCTCGTGCCGGTGACCGCCGTCTGCTGGGTGCTGCTCATGATCGGTGCGATGATCACCCACGTCCGGCACGGCAGCGCGCGGCTCGCCTTCCTGAACCTCGCCTACCTCGCCGTGGCCGTGTTCGTCGCTTGGGGGCGGTTCGCGGTCTGACCGCGACCGGGAAAAGGAGCCGACCATGAACGCCACCGACACCTTCGTCGCCCACCGGAACCTGCTGTTCACCGTCGCCTACGAGATGCTCGGGTCCGCGGCCGACGCCGAGGACGTGCTGCAGGAAACCTGGCTGCGGTGGGCGGACGTCGACCCGGCCGAGGTGCGCGACGAGCGCGCCTACCTGGTCCGGATCACGACGCGCCTGGCGCTCAACCGGCTGCGCACCATGAAGCGCCGCAAGGAGGCCTACGTCGGCCCCTGGCTCCCGGAACCGCTGCTCACCACCCCGGACGTCGCCGAGAACGTCGAGCTCGCCGAGAGCGTGTCCATGGCGCTCATGCTCGTCCTCGAAACGCTCGCGCCGACCGAACGCGCCGTCTTCGTGCTGCGCGAGGTCTTCGAGTTCGGGTACGACGAAATCGCGGCCGCCGTCGGCAAGACCCCCGCGGCCGTCCGGCAGATCGCGCACCGCGCGCGGCGGCACGTCGACGCGCGGCGCCCGCGCGAGACCGTCTCCGCGCGCGAGACCCGGGCGGTGCTGGAGTCGTTCCAGCGCGCCCTGGAGAGCCGGGACCTGCAGGGACTCCTCGACGTCCTCGCCCCGGACGTCGTCCTGATGAGCGACGGCGGCGGCGTCAAGCAGGCCGTGCCGCGGCCGGTCACCGGGGCCGACCGGCTCGCGCGCCTGGTGCTCGGCGGCATCGCCAAGAACGACGCCGCGCTCACCACCGAAGCCAGCGTCGTCAACGGGAACCCGGCCCTCACCCTGCGCCTCGACGGCGAGCTCGACGGCGTCATGGCCGTGCGGGTCGAGGACGGGCGCATCACCGGCCTCTACTACGTGCGCAACCCGGAGAAGCTCACCCGCGTCGAGTCCGAAACGCCGCTGACCCTGCGCTAGACGTGCGTCGAGCTCACCGCGAACGCCGTGATGTGCTCGGCCAGCGCGCGGACGTCGGTGTGGTCGCGGTGCTTCTCCGCCTCCAGCTTGAGCGGCCGCAGGCGGTCCTTGGTGCGGACGGACTTGAGCGTCTCGGCCGTGTCGACCGCCTCGGTGCCGATCTCCGCGCCGCGCTCCAGCTCACCCTCGATCAGGTGGCCGGTGGCCAGCATGGCCAGGCAGAAGGAGCGGCTGCGGGCCATGTCCTGGCCGTAGCGCGCGACCGCGGCGGTCAGCGCGGCGATCGCGGCCCGGGCGCGGCGGGGGCGGATGCGCACGGCGAGCTCGGTGTGCACCGTGCCGACCATCGCGGAGACGTCGGTCTCGGTGAAGAACCGCGCCCAGTCCGGCGGTTCGCCGGGGCCCGCCGCCTCGAACTCCTCGCCGGCCCGGCCGAGCAGGCCGAGCGCGAGCTGCTCGTCGCCCTTTTCGGCGTACGCCCAGGCCTGGTTCGCGCTGAGGATGCTTGCCGCCAGCGCCGAGCCGGATCGGCGCGCCGCCAGCCTGCCGTGCTGGAACTGGGCCAGCGCCTCGTCGGCGGCGCCGTGGTGCAGGTGGATCCGGCCGCGCCGGTAGCGGATGTTGGCGGCCAGGTCGTCCTGCCCGCAGTGCTCGGCCAGGCTCAGCGCCAGGTCGAGGTGGTGGTGCGCGGCGCCGACGTGCCCGCTGTCGAAGCTCGCCCACGCGGCCAGGTTGTGCAGGTCGGCCACCGCCGCGTACAGCCGCGTCCGCAGCGGCTCCGCCACGGACGCGCGGAGCAGCTCGTGCCCGAGGTGGATCCGGACGAGCACCGCGTCGCGGCACATGCCGCCGCCGCTGCGGTAGTCGACCGCCCGCAACGCTCTGGTCTGCGCTTCCAGCTGCTCGATGTCCCGCGGACCGGGCCGGTCGGGGATCGCCCGGCGAAAGTCGAACTCGGAGTTGGTCATGACGTCGGCTCCCGGCACCACCACTGAGTGGGCTCCAAAGCCTACTCGCCGCGCGCCGCGGTGGCGACCGCCGCGACTGCGGGAAGTAGCCCGGCGGGTGCGTTCGGTGATCCGGACAGGTATGGAGTCGGGTACTTGTACGGGTGTGGTGCGTGGTGCGTCCGGAGCAGTCTCGACGTGCCGCAGAAGTCCGCAGGAGGTTCGGAACCCATGGTGCACGGCCGGCCGCGTCCCCTCCTCCGGGTCGTCACCCCCTCGGACGTCCCGGAGGCGCGGCCGGCCCCCTCTCCCGGCCGCGGCCGGGACCGCTACGCCGACCTCCCCGACCGGCGGCTGGCCGCGATCCTGGCCGCCGAGGACACCGCCGAGGAGCACGGCCTCAGCCCGCACACCCGCAGCACCTGCTACGTGCACCGGTGCTGGACCCACCAGTGCGTCGGCGACCCGCTGCACGTCCTGATCGCCACCGGGCACCGGTGGTGCCGCCGCTGCGAATGCCCGGTCGACGTGGCCGTCGACGAAACCCCGCCCGGCGCGGTGCACCTGTTCTGCCCGCGCTGCGGTCAGGCAGGCTCGGCGGCGAACCGCGACGTCCGCCAGGCCTGCCGGACGAGCCTGGCCGCGATGCACGGCGGCGACGCGCCGACGTTGTACGGAATCCCCGACGCCTGACGCCCGTGCCGCGTTGCAACCTCCGAGGGACGCCCGCGTGTTCGCATTGACCGGTGCGTGGCGTCCTCCTTACGGTTCACGGGTGGGCAAGGCCGGCACGGGGTGCGAGAGGGGCAACCTGCCTGCGGACACCACGAGTTTCGTGGGACGCAAGGCCGACGTCGCCGAGGTCAAGCAGCTGCTGACGCGGGCGCGGCTGGTCACGCTGACCGGCGTGGGCGGGGTCGGCAAGACCCGGCTCGCCGTGCAGACCGCCGCCGGGCTGTCCCGCGCGTTCCCCGACGGCGTCTGGCTGGTCGAACTCGCCGGGCTGCAGGACCCGGCCCTCGTGGCGCACACCGTGCTCGAGGCGCTGGGCGTGCACGACGAAACCGGCCGGAACCCGGCGAACGTGCTCGCCGAGCACCTGCGGGAGCGCCGGACGCTGGTGGTGCTGGACAACTGCGAGCACCTCCTCGACGCCTGCGCCGTGCTGGCCCACGACCTGCTGCGGGCCGCGCCCGGGCTCCGGCTGCTCGCGACCAGCCGGGAACGGCTCGCGCTGGTGGGGGAGCACCTGTGGCCGGTCTCGCCGCTGCCGGTGCCGGAACCGGGCCGCCCGCTGGCCGGCGGGGCGTGGCTGCGCTACCCGGCGCTGACGCTGTTCGCCGAACGCGCGGCCGCGGTCGACCCGGCGTTCGCGGTCACGGCGGAGAACCAGGACCGCGTCGGCTCGATCTGCCGCCTGCTCGCCGGGATCCCGCTGGCGATCGAGCTGGCCGCGGTCCGGCTGCGGGTGCTGACGCTGGCGGAGCTGGAAGCCGGGCTGGACGACTGCTTCGGGCTGCCGCGCACGGTGAAGCGCGGCGGTGAGCCGCGGCACCAGACGCTGCGCGCCGCCGTCGAATGGAGCTTCGCGCTGTGCTCCCCGGCCGAACGGCACCTGTGGGCGCGGGCGTCGGTGTTCCCAGGCGGCTTCGACCTGGCGGCCGCCGAGCGCGTCTGCGCCGGCGACGGGCTGCCCGCCGCCGAACTGCGGCACCGGCTCGCCGGGCTCGTGGAGAAGTCGGTGCTCATCCGCGAGGCCGACGGCGACCGGCAGCGGTTCCGGCTGCTGGAACCGCTGCGGCAGTTCGGCCGCGAAAAGCTGACCGGGTCCGGCGAGACGGCGCCGGTGCTGCGCCGGATGCGGGACTACTACCTCGACGTCGCCGAGCGGAGCGAACGGGCGTGGTTCGGTCCGGAGCAGGCGGACATCTTCCGGCGGACCCGCCTCGAGCACGCGAACCTGCGGGCCGCACTGGACTACAGCCTGACGGAGCCGGGCGAACTCCGGACCGGTCTCCGGCTGGCCTCGACGCTCTGGTTCTACTGGGCGGGCTGCGGGGTGTTCGGCGAAGGCCGCCACTGGCTCGACCGCGCGCTCACCCTCGCCGCCGAGCCGGACGAGGAACGGGCGAAGGCGTTGTGCGTCAACGGGTACATCGCGACGCTGCAGGGTGACAACGCCGCCGCGGTCGCGATGCTGGAGGAGTGCCGCGCCTACGCGAGGCGGACCGGCGACGAGGTCGCGCTGGCTTACGCGACGCACCGGCTCGGCTGCAACCTGCTGGTCGGCGACGACGTCGGCGACGCGAAGACGCTGTTCGAAGAGGCGCAGGCCCGCTACCGGCAGCTCGGCGAGCTCAACAGCAACGTGATGCTGGCCGGCATCGAGCTGGCGATCGCCTCGGTGTTCCTGGGCGACCTCGACCGCGCGGGCCGGCTGTGCGAAGAGGCGTGCGCGACCGGCGCCGAGCACGGCGAGCAGTGGGCGCACGCGTACGCGATCTACGCGCAGGCCCTGGTCGCGCTGGGCCGCGGCGACTTCGACCGGGCGGCCGAACACGGGCGGGACTGCCTGCGCGTGAAGAGCACGTTCCACGACCTGCTCGGGATCGTGCTGGCGATCGAGGCGCTGGCGTGGACCGAGGCCGCCCGCGAACGCTGGGAGCCGGCCGCGGTCATGCTGGGGTCGGCGCAGCCGATCTGGCAGACGGTCGGCTTCCCGATGTTCGGCTCGCGGTATTTCGGTGCCCCGCACGGCGAATGCGAAACGCGCACCAGGCGCGCGCTGGGCGACGGACCGTTCGAAGCGGCGGTGCGGCGCGGCCGCGAGTTCGGCCTGCGAGAGGCGATCGCCTACGCACTCGGGGACACGGGCCCGTCCCGCTCCGAGACGACGGACCCGGCGCGGCCGACGCCGTTGACGGACCGGGAAGGCGAAGTCGCGTTCCTGATCGCGGACGGCCGTTCGAACCAGGAGATCGCGGACCGGCTCGTCATTTCGCGGCGTACGGCGGAAGGCCACGTGAACCGGATCCTGCGGAAGCTGGGTTTCGATTCGCGAGCGCAGGTGGCCGCTTGGGCGGCCCGGAATCCGCAGGTGCCGACGCCGCAGTCGTGAGGGGGAAAGAATCCCGGTTCCCGTAACAAGGAACCGAGTGCGCGCGACCCTGCCTTGGCGCCGCGAAAACGCGGTGACGATCGGCAGCGCGACGGCTCGTCCCCGGCCTTCGACAGATCGGAAATCCTGGCGTGCCAGGGGAAGGGCTGTCATGGTACGGAAATTATCCGCGATGATCCGCGGTCCGGTGGTGGTTTTCTGCGTCGCCGCAGTGGCCGTTTTCGGGCTCGCGCCGGTGGCGTCGGCGACGGTGCTCTGGCCCGACGAACAAGCGATGATCACCACGAGCACCTACCGATCCACCTACGTCTACGACGTCGGTGCCGGCAATTCGATTTCCCACGAGCAATTCGCGCAGCCCGCGGTCACCGAGTTCTACGGCGCGCAGGCGGGCTTCGACCGGAACTTCATGCTCTGGGCGCCGATCGTCGCGATCGACCGGCCGCACGAAAACTGGAAGGCGTGCACCGGGAACACCGGGGGTCTCTGCCCAGCCGTCCGCGACGGCAACCAGCAGATCTACGACGAGATCGGCGCCGGCCAGATCCACGTCAAGTACTGGAACGGCGCGTTCATCGGGGTCGCCTGCGGCAACTGGAACCACGGCGGTGCCGGTCCGGTCCCGGTGCTCAGCGGGACGAAGTACGAGGACGTCAACGGCGACGGCGTCCGGCAAGCGGGCGAACCCGGGCTCGCCGGCTGGACGATCGACCTCTCCTACCACGGGGCGGTGGTCGCCACGACCGTCACGGAGGCCGGCGGCGCGTACTCCTTCTCCTTGGACGCCCAACGGTTCCCGATCGGTGCCGGGACCTACACCGTGGCCGAACGGTCGCAGCCCGGGTGGGTGCAGTCGCACGCGCCGGATCCCGTCACCGTCGGCTACGGGGTCGGGGAAGCGCACTTCGGCGGCAACGACTTCGGGAACTACCGGCCGGCGGCGATCGAAGGGCGGAAGTTCGACGACCACGGTGCCGACGGCAGCGGTGCCGGTGATCCCGGGCTGGCGAACTGGACCTTCGACCTCGACGGCGGGCCGAGCGCGGTGAGCGGGAGCGACGGGAAGTTCGGCTTCGCCGGGTTGCGGCCGGGTACCTACACCGTCCGCGAGCGGCAGCAGCCGGGGTGGCGGCGGACGACGCCGTCCTCGGGGAGCACGACCGTGACCGTGACCAGCGGGCAGGTCGCCGGCGGGGTCGACTTCGGCAACGTCTGCCTCGGTGCCATCGCGGTCACCGCGCCGGACGGGGTCGCGATCCGCGTCGACGAAGTGGACGTTCCGGGTGTGCTCGCGAACGATCCGCCGGCCCCGCGGACCGCGTCGGGGACCGCGACCGTGCCCGGGCTACTGCCCGGCACCTACCGGGTCACGCTGACCTTGCCCGACGGCGTCTTCACCACCGACCCGGACCTCACCTCGCTCGACGGGAAGTTCGCGGTCGTCAAGACGATCACGGTCGCCGAGTGCGGGACGAGCGCCGTAGCCCCGGCCTTCGTCACCTCGCAGCCGGGTAAGATCACCGGTGGTGTCCGGATCGCGGTGCCCGGTGGGTTCGCGACCGCCGGGTTCGAGTTCATGCAGCGCAAGGAAGGGCCGCGCGGGACGCTCGAGTTCAACGACCACGATCGCGGGATCGACATCCACACCTCGGACATCACCGGCATTTCGGTGTCCGGTCCGGACGCGTACGTGTTCGGCCACGCCGTCGTCGCCGGTGTGCCGTACGGGTTCCGGCTGCACCTCGTCGACGCGGGCGAACCGGGCACCGGTGACCGCTTCGAGCTGCTCCTGGCCAACGGCTACTCGGCCGGGACCGGCGGGACGATCGACGGCGGGAACGTCCAGATCCACTGACCGGCACCGGTGCCGTGCTGTCCGGTGTGGACGGCACGGCACCGGCTGTCGTCAGGCCAGGCGGTCGCCCCAGTTTTCGAACGCCGTCACCAGTTCGGCGGGCGCGCCGGTGTCGCGCAGGCGCTTCGTCTCCGCCTCGATGTAGTGGCGGTACAACGGAACCAGGCCCGCTAGCAGCTCCGGGCGGGCCTCCTCCGCTTCCAGCGGGTGGCCGGCCCGGACCCGCTCCGCCAGCTTCACCAGCGACGCCGACGGAGTGTCCGGCTGGGACAGGAACCACTCGATCGCTTCGTCGTTGTTCGCCGCGCGGCCGGTCGGAAGTGTTGCCGAATAAAGGAACCTGACCGGGAACAGCACCGCCTTCGTGAACCACACCTTGTCGGCCAGCAGGCGGCGGGGCTCGCGGAACTCGGCCGCCACCTCGTCGGTCGCCAGTACCGCGATCGCGAAAGCCGCGCTCTCCGACAACATCTCCGAAGCGGCCGGCCGGGCTACTTCGGCGAGGACGTCTTCGCCGACCAGGAGCACGCCGTGGTCGGCGAGCTGCAAGCGGTCCAGTGCCGGGAAGCGGCCGTCGTCGCGGCCTTCGCGCAGAGCCGGGAGGGAAGCCCAGAACACCGACAGCTTGCGGTGCACCGGGCTCCGCTCCTGCAGCTCGGCCGTCACCGGTGCGACCTGGTCGCCCTCGGAGACGTCGGTGAGGACGAGGGCCAGGTCGATGTCGCTGGCCGCCGCGGAATAGCCGCCGTAGGACAGGCTGCCGAGCAGGTACGCGCCGATCAGGCGCTCTCCCAACGCTTCCCGGTAGGCCTCGGCGGCTTCGGCGGCGATCGCGCGGGCCGCGTCGGCGGGATCAGGTGTGGTCATGCCGCCACCGTATCGCGGCGGGCGCATTCGGCGATGCGGTCGGAAACCACGCCGATCACCTGCCACGCCCGGTCGAGGACCGCGATCACCGCGTCGTCCGTCCAGTCCCCGCGCCGCCGCAGGAGTTCGTACCCCATCTCGAGGTGCTCGACGTCGGCTTCGTCGTGCAGCTCGAAGTATTCGTCCTCGGGGAACGCTTTCGTGCCCGCCTGGCTGAACACCAGGCTGCCGGCCTCGAGCGCCAGGTGCGCCAGTACCGCGCGCTGCACGCCGGGCAGGATCGCGAACTGGTCGACGAACCACGAGGCGCCCATTTCGATGACCGGGTCCCAGACCTGCTGCCGGTCCTCCGCGCGGCTGCGGGCGAGGATCTTGTCGTGCCCGACCTCTTCCTGCTGGTGCTCCAAGGCGAGCGCCCGCAGTTCCGGGTCGCTCTCGAAGCTGACCCGAGCGCTGATCATCCGCTGGAAGGCGTTCGACCACGGCTGCAGGTACGTGAGCACCGCTTTCCGGGTTTCCGGCGGCGTCGTCTCGTCGGACAGCAGGCGGATCAGGTCCGAGGACTCGTATTCCCGTTGCCGCTGCTCGTTGTGCCGGGCGACGCGCTCGACGTCCTGCTGGGTCACGATCGGCTCCTTACCTCGGTGCTGCGGGAGATCATCCTTCCGGGACCGCTAACCAAGATCAACAGGCGCGAGCGCCCGATCGTAGACGGGGAACCGGAAGTACGTGGTCACGTCGCCGCGGCGGCCCGCTGTGCGGTAGCTCACCAGCTCCAGCACGCGCGTACCGGGCAGCGGTCCCGGTGCCAGTGCGGCGGTGAGGAGGCGGAAGCGACCGGGGTCGACGCCTTCGCGGTGCAGCAGTTCCGCCGTGCGCTCAACGGCTTCTTCGTCACTGGACGTGAGATCGGGCAGCCGCAGGTACGTCGTCGCTTCCGCGGCCCGGTCCACCCCGGACCGGAACGCGAGGCAGCTCAGGGCGGCTTCACCGGCGTCGGGCCGGTCGCCGGCCAGCGTGCGGTACGCGGCCGCCGCGGCGGTGGCGTCGTGGCTCAGCGCCACCGAAGCGACGTCGTTGACCTCGGCGAGACCGGCGCCGTGGTTGCGGTAGTAGACCTTGACCCTGGCTTCGGCTTCGTCGGCCAGGTCGACCGCGAAGAACTCGATTTCCCTTTCCCCGCCGACGGTTTCGACGCGGCGGCGGGTGTCGTCCCAGGCCACGCCCATGCCGAGCCGGTCCATTGCCTCCGCGACAGCGGCTTCGCGGTGCGCGTGCGGCCACTCGTAGAGCCCGAAGTAGGTCTTGTGGACGATCCTCGACGGCGGGCGCCAGGCGATCGAATGCCACACCGGCGCGGGAGCCGGGCGGCCCGCCCGCGGGGTGAACGTCTCGTGGACGCGGTCCAGCCGGCGGGTGACGAGCCCGCCGTCCCCCGGCCAGACGACGTCGTGGCCGAGGCTGTCGAACAGAATGCGCAGTTCGGGGTCGCCGCCGGACCAGTTCACCGACATCTCGGCCGGGAACCCGTCGTCCGCTACATAGGACGGGTGCGCGGGCACGAGCCCGATCCGATCGTGCGCCCAGCGGGGGAGCGCGGCGCGCAGCGCCCTGGTCGTCCGGACGGACTGTTCCACCGGCACCCCGAGCGCTTCACCGGCGGTAGCCCAGAGCCCGCACAGAAAGTCACCGAAGAGACGGCCCCGTGCTGGATAGTTTTCCCTTATATATTCAGGAAAGTCCGGCACTCGACTGATCACGAACGGATGCTATCAGTTGGATGCTTGCTCAACTAAAAAGCTGCACCCGGGTGGTGCAACCAATTGCGCCATGTGGGTACGCCGGTGTCCGCCGCGGACACGGAGGGACACATCGGACACCGGCGAGTCCGCACTGGACACCGAACGGACAACGCGCAGGTCTCAGACCCGCGCGGGCACAACGGTCATCGCGTGCTTCACCAACCGGATCAACGCGAGCTTGCTGGAATCCCTGTCACGCGCATCACACATGACGATCGGCACGCGGTCCGGGACCACGAGGGCCTCGCGGACCTCGTCGGCGGTGTAGCGCGGCGCGTTGTCGAAGCAGTTCACCGCGACGACGAACGGGATCTTCCGGCGCTCGAAGAAGTCGATGGCGGCGAAGCTGGTCTCCAGCCGCCGGGTGTCGACCAGCACGACCGTCCCGATCGCCCCGCGCGCCAGGTCGTCCCACATGAACCAGAAGCGCGCCTGCCCCGGCGTCCCGAACAGGTACAGCACGTGCCGCGGCGAGATCGTGATCCGGCCGAAGTCGAGCGCGACCGTCGTGGTGGTCTTGCGTTCCACACCGGACAGGTCGTCGATCCCGGCGCTCGCCTCGGTGAGCACCTCTTCGGTCGTCAGCGGCGGGATCTCGCTGACCGAACCGACCATCGTGGTCTTCCCGGCGCCGAACCCGCCGGCGACGATGATCTTGACCGGCGTCGGGACCAGGTCGGCCCCGGTGCCGTCAGTACTTGATGAGGCCATCGAGAACCGCCTGGAGTGTTTCGAGGTCCGGCGACTGCGCCGGGTGGTGGGTGGGGGAGCGCGTGATCACGAGACCGCGTTCGATCAGGTCGCCGACGAGCACGCGCACGACCCCCAGCGGGATCTTCACGTACACCGCGATCTCGGCGACCGAAACCGGGTGGCGGCACAGCTGCACGATCGCCACGTGCTCCGGGCCCAGCCCGACCGGCTCCTGCTCCGAGCGCAGCGTCATCACCTGCGTCGACAGGTCCAGCCGCGCGGAGTCGGCCGGCGTCCGGCCGCTCGTGATCGTGTACGGCCGGACCAGCGGCCCGGCGGCCTCGTCGTACCAGCCGTCGTCCGAGCTCACGTGGCCTCCCGCAGGACGTGCGCCGCTTCGCGCGGCGCGGACGCCATGTAGTCGCCGACCCGTTTCACCAGGCGGCTCATCTCGTACGCGATCATCTCGACGTCGACGTTGTCCGCGGCCAGCACGGCGAGGCAGGCACCCTGGCCCGCCGCCGAGACGAACAGGTAGCCGCGCTCCATCTCGATCATGTTCTGCAGCACCGGGCCGCGGTTGAACTGCTTGCTCACCCCCTTGGCGAGGCTCTGCAAGCTGGAGGCGATGGCCGAGAGCTGGTCCGAGTCGTCCTTGCTCATGCCCGCCGACTTGCCGATGAGCAGCCCGTCGGCGGACAGCACGATCGCGTTCTGCGCGCCGACCACGCGGCTCACCACGTCGTCGAGCAGCCAGTTGAGATCGGGTTTGGGGTTCCCGTACTCGTTCATTCGACGTCAGACCCTGACTTTCCTGTGTGGACTTTCCGTTGTGTGGTCGGGAACTACGCTTCGTCCGGCCCGCGGCCGCGGCGAGTGCCCTTGTGGAACGCCGCCAGCGTGCGCGCGGTGCCTTCGCCGGGCGCCACGACGTCGTCGTCGCTGTCGTCCGGTTCGGCCTCGAGCTGGGCGACGAGGTTCTGCTGGGGCTCACGCCGGGGCAGCCGGGGCCGGTCGTCGGCCGGGCGCGGCGCGGCGGCGGCGGTCTCAGCGGCGGGCGCCGGCTGCGGCTCCGGCTCCGGCACCGCGGCCGGCACCGAGGGCAGGGCTTCGGGCGGGGTGAGCGCCCGCGCCGGGTACGGCCTCGGCTTGGTCTCTCGCTTCATCGGGATCTGGCCGGTGAACGAGCTGGGTGAGTCCATGGAACCGAGCGAGCTTTCTGCGGCCCGCCCGGCGGGGGCGCCCACCGGGGCGAGGACCGCGGTCGTTTCCGCCGGGGAGCTGCCGGGCTCGCCGGTCCCGGCGGTGTCCTCACCCGCCAGGTGCTGGCCCGGGATGAGCACGGTGGCGCGGAGGCCGCCGTAGCGGGACGGGTCGAAGGTGACGGTGATGCCGAGCCGGGCCGCCAGCCGCGCGACCACGAACAGGCCCAGGCTGGAGTCGGCCCGCAGCGCCATCGCGTCGAACTCGGGCGCCTCCGCCATCATCGAGTTCGCCCACTCGCGGACGCCGTCCTTCATCCCGAGGCCCTGGTCCGACACGTCGACGACGACGCCGCGCGCGACCATGCGGCTGGTCACCTCGACCGGCGAGCCGGGCGGCGAGAACGACGTCGCGTTGTCGACCAGCTCGGCGATCAGGTGGATGGTGTCGGCCACCGCGGCGCCGACGATGGCGACGTCGGCGACCTGCTCCACCTGGACCCGCGCGTACTGCTCGGTCTCCGAGACGGCCGCGCGCAGGACCTCCATCAGCGCGACCGGCTTGCGCCAGCGGCGGCCGGGCTGCTTGCCGCCCAGGATGATCAGGTTCTCGGTGGTCCGGCGGGCGCGGGCGGCGAGGTGGTCGAGCTGGAACAGCGACGCCAGCTGCGTCGAGTCGTCTTCCCGCGCTTCCATCTCGTCGAGGATCTGCAGCTGCTGGTGCACCAGGACCTGGTTCCGGTGCGCGATGCCGAGGAACACGTTGTGCACGCCGCTGCGGGCCTTCGCCTCGCTCGCCGCGGCGTTGACGGCGGTCAGCTGGGCGGTGTTGAACGCCTCCGCCACCTGCCCGATCTCGTCGCGGCCGTGGTCGAGCTGCGGCAGCTCTTCTTTGAGGTCGACGGACTCGCCGTTCTTCAGCCGCTCCACGATGTTCGGCAGCCGGTTGCGGGCGAGGTCGAGCGAGTCGTTGCGCAGCCGCGCGAGGCGCGTCATCAGCGCGCGGTCGACGAGCGAGCGCGACACCCGCACGGCGACGATGATCGCCGCCAGCGACGCGAGCAGGGCCAGGATGCTGCCGATGATGACGTTGCGCAGCTGGGCGTCACCGGAGTCGATCGCGGCCGCGGAAACCTTGTCCGCCTGGGTGATGGCCAGGTCGTTGAGGCCCTGGGCGACCTGGGTGGTCGCGTTCAGCCAGTCCGTTTCGGACACCGGCACCGTGTTCTGCTCGCTGGGCGACCACGGTCCGTGCTTGACGATCGCCTGCTCGGCGGTGGCCAGCTGCTGCCAGGCGGTGCTCTTGGCCAGCGCCCGGTACCGGTCGCGGACGGTGTCGTCGAGGAACGGCTCGATCTGCGCCAGCCGCGCGCGGTAGGTCCCGGACAGCTGCGCGAACTGGACGAAGTCGTCGGGGGCGAAGGTGCCGGCCGAGAAGGCCGTCGACACGAGCGACGTCTCGCGCGACATCGCGTCACCGGCGCGGAAGACCGAGGTCGCGGTGATGCCGCCGGTCGCGGCTTCGGCGTCCGGCACGATGCGGGCCTGGGTGTCGAACAGGTTCGACGCCGTGTCCATCACGCCGTTGTAGTAGTTGTTGACCTGCGCGCGGTCGATGCTGCGGAAGCTGATCTGCGAGCGCAGCACGGGCAGCTGGTCGAACTGGGACTTCAGCGCGTTGACCTTGGACGCGATCTCGTCCGGCGCGGTGGAGATCGTCGCGGCGAACGCGTTCTGCAGGGTGCCGAGCTTCTCGTCGGTGACCTTCTGCTGCGCCTGCAGCCGGCCGGGGCCCAGCGCGGGGTCGTCGAGGTACTGCAGCGCGCTCTGGCGTTCCTTCTGGAACTCGGCCAGCGCGGTGGCCGCGGGGATGGACACCTCACGGACCGAAGCGGCGACCAGCCGGACGTAAACGCCGTTGAAGAGGAAGTACGAAGAGACCGCGATCCACAGCACCAGCAGTGTGACGCTGGGAATGAGAACGGTCCTGGTCAGCCTTTTGCGGATCGACTTGTCGTACGGCTTGTCCGACTCGTCGTTGGCGTCTTTGTTCAGCACGGCGGTTCACGAACTCCTGAGTGACGGTCGGCGAGGAAAGGGGACCCGGACGAGGAAGCGGACACGACGATGGGACACAGGGGCCGCCGTCACCCGTCTTCGCCTCACCCTCCGTGTTGCCGCGGAATCGATCAGGGTCCGTTTTTTACCACGAACCAGGGAAGCTCGGTGGTGCTGACCCGGCTGGCGGACGGTTGTCCGGCGGGGCGCGAACGGTGTTTACCGAGTGCGTCGGCGCGGTTACCCGCGTTTCCTCTGGTAACGGCTTCGCGGCGGTATTCGCCGTCTTGCACACTGGGCCGAACGGGTGAATGTGGATTCGGCCGATCCGGCGGACGGGTTGTTCGTGTTGCCGGAAAGAAGGGGCAGCGGTATTGCCTCCGCGCACCCCGGTGCGGCCGCGGTCCGGGCTTGATGATCTTGGCCACAGGAGGCCGTCACGGCGTGTCGCGAGCGCCGGGTCAGGGGTCGCCGGGTTCCGCGCGGAGTTCGGGAAGCGGCCGCCAGGGTCCCGCCGCCGGCCACCCGCACGGTCGCCGTGCCCCACTGGTCCAGCCGGGTCCTTGCGGCGTCAAGTCCGCGTCGTGGCCCGCCAGCTTGCTTGACAAACAAGCCGCTCTTGTCAAACCAGCTTTACATCACCTATGGTTTCGTAAATCACTCGAGGAGGCGTGATGAGCGAAGTGACCGGAACCGTCCCCGCCGGGTCGACCGAACTGTGGCGTGACCGCAAGCGGTACCTGTGGCTGATCGGCCTCGTCGTGCCGTCCCTGGCGTTCCTCGCCATCGGGCTGCACGCGGCCACCGGCTGGGGCGGCTGGTTCTGGATCGGCCCGGTCGTGATCCTGGTGATCGTGCCGCTGATCGACCTGGCCGCCGGGCTGGACCGGAGCAACCCGCCCGACGACGTCATCGAGCGGCTGGAGAACGACCGGTACTACCGCTGGATCACCTTCGCCTTCCTGCCCGTCCAGTACCTCGGCTTCGCCGCCGCGTTCTGGCTCATCGCCCGCGGGGACCTCACCGTCGCGGACAAGATCGGCCTGGCCGTCTCCATCGGCTGCATCGGCGGGATCGGCATCAACACCGCGCACGAGCTGGGGCACAAGAAGGAGAGCCACGAGCGCTGGCTGTCGAAGATCGCGCTGGCGCAAAGCTTCTACGGGCACTTCTACATCGAGCACAACCGCGGCCACCACGTCCGCGTGGCGACGCCGGAGGACCCGGCGAGCAGCCGCCTCGGCGAGAGCTTCTACCGCTTCTGGCCGCGCACGGTCTTCGGTTCGCTGAAGTCGGCGTGGCGCCTGGAGCGCAAGCGCTACGCCCGCCGGGACAAGCACCCGTTCCGCCTCGGCAACGACGTCCTCAACGCGTGGCTGATGTCCGCGGTGCTGTGGGCGGCGATGATCGCGTGGCTGGGCGTGGAAATCCTGCCGTACCTGGTGATACAGGCCGTCATCGGCTTTTCACTGCTGGAGGTCGTCAACTACATGGAGCACTACGGGATGCTGCGGCAGCGGGTCGGCACGGCCGGGAAGCGGCGCTACGAGCGCGTGGATCCCAGTCACAGCTGGAACTCCAACAACATCGCCACCAACGTCCTGCTCTACCACCTGCAGCGGCACAGCGACCACCACGCGAACCCGACGCGGCGCTACCAGACCCTGCGCGACTTCGCGGAATCGCCGGTGCTGCCCACCGGGTACGCCGGGATGATCGTGCTGGCGCTCGTGCCGCCGGTGTGGCGGCGGGTGATGGACCCGCGGGTGCTCGCCCACTTCGACGGCGACGTCTCCCGCGCCAACATCCAGCCGTCGAAGCGCGAGAAGATCCTTGCCCGGTACGGAACCCGCGTCACGGCGGCCGGTCCCGCACCGGCGGCGGACACCTACGGCGACGCGACCGAGGGCGGGATGTGCCCGGGCTGCGGGTACGTCTACGACGAGAAGCTCGGCGACCCGCGTGAGGGCTTCCCGGCCGGCACGCCGTGGTCGGCGATCCCGGACTCCTGGTGCTGCCCCGACTGCGGCGTCCGCGAGAAGGTCGACTTCGTCGCGCCGGGCCGGGTGGGTGCGTGATGCGGATCGAAGCGGATCGTGGCAAGTGCGACGGCCTCGGCATGTGCGAAGCGATGGCGCCCGACTTCTTCGAGGTCGGCGAGGACGGCACCGTCGTCGTGCTCGACGAACGGCCCGGCGAGGAGCACCGGCAGGACCTCGCCGCCGCCGTGGACGCCTGCCCCGTGTCGGCGTTGAGGCTGACATGACGCTCGTCGTCGTGGGCGCGTCGCTCGCCGGGCTGCGGGCCGTGGAAGCCGCCCGCCGCACCGGGTACCGCGGCCGGATCGTGCTGATCGGGGCCGAGGAGCACCTGCCCTACGACCGGCCGCCGCTGTCCAAGGCGTTCCTCGCCGACGGCGGTCCGCGGACGGTCGAGCCGTTCCACACCGAGGAGGTGCTGCGCGAAGTCCTCGGCGTCGAACTGCTGCTGGGCGCGCCGGCCGACGGGCTCGACATCGGTTCGCGCGAAGTGACCGTCGCGGGCACGGCCGTGCGCTACGACGCGCTGGTGATCGCCACCGGCGCGACCGCCCGGACCCTGCCCGGCGCCCGCGCGCTGCGCACCGCCGAAGACGCGGTCGCCGTGCGCGACGCGCTCGACCGGGGTGCGCGGACCGTCGTGATCGGCGCCGGGTTCATCGGCTCGGAGGTCGCGTCCGCGGCCCGCGCCCGCGGCCTGCCGGTGACGATCGTGGAAGCCGCCGTCGTCCCGCTCGCCCGCGCGGTCGGGGAGACCGCCGGGGCGGCGCTGGCCGGGCTGCACCACGAAGCCGGCACCGAGCTGCGGCTCGGCACCGAGGTCACCGGCGTCACCGCCGACGGCGTGCACCTGGCCGGGGGCGAAGTCCTGCCCGCGGACCTCGTGGTCGCCGGCATCGGCGCCGTCCCGGCCACCGGCTGGCTCGAAGGCAGCGGGCTGGTCCTGCACGAACGGGACCGCGGCGTGGTCTGCGACGCGACGCTGTCCTCCGGGGCGCCGGGCGTCTACGCGGCGGGCGACGTCGCGCACGTGGCGAGCTCGCTGTTCGGCGGCCTCCTGCGGCTCGAGCACTGGACGAACGCGGCCGAGCAGGGTGCGGCCGCCGCTCGCCACGCGCTCGACCCGGCGGCCGCGCGCCCGCTGGAAACCGTGCCGTACTTCTGGTCCGACTGGTACGGCCACCGGATCCAGTTCGTCGGCACACCGGACGCCGACGAAGTCGTCACCGCTGGCGACACCACGCTCTACCGCCGCGGCGACCGGCTCGTCGGCGCGCTCACCGTCGACCGCCCGCGCGAGATCATGAAGCACCGCAGGCGGATCGCCGACCGAGCGCACTGGGCGGATGCGCTGGCCTTCGCGGGGACCACCTAGGATGACGGTCATGAGCGGGGCACTTCCGGCGCCGCCCGGAGGTGGTCAGCACCGGCGGCCGATCATCGCGGCGGCGATCGAGCTGACCGCGCGGTCGGGCTGGCCGTCGGTCACCATGGCCCGGCTGGCCGAGCTGGTCGGCGTCAGCCGCCAGACCGTGTACAACGAGATCGGCTCCAAGTCCGCGCTGGCCGAGGCGATGGTCGCGCACGAACTGGACCGGTTCCTCACGGTCGTCGACGCCGCCTTCGAACACCACCCGGACGACCTCATCGAGGCGTTCTACGAGGCCGTCCGCTCGGTGCTCGAACTCGCCGAGGACAACGTCCTGCTGCGGGCGATCGTCTCGGCGTCGCACGGTGCCGCCCCCGAGCTCCTCCCGCTGCTGACCACCGACGCGGGCGCGCTGCTCGCCCGCGCGAAGGTCGTGCTCGCCGAGCGCGTGCGGCCCTACCGGCTGCCGCTCGCCGATGACCAGGTCGACGTGGTGATCGACCTGGTGGTGCGCGCGGTCCTCAGCCACGTCATGCAGCCGTCGGACACCCCGGCCCGCACGGCGGATTCCCTGGCGTGGGTGGCGACCCGCATCCTCGGCTTGGCGGCCGTGCCGCCGCTGCGGCACACCTGACGCGTCAGCGGAGCTGGTGCCGGTCCAGCCACGCCGACAGCTCGGCGGCGATCTCCTTGGGCCGGTCTTCCTGGGCGTGGTGCCCGGCTTCCCCGCACGCGACGACGTCCAGCGCGGCGATGTTTTCGGTGCACCACTTCGTCATTTCCTCGCGGATGAGCAGGGTGGGGGAGCCCTCGAACGTCAGGAGCAGCTTCGGCGTGCCGTCGCTGCCGGCCAGCCACCGGTCATAGGCCTCGACGCGCTCGACGAGCTCGGCCGGCTCCCCGCCGAGCGGCAGCTGGCGGGCCCAGGCGAGGACCGGGCGGCGGCTCTCCGGCGTCGGGAACGGGGCGAGGTAGGCGGCCAGGTCGTCGTCGGCGACCGGCGTGCGGACGCCGCCGGTGAACGCCTGGCGGATGAACAGGTCCTGCGTCAGCACCATTTCCTCGCCGACGCCCGGCGTGCGGATCTTGCGGGAGCGCTCGGCCGCCTGCGGGGACAGGTCGTCCCAGGCCATCGGCTTCACGATGGTTTCGAAGAACGCGATGCCGCGGACCCGGCCGGGGTGACGGGTGGCGTGGTCGAAGGCGAGGGCGCCACCCCAGTCGTGGCCGACGAGGACGACGTCGTCGAGACCGAGCTCGTCGAACCAGGCGTCGAGGTAGCGGGCGTGGTCGGCGAAGGTGTAGGCGATGGCGGGTTTGGGTGAGCGGCCCATGCCGATGAGGTCGGGCGCCAGCAGCCGTCCGGCGCCGACGTGGGGGAGGACGTGGCGCCAGCCGTGCGACGAGCCGGGGTTGCCGTGCAGGAACACGATCGGGGTGCCGCTGCCGGTTTCTTCGTGGTGGAGGACGGGCATTTCAGGCTCCTTCGAGCGGGGTGTCGAGCAGCAGGGTGAGCTCCCGGGTCAGTGCCTCGGTGCGGTCATCGCGGCGGCCACCGAGCGGCGCCAGCAACTGGTCGAGCAACGCGCCGACGGTGGCGATCGCGGGCTCGACGACCTCGCGCCCGCGGTCGGTGAGCGCCAGCCGGATGGTCCGGGTGTCGGCGGGGTCGCGGGTGCGCTCGATCAGGCCATCGGCGTCGAGGGTGCGGGCGAGCTTGGAGACGTAGAGGGCCTCGAGACCGGTGTGGTCGGCGAGTTCCCGCTGGCTCGGTGGCTTTTCACGCTGGAGGTCGAGCAAGGAGGCGAGGAAGACGTACTGGGCGTGGGTCAGGCCGGCCGGGGCCAGGGCGCGGTCGACGGCCACGCGCCACTTCATGGAGAGGCGCCAAACGAGGTGCCCGGGAGTGCTCATGGCAGATAATGTACATGGCTACTGTAGCCATGGCTACTATTTGGCAGGCCTCCGGCAAAGTCGGATCGGTGCGGTCCGCAGCGGTGCGCCGGCGTCTTGAATGAGTCATTCAGGACGTCCGAAGACCTGAATGAGTCATTCAGGACGTGGGCGAGCGGGTCGCCGGCGGCGGAGTGGCCTGGCCGCGCGACTTTTGCCGGAGCCCCTGAAGTCGTCGGATGACATGAACGAGTCGTTCACGTCACCCGGCGAGCTCCCGGATCCGCTCCATCGCCGCCCGGACCTCGGTGAAGCTCGTGGTCAGCGGGCTCAGTCCCACGCGGATGCCGTCGGGACGGCGGAAGTCGATCAGCACGCCGTGGTCGATCAGCACGCGCGAAAGCCGCTCGGCGTCGGGGTGGCGGAGGGTGACGTGGCCGCCGCGGCGGTCGTCGTCGCGGGGTGAGGCGACCTCGAACCCGAGCGGGACCAGCCACTCGTCGGCGAGGGCGAGCACCCACCGGCCCAGCGCCACGGCCTTGGCGCGCACGCGGTCGATCCCCGCTTCGGCCAGCAGCGCGACGCCTTCCTGGACGCCCACCATGCCGAGCACCGGCGGCGTGCCGGACAGCGCCCGCCGGATCCCGGGCGCGGGGACGTACTCGGCCGCCATGCCGAAGGTGTCGGCCGCGCCCATCCAGCCGGTGATCGGCTGGCCGAACGCCGCGTGGTGGCGGGCGTTGACGTAGAGGAAGGCGGGCGCGCCGGGGCCGGCGTTGAGGAACTTGTACGTGCAGCCGACCGCGAAGTCGGCGCCCGCCGCGTCGAGCGCGACCGGGATCGAGCCGACGCTGTGGCAGAGGTCCCAGACGGTGAGGCCGCCGCGTTCGTGCACCAGCCGCGTGATGGCGGCCAGGTCGGCGATCGCGGCCGAGCGGTAGTCCACATGGGACAGCACGACCGCCGCGGTGCGCGGCCCGGTCACCGCCTCGACGTCTTCGGGGCGGGCGTCGGCGGCCTCGATCCACCGGACCGTGAGCCCGAGTTCGGCGGCGACGCTTTCGACGAGGAACCGGTCGGTGGGGAAGTTCGCGGTGTCCGTGACGATCTCGTCGCGCCCCGGCCGCAGCGCGACGGCCGCGCGAAGCGTCTTGTAGAGGCACACGGACGTCGAGTCGGCGACGATCGTCTGGCCGGGCGCGGCGCCGAGCGCGACGCGGCCGAGCTCGTCCCCGATCGCTTCGGGCAGCGCGAGCCAGCGTTCTTCCCACGACCGGATCAGCCGGCCGCCCCACTCTTCGGCGACGAGCTGCTGCAGCCGTTCCGCGGTGGCGCGCAACGGGCGGCCGAGCGAATTGCCGTCCAGGTAGGCGACGACACCGGGATCGCCGATCGGGACGAACCGCTCGCGGAAGGGAGCCAGCTCGTCCTCCGCGTCGAGGCGCCCGGCCTCCGCCAGGGTGGTCAGCGGTTCTTCTCCTTCACGCGCACGGTTTCCTTGCGCACCTCGGCCTGCGTGGCGCGCTCGCGCACCAGCCAGTCGGGGCTTTCCGCCTTCAGCGCGTCGATCTGCTCGGTGGTCAGCGCCTCGGTGATGCCGCCGCGCGTGAGGCCGCCGATGGAGACGCCCAGCTTCGCCGCGACGACCGGCCGCGGGTGCGGACCGTTCCGGCGCAGCTCCTGCAGCCACTCGGGCGGGTCGGCCTGCAGCGCGTTCAGTTCGTCGCGGGAGACGACACCCTCCTGGAACTCCGCGGGGGTGGCTTCGAGGTACACGCCCAGTTTCTTCGCCGCCGTCGCGGGCTTCATGGTCTGGGCGGTCTTGTGCGACGTCATGCCGTCCAGGGTAGCCAGCCGGGTGCCCGGTAACCTGACCCGGTGACCTCGTTCCGCCTCGCCTATGTTCCCGGAGCGACCCCCGCCAAGTGGGTGCGGACCTGGGGCGAGCGGGTGCCGGAGGTGCCGCTGACCCTGGTCCCGGTGGCCGCGGCGGACGCGGCGGGCCTGCTGCGCGCGAAAGAAGCGGACGCGGCGCTGCTGCGCTCGCCGATCGACCGCGACGGCCTGCACGCGATCCCGCTCTACACCGAGACGACCGTGGTCGTGGTGGCCAAGGACCACCTGATCGCGGCGGCCGACGAAGTGTCCACGGTGGACCTGGCGGACGAAGTCGTGCTGCACCCGCTGGACGACACCCTGGAGTGGCCGTCCCGGCCGGGCCGCCCGGCGGTTTCGCGCCCGGAGACGACGGCGGACGCGATCGAGCTCGTGGCGGCCGGCGTCGGGGTGCTCGTCGTCCCACAGTCGCTGGCCCGCCTGCACCACCGCCGCGACCTGACCTACCGGCCGATCGAGGACGCACCGCAGTCGAGCGTCGCGCTGTCGTGGCTGGAGGACGAGACGACGGACCTGATGGAGCAGTTCATCGGCATCGTCCGCGGCCGCACGGTCAACAGCACGCGCGGTCGCCAGCAGGCCCCGGCCGAGCGCAAGCGTCCCGTGCGGAAGCCGGTGCCGCCGAAGCCGGCCCGGCGCACCGGCGGCGGCGCGGGAAAGCGGCGCCGCCGGTCCTGAGCCGGTGGCCGCCCGGGGTCAGTCGGTCGTGCAGACGCAGTTGCCGTCGGCGCGGTCGGCCAGGTCGGGATCGTCGAACCAGTGGCCGTTCTCCCCGAGGTAGCGGAAGTGCAGCACCGTGCCGGGTGCGACGTCGACCGACGCCGAACGCCGGCCGTTGGAGCGCGGGGTGAGGTGGTGGCGGCCGGGCGTCCAGTCGTTGAACGAACCCACGACGCTCACCCGTCCGGGCGGTGCGGCGAGCGGCAGGCTGAAGGTGACGCGCTGGGTGCCGGCCCGGCTCTTGCTGATCTTGATCACTCGGTGGCGGCCTTTCGCGGAGGACGGTCGGGAGGACGTGCTCGGCACTGAGCGCCGACATGGTCGCACAGGCGTGACCGAACGGTCACCAGGAGTGCCCGAAGGAGGGACGGCGCCGCTCAACGGTTCGCCACCGACCGGGTGGTCCTCGGGTGAACCATGATCATCTCGGGTTCACCGCGGTGTTCCGGTGGGAAACTGGCTGCCGTGACCGTCGTCGTCGATCGTCAAGTCAAGGACCCTTGTGCCTGGCTCAGCGCCGTCACCCACGAGCTCGCCGTCACGCCTCCGGCGGACCGGCGATCGGTGCTCCTGACGGTGTGGGACGGGCTGGCCGCCGCCCGGCTGGCCGGCCTGCACGCGGCCGCGGCTTCGCCCCGCTGGCGAACCCGGCAGCGGCACGCCGAATCCGTGGAATTCGACCTGGCCCTGCTGCTGGCGCGCGAATGCACCATCGCCACCGGCCTCGCCATCCCGGCCCGGCTGCCCCGAGCCGCCGTCGCCTGGCCCGAGGAGAGAGCCGGCGCGGCGGTCGCGTCGATCGTGTCGTTCTGCGGCACGGCCGAAGCGGTCCTGCGCCGGGCGGGGGAGCTGACGCCGGTGTGGGAGGACAGCCTGCTCGGGCCGGTCGCGCTGACGAGCTGGCTCGCGGACTGCTGGACGGGCCGCCACTCGGGCTGCCCGCTGCGCCTCCCGACCCCGCCGCCGCCGTGGTGGCGCTGACGTTGTCCGTCAGGTGAAGTCTGGGCCACGCCGGCGGTGTGCCGGTGCGGTGGAGAGGAGGCCGGGGTGACCGAAGCGGCCCCGCTCAGAAGAATCCCGGACGCGGCACGCGCGGCGATCCGGGCGGTGCTCCTGGCCGAGCTGACTGCCGCCCGCCGGCGCCGGCAGGCGGCGGGCTGCCCGCCGGACGTGCTGGCGCGGGTGTTCGAGGCGCGCCGGAGCTGGCTGTCCGAAGACGGCCGGACGGCCCCGCCCAAGTCGGCGTAGGTGGTGCCCGCGCGGCCTGGTCCCGGTGTCTTGAATGAGTCATTCAGGACGGTGGGGGACTTGAATGAGTCATTCAGGACGTTTGCCGCCCGGTCGAGCGGGCCGGAGCCGCCCCGCCCAAGTCGGCGTAGGTGGTGCCCGCGCGGCCTGGTCTTGGTGTCTTGAATGAGTCATTCAAGACGTTTGCCGCGCGGGGGCCGTCGAGCCCGCCATCCACCCAGCCGCGTCGAGTGCTCAGCGGCCCAGGATGGTCAGCACCGTCGCCACGATCCCGTCGAGCCGCTCCCGGTCGGCGAGTGCGGCCGCCAGCCACTCATCGCGGGCGGAGTCGCCGGATCCCGCCGCGCCGAACAGCGCCCGGATCACGATCGCGACCACCTCCTCCGGCGGATCGCCGCGCGCCACCCGGATCTCGATCGCCGCCAGTGCCTCCTCGGCCAGCTCCACCAGCTGCGCGTCCTCGATCTCGTCGCGCCCGACCAGCTCCAGGGCCGGCGGTTCGGCCGCGTTGTCCGCCGGCATCGGGGCCACCGGCGCCCGCTTGTGGCCCAGCGGCCGCTCGACGTGCTCGCCGTACCACTTCGGGCGGGACCGCATCGCCGTCAGCACCTTCCGCACCTCGCGGTCGATCGTGTCGCGGTCGGCCACCGGCTCGCCGGTCAGCTCGGCGCGCCGCGCGGCCCAGGCGTCGAGGGGCCACAGCTCGGCGCCCGCCGTCGTCGGGACGCCGGCCCAGGTCAGGATCTGCACCGCGAGGTCGCACAACCAGGCGTCGCCGAAGAGGGCGTCGCCGAGCCAGGACGGGAGGCGAGGCCGTTGCAGGGCCCCGATTTCGCCGCGACGGCGCCGGTGGGCGTCGACCGTCGCCGGGCTCAGGCGGGTGGTCAGCCAGCCCTCGAGGTTGTCGATCGGGTCGGTCGCGCGGCGCAGCGCGTGCTCGACCACCGCCTCGACGTCGTCGTGGAAGCGGTCGAGGCAGTCGGGGCGCAGCCACTCGAGGCCGCGGGCGCAGTCGGGGTGGCGTCGCCGTCGTTCCAGCGGCTTGGTGATCCGCGTGAACACCAGCGGCCACGCCACGCTGTAGACCGCACCACGCAGCCGGGCGCGGACGCCGGGCGTCGCCGCCGCGGCCGAGCCGGCGAGCAGGCCGTCGCGGGCCAACCGGCGGACCCCCGCGACGTCGGTGCTGTCGAGCAACCCGTCCTCCCGATGTCGTCGACGGGAAAATGGTGGGACAGCCGGAGATCCGGAAATGGCCGCCGCCGGGCCGAATCACGGCGGAAATGGCCAGACACTGGCCAACCGGGAATCACCTGATCGGCGCACCGGCTACGCCCGATCGCCCGGAAGTCCGCGTGTCACAATCGAATTCCCATGGCACACGAGGACGGTCTGCTCCGGGAACTCACCACATTGCGGCGCGGCTGGGGATTGGAAGCCGAGCGGCTGCGGAGCCGGGTCGGGCCGCTCGTCTCGGGCTGGTGCGAAATGCACCGGACGACGAGCGACCGCGACGCGCGGCGAGTTCTGCGTGCCGCCATTTCGGCCGCGATCGCGGATTTCCCGGCCGACGACCGGCTGGCGGTGAACGTCGCGTTCGGCATCGCCGCCGGCACGCAGCACGCCCGGCTCCGCGACCGGATCGGGATCCTCGCCGACCGCCTCCAGGTCTCCGAACGCACGGCGCGGCGCCGCGTCGACCGGGCGTTCGCCCGGCTCGCCGCGGAGATCCAGGCCGGTTCGCAGCCGGGCGAAGGCGAGCCGGACCCGGACCGCGGCTGGTTCGTCAAGCGGCTCAAGGCGCTCGTGCGGCTGGACACCGCCGAACCGGAGCTGATCGAGGAACGCGTGATCGTGGCGACCCAGGACGGCCTCCGCCGGATCTCCGCGCAGTTCACCGTTCCCCGCACGGAAGACGGCCTGGACGGCGAGCGCCAGGTGGCCGCCGACGCCCAGCACGGCGTCCGGATCACCGACCGGACCCGGGAGGGCCAGCGGCACTTCCGCTGGCTGCTCGACCTGCCGCGGCCCCTGTCCCGCGGCGACAGCCACACGTTCTCGCTGGTCCTGCGGGTCCGCGACGGGCAGCCGATCCGGCCGTCGTACACGTTCGTGCCGCTGGTGACGTGCGAGTCGTTCACGGTGCGGGTCCGCTTCGACCCGGACCGGCCGCCGCGGTCGGTGTGGCGCCTGGACCGGGTGGCGCCGTCGGTGCTCACCGATCCGCCGCAGCCGGGCGCGCCGCTGGACCTCGACGGCGCCGGCGAGGTGGCGCAGAACTTCACCGCACCGCAGCTCGGGTACGCCTACGGGCTGCGCTGGCTGCCCGGGTAAAAATATTCCTTGACACGAATATTCTGCTGTGTGAATACTTAGCGCCATGGACGGGATCGCAGCAGCACTCGGGGACGCGGCACGGTGGCGCATCGTCGAACTCCTGGCCGAGCGACCCCGCTCGGTCGGCGAGCTCGCCGAGCTGACCGGGCTGCGGCAACCGCAGACCACCAAGCACCTGCAGACCCTCGCCCGGGTCGGCCTCGTCGCCGTTTTCCCCCTGGGGCAGCGCCGTGTCTACGCCCTCGAGGCGGAGCCGCTCGCCGCCTTCGCGAGCCGGCTGCGGGAGCTGGCCGAGGCCACGACGGGCCACGCGGGCGACCGGGACGTCGTCGCGCGCTACCGGGCGGCGATCGAGGCGGATTCCGCGGTCGCGGACCGGGACCGGTGGGCGGACGGGCGCGAGTTCGCGTTCGACCGGCTGCTGGCCGTGCCGCGCGAGACCGTCTGGCGGCACTGGACCGACCCGGACCTGCTGGGGTCCTGGTGGGTCCCGCCGTCGCTGACGATCACCGACTGCGTCCTCGAGCCGCGGCCGGGCGGGCGGGCCGTGGTCGCCTACCGCGACGCGGAGGGCGAATACCGCTCCGAAGGGCACGTCCACGCCGCCGAGGAACCCGGGCACCTCGTGTTCGACCTCGCGGTGGCCGGCCCGGCCTCGTTCACCGGCCACTACGACCTGGCGCTCACCGAAGAGCCCGGGGGCACCCGGCTCCGGCTCGGGCTGCGCATCACCGCGACGACCCCCGAGGCTGTCCCCGCCATCGCCGGCATCGAAACCGGCTGGGGCCAGGTCCTCGACAACCTCACCGCTGTACTCACGAAGAAGGGCTGAACCCATGACCGACCGCAAGGTGACCGCGAACCTGAGCCTGACCCTCGACGGCCGCTACCACGGCCCCGCCGGCCCCGCCGACATGGGCGCGATCGTCACGTACGCGATGACCGACGTCGCGCGCCGCCACCTGACCCGTATCTGGGAAGGGGCGACGACGGCGGTGCTCGGCCGCCGCAACGCCGAGGGCTTCCTCGGGTTCTGGCCGACGGTGGCCGCGGACGAGAACGCCGACCCGCGCGACCGCGGCTACGCGAAGTGGCTGGTGGACGTGGAGAAGGTGGTCTTCTCGACCACGCTGACCGAGTCCCCGTGGGAGCGCACCCGCCTGGTGAACGCCCCGGCGGCGGACGTTGTGGCCGAGCTCAAGGCGACGGGCTCGGGCGAGATCCTGGTCAACAGCAGCGCGAGCGTCATCAAGGCACTGCTGGCGGCGGACGCGCTCGACCGCCTGTACCTGATGATCTGCCCCGAAATCGCGGGCGGCGGGCCCCGCCTGTTCGACGACGGCCTCCCCGCGTCGAAGTGGCGCCTGATCCACCACGAGACGGGCGAGCTGGGGGAGACGGCGGTGGTCTACGACCGGGTGCGCTGACAGTCCTGAGTGGACGGTCGGAAAGCGCAGTTCGGGAGCGTGGCGCGAGTGGGAAGTGGGTGGGGCGGGCGGGGCTCGAACCCGCGGCCAAGGGATTATGAGTCCCCTGCTCTAACCAACTGAGCTACCGCCCCCTGACCCCGGCACGCGGATTTGCATCCGCACAGAAGTCTCAGTTCTTTTCAAGCTATCACAGGGGCCATCCGGGGAGATCCGGTAGGCCAAACAGGTTCAAGTGACTGCCGACCGGGGCGGGCTCGTCTAAGTTGCAAGGGCGTCACCGCTGAACGGACCGGCGGGAGGGACCGATGGCCGGCGCCACCCCGCCCTGCCGCCAGGCGCTGCGGCTGGCGCTGCTGGACGTGTTCACGGCGGGGGCGGGCCTGGGCTTCCTCGCCCACCAGTACCGGGAGGAGCTCGTGGCGAACCCCGCGGTCATCGGCCTCGCGCTGCTCTTCTTGTTCGCACTCGGCTTTCTGATCCGCGCCGCCGCGCGAGCCCTCTTCCGGGCGGGCTCGCGCGTCGACGCGATCTTGGCGGAGGAACTGCGGGACAAGCCTTCGCCCCACCCGCGGTGACGGAAGTCGTTGCGGAGCAAGGCGAAGACCGCGGATTCCGCTCAGCCGCCGGCGGGGGTCGTCGTGGTCGGCGGTGTTGTGGAGGTGGGGGTGGCCGGCGTCGTCGTGGCCGGCGGGGACGTGACCGTGGTGGTCGGCGGAGCCGTCGCCGCGCCGTAAGCCGCGTACGTGAACCAGATCTGGCCGAACGTCTTCGGCGCGGTCTGCGTGAACATCGCCCGCACCTGGAACGTGGTCGCCGTGTACGAGCCCTGCACCGTGTTGAGCATGAACGCGTTGAACGGCCCGGGCGTGTTCGCCGACACCACGACCGCCTCCGGCACCTTGCCGAGGCCGTGGGTGACGGTGCAGAACCCGTTGCCGTCGGTCACGCAGGTGGCTTGCGCCGCCTGGACGAGCGGAGCCGGTGACGGGCCGACGGCGGCGGACGCGCCCGCGAAGGCCACCGCCCCCGCGGTGACCACGAGGGCGCCGCCCAACGCGGCGAGCGTGGTCCGAACCTGAAGTGCCATGGTGGATCCTCCCCTGGATGACGACGCCACCGAGATCGTTCCGCCGCGCGCCGCCGTTACGCCCGACCATCCACAGTGGACTTCACGCCACCCGGTACCGGAGGTTGCCGAGCCCTCCCGCCGTGCCCAGCTCCACCGGCTCCAGCCGGACCAGCGTGCCGCCGGGGTGGTCGAAGAGCCGGACGCCGTCGCCGAGCAGGACCGGGGCCACGTGCACCAGGACCTCGTCGAGCAGGCCCGCTTCCAGGCAGCGGCGGGCCGTCGCCGGGCCCAGCACCGCGACGCAACCGTCGCCCGCTGCCGCCGACGCCGAAGCGACCGCCTTGCGGAGGTCCGCCTCGAAGGTGAAGCCCGGCTCGGCCGACGCCGGGTCGTCGCGGGTGACCACGAAGATCGGGACCCGGACGCGGCCGCCGTAGACCTCGCCCTCCGCCGCGGTCGCCGGGGCGTACGTCCGGTGGCCCATCAGCACCGCGCCGATCTCGCCCAGCAGCCGCTCGACGACCGGGTTCGGGCCGGTGGCCAAGCCGCGCAACCAGGTCATGTCGTCGGCGGGGCCGGCGACGAAGCCGTCGAGGGACATCGTGATGTGGTAGAGGATCTTGGCCATGGAGCCGCCTTTCGGTACGGGTGACACCGGTACCGACTGGCCGGGCCGCGGAAACTCATCGCCTCAGGCGGGTACGAGTTCCCGGTCCTCCGAAGCGGCGGCGTAGCGCCGGGCGAGCGTCGCGCAGACGATCAGCTGGATCTGGTGGAACAGCATCAGCGGCAGCACGATCAGCCCCACCTGCGCGTGCCCGAACAGCACCGTCGCCATCGGCAGGCCGCTGGCCAGGCTCTTCTTCGACCCGCAGAACACGATGGTGATCCGGTCGGCGCGGGCGAAGCCGAGCAGGCGGGCGCCCCAGCCGGTCGCGGCCAGCACGACCGCCAGCAGCACGCAGCACACCGCCACGAGCACCAGCAGGTGACCGAGGTCGAGCCGGTGCCAGATGCCTTCGGTCATGCCCGCGCTGAACGCCGTGTAGACGACCAGCAGGATCGAACCGCGGTCGACCAGCTTCAACGGCGCCGCGTGCGCGGAGATCCAGCCGCCGATCCAGCGCCGCGCCAGCTGGCCCGCCACGAACGGTGCGAGCAGCTGCAGCACGATCCCCAGCACGGCCGAACCGTCGACGCCGGCGCCGTCGCCCGCGAGCAGCAGCGCCACCAGCAGCGGGGTCAGGACGATCCCGGCCAGGTTGGACAGCGACGCGCTGCAGATCGCCGCCGCGACGTTGCCGCGCGCGATCGAGGTGAACGCGATCGACGACTGCACGGTCGAGGGCAGCACGGCGAGGAACAGCACCCCGGCGGCCAGCTGGGCCGGCAGCACCGACGACGGCAGCGCGAAGAGGGCCAGGCCGAGCAGCGGGAAGAGCACGAACGTCGCGGCGAGCACGACCGCGTGGAGCCGCCAGTGCCGCAGCCCGTCGAGGGCCTCCTGCGTCGACAGCCGGGCGCCGTACAGGAAGAACAGCAGGCCGACGGCGATCGTGGTGGCGGTGCCGAAGCCGACGGCCACCGCGCCCGAAGCGGGCAGCAGGGTGGCGACGCCGACGGTGGCGAGGATGGCGAGGACGAACGGGTCGAGACGCAACCGGGACATGGATCTCCTTCCACAGCCATTGTCGGCGCCGCCGCGTTCATTGTGAACCCCGATGACCGGACTGACTGTCATCGTGAATCGCGATAAAGTGCTCCCGTGCTGGACCCCCGCCTGTGCCGTTCCTTCCTCGCCGTCGCCGAGACGCGCAGCTTCACCGCGGCCGCGCGACGCCTCGGCGTCGGCCAGCCGACCGTCAGCCAGCACGTGCGGCGGCTCGAACGCGACTCGGGCGGGCTGCTGTTCGCCCGCGACACCCACACCGTCGAGCTCACCGCGCGCGGGCAGGCGATGCTGGGGTTCGCGCAGACAGTCGTCGACACTGAAGAACGCGCGGAGCGGCACTTCCGCGGCGCCGAGCTGCGCGGCCGCGTCCGGTTCGGCGTGTCCGAGGACTTCGCGCTCGGCGAGCTGCCGGAGATCCTGCACCGGCTGCGCCGCAGTCACCCGCTGGTGGACGTCGAGCTGACCGTCGAGCTCTCGGACGTCCTGGCGCAGCGGCTGCGGGCCGGGCAGCTGGACCTGGTGCTGGGCAAGCGCCGCCCGGGCGCGCACCACGGGCGGCTGCTCTGGCGGGAGCCCCTGGTCTGGATCGGCTCGGCGGCCACCGTGCTGGAGCCCGGCGAGCCGGTGCCGCTGGTGCAGTACCCGATGCCGTCGATCACGCGGCAGCTGGCGGTTGAGTGCCTCGAGCGCGCCGGCCTCGAGTGGCGCGCGGCGTGCCAGACGTCGAGCCTGACCGGCCTGCGCGCCGCGGCGGCGGCCGGTCTCGGCGTCACGCTGCACGCGCGCAGCCTGGTCCCGGCCGACCTGATCGAGCTCGACGGCCTGCCCGAACCCGGCGACATCGAGTTCATGCTGCTGGCGAGGGAGTCGATGGCGGGCCCGGCGGCGGCGCTGGCGGAGTTCGTCCTCGAGCGGGTGCGGCGCTGAGTCAGTCCTCGTCGCCCAGGAGTCTTCGGAGGCGCCCGAGCGCGCGGTGCTGGGCCACGCGCACGGCGCCGGGGGTGGAGCCGACCGCGGCGGCCGTCTCCTCCGCCGACAGCCCGACCACGATGCGCAGCACGACGATTTCGCGCTGCTTCGCCGGGAGCACGTCCAGCAGCCGGGCCAGCCGCTCGTTCAGCTCGAACCGCAGCGCGTGCTGCTCGGGGCCGGCGGCTTCGCTGACGCCGTCCGGGATCTCGGGCACCGGGTCGGTGCGGTTGCGCGCCGCGGCGCGGTGGGCGTCCGCCACCTTGTGCTGGGCGATGCCGTAGACGAACGCGAGGAACGGCCGGCCCTGGTCGCGGTAGGACGGCAGCGCGGTGAGCACGGCGAGGCAGACCTCCTGCGCGACGTCGTCGGCCGAGGCGAACGAGCGCTCGTGGCGGCCGACGCGGGCCCGGCAGTAGCGCACCACCAGCGGGCGGATGGTGGCGAGCAGCCGGGCGGTCGCGGCGTCGTCGCCGGCGATGGCGTCCGCGACCGGCTCGTCGTGCCGGCGCCAGTGCGCGGGGAACGCGTCGGCGGGCTGCGCCGCGGCGATCTCCCGGACCAGCACCCGGCTGCGCACCCGCAGCAGGGTTCCCTCCACGTCGAGGCCGGCCCGCAGCGAGTCGTGCAGCGCGGTGTTGGACTCCCGCAGCAGCTCGGTGATCGCGCGGTCCCCGTATTCGGTTGCCGGCATGGTGCTCACCTTTCCCTGTCCCGCTGGTCACCGGGCCGAACGGCCCGGAGTCGCCGGAGGCGTTCCCGCACGTGGCGGAGGGTGGAGCGGACGGTCGCGGGCGCGATGCGCAGCGCGTCCGCGATCTGCGCCGGGGTGAACCCGTCGAGGGACCACGCCAGGACCATCCGTTGCCGGCCGGGCAGGGACGCGAGCAGGTCGATGAGCCCGGCGTGCTGGTCGACCAGCGCCGCGAGCTCGTCGTCGTCCCGCGGATCACCCGCCAGCGTCCAGTCCGCGCGCGCGTCGCCCGCGCCGTCGAGCAGCCGCCCGGCGACCCGGCGGACCCATGCCCGCGGGTCGTCGAGGGCCGGCCACGCCTCCAGCGCGTGGACCATCGCCTCGGCGGCCGCGTCCCGCGCGGTCTCGACCTCGAACCCGGCCTTGCAGAGGAACGCCACCAGCGGTGCGAAGTCGGCGCGGAAGAACGCGTCGAAATCGTCGTGACCGCCCACCGACCCCTCACCACCCCTCGCCTCCACAAGGACAGGTGCGGCGAGGTGACCGCTACGTGTAACGATTCGATCAAGACTGCCCGGTAGGAGTAATGCGGCGCTTCTCCTTGGTGACGCGACGTGACGAATGACCGCGGACATGTCGGGTACCCGGGCTCGATGATCACTGGGACACGGCCCGGCGACGGGCAGACGCGGGAGCGGAGCCGCGAACGGCGGATTCCGGACGCCGGCGGGGTGCCGCGGCCCGGACCCCGGCGGCGGACACGGCCGCCGCGAAGATCGGGCTGGGCGCCCGGGGTTTCGGCCGCGTCCGGCCGGGAAAGCCTTGCCGGACAGGGAAAGGCTCGTCGGCGCCGCCAGGGCCGAGCCGGCCGGCGGAGCACGCTCGGGCGCCGGTCGCAAGGGACGCGCCGGAGGGTGTCGTCGCCGATCGGGTGACGTGATCGACATCGAGATCCCGGGAAGAAGGGCGTACTCTCACGTGTTGCAGTCTTGGTTGCCCGGAGGGTGAGCCGGGGACCGAAGCCAAAACCCCTTGACTAACGCGGATACGCTCGCGCGCGCCCGCCCCGGTCAAGTCGGTTGACGCGCGCTGACAATGGGAAACAGAAGAACAAGGGAGGTGAACGAAGGAAATGGAAGCCACGATGACGGGCTGGGCGGAACTCGCGGCCTGCAAGGACGAGGACCCGGAACTGTTCTTCCCGATCTCCGCCGTAGGCCCCGGTGCCCGGCAGACAGCGCAGGCCAAGGCCGTGTGCGCCCGCTGCCCGGTGCGCGCCGAATGCCTCGGCTACGCGCTCGACAACGGGCTCGACCACGGTGTTTTCGGCGGGACCACCGCCGAGGACCGACGCCGGCTGGCGCGTCCCGCGCCGCAGCGGCACCGAGTGGCCTGACCGCCGCCCGGTGACCTCTTCCCGGCGGCCTCGAGCTAATGACACCGAATCCGGAAGATAATCGGATCGGGGAGTACGCGTGCCCGGGCGGGTGATTTTTTGCGAATCACCCGCCCGGGCATTTTCACGCGCACGGACGGCGTGCAATTTACTTGGCGCCGGGGATTGCGGTCAGCGCAACCCGTGCTCATCGTGCTCACCTGGCCACGCTTCGGGCAGTCCCCAGGCGGCGGCCGGCACCGACTCGAACGCGGCCATCGCCGTGATCAGCCCGGCTTCGACCGTCAGCACGGTCACCCCGAACCACCGGAACCCGGCTTCGCCCGGCCGTCGCAGGTAAGTGGCCACGGCGGGCCGGCCGTTGGCGCGGACCGGCCGCATCCGGAACCGCCCGACGCAGTGCGGTGACGCCGGGTCCATCGACAGCGACAGCGCCCGGATGATCGAGGCGCGACTGGCGAACCACAGGGTGTACGGCGGCATGACCGCCTGGGCGTCCTCGCGCAGCAGCCGCGCGACCGCGGCGGGGTCACCGTTCTCGTACGCGGCGATGAACCGCTTGAGCAGCGCCGCTTCCTCGGCCGTCGGGTCGCCGGCCGTCCACTCGGCACGGCGCGGGGGCAGTCGCTCACGCAGCGTCGTCCGTGCCCGCTGGAGCGCGCTGTTCGCCGACGCCACACTCGTCTCCAGCGCCGCCGCGGTCTCTTTCGCCGGCCAGCCGAGCACGTCGCGCAGGACGAGCGCGGCCCGCTGCCGGGGCGGCAGGTGCTGGAGTGCGGCGAGGTAGGCGAGCTCGATGGTCTCCCGGTCGACCACGGCGTCGGCCGGCCCGGCCCCGTCGAGCAGCCGGTCCGGGTACGGCTCGAGCCACGGCAGGTCGGCCGCCGCGATCGGCCCGTCCGGCTCCCCGGCGGGGCCGAGCTGGTCGGGCAGCACCCGCCGGGGACGGCGGGCGAGGACGTCGAGGCACGCGTTCGTCGCGATCCGGTAGAGCCAGGTGCGCGCGCTCGCCCGGCCTTCGAAGCCGTCGCGGGCCTTCCACGCCCGCAGGAACGTCTCCTGCGCCAGGTCTTCGGCCTCGCTCAGCGAGCCCAGCATCCGGTAGCAGTGCACCTGGATCTCCCGGCGGTGCCGTTCGACGAGCGTCTCGAAGTCCGGAGTGCGACCCACCCGGGCACGCTAGCGCACCCGGGCTGGAAGACTGCGGCGATGAGCGGAACGGTGCTGGTGCTCGGCGGACGCAGTGAGATCGGACTGGCCCTGGCGAAACGCCTGGTCAGCGGCGACACCCGGCGGTTCGTGCTGGCCGCGCGCCCGGGCGCGGACCTGACCGCGGAGGTCGCCGCGCTGCGGGCGGCGGGCGCGGAAAGCGTCGAGACCGCGGACTTCGACGCCGACGACCTCGCCGCGCACGGCCCGTTCCTGGAGAAGGTGGCCGCGGAGCACGGCCCCTTGGAGACGGTGGTGCTCGCCTTCGGCATCCTCGGCGACCAAGCGCGCGCGGAGACGGACGCGGCCCACGCCGCGGCGGTCGTGCACACCGACTACGTCGCCCAGGTCGGCGTGCTGACCCACGCCGCGAACCTGCTGCGCACCCAGGGCCACGGCACCCTGGTGGTGTTTTCGTCGGTGGCCGGGATCCGCGTACGCCGCGCGAACTACGTCTACGGCTCGGCGAAGGCCGGTCTCGACGGCTTCGCGAGCGGCCTCGCCGACGCGCTGCACGGCTCGGGTGTCCGCCTGCTGCTGGTCCGCCCCGGCTTCGTGATCGGGCGGATGACCGAAGGCATGACGCCGGCGCCGTTCTCGAGCACCCCGGACCAGGTGGCGGAGGCGACGGCGGCCGCGTTGCGCCGGGGCCGTGGGGTTGTTTGGGTGCCTGGGGTGCTTCGCCCGGTGTTCTTCGCGATGCGCCTGCTGCCGCGCGCGATCTGGCGCCGGATGCCCCGCTGACACGATCGCCGCTGTGCCCGCCGGAAGGTCTTGAATGAGTCATTCAGGACCTCCGAAGACCTGAATGACTCATTCAAGACCTCTCGCGTGGTCGTCGAACCGGCGCGCACCCGCGGGCCGCGCGAGGCCGGGCCGGGCGCGGCGGCAGCCGCTGTGGCCAGTGCCACAGCACTTTCCCGTGCCCGCTCCGGCACGGTCCGTCGCGAAAATCGGCCGATCGGCTCGAACCGGCTCGGCCGATCGGGCAGCGTCACGACCTTCCTACAATTTTCTCAGCTGATTCCCAGCTAACCCGGTGATCCTCAGAGGAGGGGTTCAAACCAGAGGGAAGCAAGGGGAAGTGCCGTGCTGTTGTCGTCCCGGGGGCGCCGCGTCGGTGGGCGCGTGGCCATCGGCGTCGTGTCGACGCTGGTGCTCGCCGTCACCGGGTACGCGTGGACGCAGCTGAGCAAACTGGACGCCGGCATCGTCACCGCGGACGTCATCCCGCCCTCGGCGCAGATCGACGGCGAAGACGCGATTCCCGGCGAACCGCTCAAAGTGGCCCAGAACATCCTGCTCGTCGGGATCGACGCCCGCACCGACACCTACGGCAACCCGTTGCCGCAGAACGTGCTCGACGCCTTGCACGCCGGGAGCGGGGACGACGGCGGGGACACCACCGACACGATGATCGTCGTGCACATCCCGGCGGGCGGCGCCGCGGCCACCGCGATCTCCATCCCGCGCGATTCCTATGTGGATATCGCGGGCGGGTACGGCAAGCACAAGATCAACTCGGCCTACAGCCGCGGCAAGAACGCTTCGATGGCCGGGTTGCGCGCCCAGGGGCTGAGCGGCCCGCAGCTGGAGGTCGCGGCGAACGCGGCGGGCGCGAAGACGGCGATCCAGACCGTCGAGAAGTTCACCGGGCTGACGATCAACCACTACGCGGCCATCAACCTCGCCGGCTTCGACGCGCTGTCGCAGGCGGTCGGCGGCGTCGAGGTCTGCCTCAAGGAGCCGGTGCACGACAGCTACTCTGGCGCGGACTTCGCGGCCGGGCCGCAGACGCTGTCCGGCGCGCAGGCCCTGGCCTTCGTCCGGCAGCGCCACGGCCTCCAGAACGGCGACCTCGACCGGATCGCGCGGCAGCAGGCGTTCCTGTCCGGGATGGCCAAGAAAGTACTGAACACGGGCACGTTCACCGACGTCTCGAAGCTGAACTCGCTGGTCAGCGCGGTGCAAGGAGCCGTGGTCCTGGACAAGGGCTGGGACGTCCTGAGCTTCGCGCAGCAGCTGCGGGGGATGACGTCGGGCGCGATCGCGTTCGCCACCATCCCGGTGCAGAGCCTGTCGCTGCAGACGCCGTCCGACGGCGACGCGGTGAAGGTCGACCCGGCGCAGGTCCAGCAGTTCGTGCGCACGGCGATCAGCACGCCCGCGGTGCAGGCCTCGGGCGACGACACGACCGGCGGCGTCAAGCCGGTCGCGGCGACCACCACCCGGACGCCGGACAGCAAGCAGCCGGCGACCAGTACGGCCGCCGGCTGCGTGAACTAGCCCGTCACACGAACGCGGACTGTCCCGTGATCGCCTTGCCGACGATCAGGGTGTTCATCTCGCGCGTGCCCTCGAACGAGTAGATCGCTTCGGCGTCGGCGAAGAACCGCGCGACGTCGTATTCGAGCACGATCCCGTTGCCGCCGAAGATCTCCCGGCTCCAGGCGACGACCTCACGCATCCGCGAGGTGACGAACGCCTTGGCCAGCGACGACTGCTCGTCCTTGAAGATCCCGGCGTCCTGCAGGCGGGCCAGCTGCACGAGCATGCCCCACGACGCGGTGATGTTGCCGAGGCTCTTCACGAGCAGGTCCTGCACCAGCTGGAAGCGCGCGATCGGGCGGCCGAACTGCTTGCGCTCCTGCGAGTAGGCCAGCGCGGCCTCGTAGGCGCCGATCATCACGCCGAGGGCCTGCCAGGCGACGCCGCCGCGGGTGGCGCGCAGGATCTCGGCGACGTCGCGGAAGCCGTTGATGCCCTGCAGCCGGTTGGCCTCCGGCACGCGGACGTCGGTCAGGGTGATCTCGGCGTTCTCGACGATCCGGAACGCGGTCTTGCCCTGGATCTTCTCCGGCACGAAGCCCGGCGTGCCCTTCTCCACGACGAACCCCTTGACGTGGTTGTCGTCCAGGTCGCGGGCCCACACGACGACGTAGTCGGCGAAGGTCGCGTTGCCGATCCACTTCTTGGCGCCGTTGAGGATCCAGGTGTCACCCTGTCGCTGGGCGGTGGTGCGCATGCCACCGGCCACATCGGACCCGCCGAGCGGCTCGGTCATCGCGAACGCGCCGATCTTGTCCATCGCGGCCATCTCCGGCAGCCAGCGGTCGCGCTGCTCCTGGCTCCCGCCACTGTAGATGGAGTACATCGCGAGTCCGTTGTGGACACCGAAGAACGTCGCCACGGACGCGTCGGTGCGGCTCATCTCCATCGCCATCATGCCGGTGAGCAGGTGGCTGACCGCGGGCTTGTGCTCGCCATAGCCCTCGTAGGGCAGGCCGGCGAGACCGCTCTCGCGGAACATCCCGATCAGTTCCTTCGGGAAGGTGCCGGCTTCCCAGTTTTCGTTCACCAGCGGCTTGACGTCGTTCGTCATGAACTCGCGCGCCTTGACGAGCAGCTTGCGCTCGTCGTCGGGGAGCAGCGCCTCGAAGTCGTAGAAGTCGGCGGTCAGCTTGTCCTTGAGCGGTTCCATGTCAGTTCTCCTCCACTGCGTGCAGAACGGCGAGCTGCTTGCGGTCGCGCGTCTCGGCCAGGTCCGAGTACGTGGAGGAGCCGTAAGCGGTTTCGACGGCTTCGATCAGCCGCTCCTGCTCTTCGGGGCTCTGGCTGGGATTGCCCAGCCCGGCCCACATCTTCTTCATCGACTTGCCGATGTGCTCGGCCATGTGCCGGTAGCCACCGGGGCCACCGCCGAGGTGCGAGCCGAGGAACGGCCCGACCGTGGCCCAGCGGATGCCGAGCGAGTTCGTGATGACCTTGTCGAGTTCTTCCGGCGTCACGACACCCTGTTCGACGAGGTAGATCGCCTCGCGGCTGAGCGCGTTCTGCAGCCGGTTGCCGACGAAGCCGGGCATTTCCTTGCGCTCCACGACCGGCGTCCGGCCGAGGGAGGTGTAGAACGCGACGGCCCGCTCGACCGACTCGTCGCTGGTGCGCTCGCCGGGGACGACCTCGACCAGCGGGATCAGGTGCGGCGGGTTGAACGGGTGTCCGATGAGGACCCGGCTGCCGTCGATCTCGCCGGTGAACGCCGTCGAGGGGATGGCGCTCGACGAGCTCAGCAGCAGCGCGTGTTCCGGAGCTTCTTCGACGAGCTGCTTGAACAGGCCCTTCTTGAACTCGACGTTCTCCGGCCCGTTCTCCTGCACGACGTCCGCCGCTTTCACTGATTCAGTGACGCTTTCGGCGATGCTCACCCGGCTCGCCAGTTCGGCGGCGGTGGTACCCAGGTGCGGCGCGAACGTCTTCAGCGCTTCGGCGACGGCGTCGGCGAGATCCGGGCGGGGGTCGGTGACCCGGACGGTCAGGCCGTGGTGGGCGAACAGAGCCGTCCAGGACAGGCCGATGGTGCCGGCGCCGATGACTGCGGCGTTCTTCATGACTGCGCTCCCTTCAGGTAGTCGAAGACCGGCTTGACCGGGGCGAGCGTCAGGTCGGTGCGGATGTGGCTCGCGGAGACGACCTCCAGCACCGGCAGGTCTGCCAGCGGGGCCAGGACGTGCTGGAACAGCTGCAGCCGCGCGGGGCCGGTGTAGGCCTCCTTGACCACGACGTCGGTGATCTCGGTGCGGACCAGTTCCTGCACCCGCGGCGCGCCGTCGTAGCCCGGGATCGTCTTGAGCATGAACGTCGGGACGGTGATCTGCCGTTCGGCTTCGCGGGCGTCCAGTTCGTGGTGCTTGTAGCCCATGGTCGCGGTGGCCACCCGGAGCGTCCCGTAGTCCAAAGTGCCCACCAGGACACCGTTGTCGACATAGAGGTTCGGGCTGCCGACCGTCTTCGGGTACGCGCTGACCTCGCGCCCGGACGCCGTCGCGGGGAAGTTGTCGAGGTACATCGCGTGCAGGTACTCGCCGCGCTCGCCGTCGAGGCTGACCTCGATCGCCTGGCCGGACTCGGTGTACGGGCCGTAGCCGGAGACGTCGCCCATCTTCATGACTTCGAAGCGCACCAACGGTTCTTCGACCTTCAGCGGCTCCGGGACGACCGCGCGCAGGGCGTCGGCGTCGGTCCGGTAGACGATGTTCAGGTACTCGCGGTCGGTGAACCTCGGGACCACGGGCGCGAACGCCGGGGCGGTCAGGGGAGTGGTCACGTGCCTGCGGACTTCGTCGATCTTCATGGTTATTCGCCTGTCCACTTCGGAGCGCGGCGCTCGGCGAAGGCGGTCATGCCCTCGCGGACGTCGGCGGACTGCATCAGCTTCTTGATTTCCTCGCGCTGCACGGCTCGGGGATCCGCGGCCCGCACGATCTTCTTGACGGCGGCGAGCGCGAGCGGCGCGTTCTCCGCGAGCTTCTCGGCCAGCTGCAGCGCGACGGCGGCGGCGTCACCGCTCGGCGTCACGCGGTTGACCAGGCCCAGCTCCCCGGCGCGGCGGCCGGTGACCGGCTCGCCGGTGAGGAGGAACTCCATCGCGAGGTGGTGCGGGATCCGCTTCGGCAGCCGGAGCACGCCGCCGCCCGCGGCGATCAGGCCGCGCTTGACCTCGGGGAGGCCGAACTTCGCATCTTCGGCGGCGACGATCAGGTCGCAGCCCAGCGCCAGTTCGAACCCGCCGCCCATCGCGAACCCTTCGACGGCGGCGATCAGGGGCTTGCTCAGCTCGGCTTCGGTCAGGCCTCCGAACCCGCGTCCCGGGATCTCCGGGGACTCGCCCTTGAGCGCGGCCTTGAGGTCCATGCCGGCGCTGAAGGTGTTCTCGGCGCCGGTCAGGACACCGGCCCGCAGCGCGGGGTCGGCTTCCAGTTCGTCGAGGGCCGCGGCCAGCCCGGCCGCGACGGCGGCGTTCACCGCGTTGCGGGCCTGGGGCCGGTCGATCGTGATCAGCAGGGTGCCGCCGATCCGTTCGGTGCGTACTTCACTCATGACTTCACACTTCCTTGACGCCACTTTCGTCGGGAAAGATGCGTTGGTCTAGACCAGCTCGGCGAGGACTTCGGCGGTGTCCTGGCCGGCCAGCGGGGCCAGGCGGCGGATCGAGCCGGGCGTCGCGGAGAACTTCACCGGGATGCCGACCGTGCGGATGGTGCCCTCGCTCGGGTGCTCGACGGTGTCGAGCAGGTGGCCGTCGCGGACGTAGGGGTCCTCGTGCGCGCGGTCCAGTTCGAGCACCGGCGCCATCGGGATGCTGTGCTTCGCGCAGACTTCGGCCCACTCCGCGGTGGTCAGCGCCGGTGCGCAGGCGGCGATCTGCTCGGTCAGCCACTCGTTGTCGGCGCGGTCGATGGCTTCGCCGTTGACGCGCGGGTCTTCGGCGAGGTCGGGGCGTCCGGCGGCGGCGAAGAAGTCGCGGAAGTTCTTCGGGTTGTAGGGGATGACGCAGGCGAGGCCGTCCTTCGTGTGGACCGCGGCGTGCCCCTTCGTCATCGACAGCCCGAACCCGGTGGGGCCCTCGGCCGGCTCGTAGGTGTGCCCGGCGAGGTGCTCGACCAGGTTGAACGCGAGCAGCGTGTCGGTCATCGGGATCTCGATCTGCTGGCCCTCGCCGGTCTTGTCGCGGTGGACCAGCGCGGCGAGCACGCTGTAGGCGATGGTCAGCGACGAGACCTTGTCGCCGATGATCGTCGGCAGGTAGACGGGCTGGCCCAGCGCGCGGTTGGCCACGTCGACCAGGCCGGAGGAGGCCTGCACGGTCTCGTCGTAGGCGGCGTTGCCGGCCTGCGGGGAGTCGCCGCGGAAGCCCTGCGCGTGGGCGTAGACCAGCCGCGGGTTGCGCTCGGCGACGTCGGCGTAGTTCAGGCCGAGGCGGCTCAGCGCGCCGGGGCGCATGTTGGTGATCAGCACGTCGGCGGTGTCGATCAGCTTGAGGGCCTGCTCGCGTTCGGCGTCGTCCTTGAGGTTGAGGGCCACGCTGCGCTTGTTGCGGTTCACGTTCAGGTTCAGCGCGGTCATGCCCGGCGTGGTGCGGTACTGCCCGACGCGGACGGTGTCCGCGGGGGACTCGATCTTGATCACGTCGGCGCCCAGGTCGCCCAGGATCTGGGCCGCGTACGGGCCCATCACCACGGTCGAGAGGTCGATCACGCGCACGCCGTCCAGGGGGCCGGTGCTGTTCATCGTTCGTCCTTTCGCGCCTTGCTGTTTCGCTCTACTTACGAAGCTAATAGCGTGGGCGGCGAAAGGGAATGATCATGATGCGAACAATGGTATGACTCTGGCGGTCATACCATTGTTCTAGCTGGTGAGGGGTTCGGCGAAGATCTCTTTCGCGGCGTCGACGAGCTTCCGCAGGTCGCCGTCGGTGCGATCGCGCCGCCAGAGCAGGCCGGTGTCCAGCTGGGGGCGGAAGTCGCTGAAGGGCAGCACGATGACGTTGTCGAGCCGGTAGCCGTGCATGGGCGACTTCTCGTCGAGCATGGAAATGGAAAACGCCTCACCACTGGAAATGATTTCGGACGTCCCGCCGTACCCGGTGTTGGTCAACCGGATGCGTTTCTTGACGCCGAGCTCGCTCAATTGGTGGTCCAGCTGGTCGAAATAGGCCGGGACGATTTCCTCCGGCGAGGCGACGTACGGGAAGTCGGCCAGCTCGGCCAGGCTGACGGAGTCCCGCCCGGCGAACAGCTCGGCGGGCACGACGGCCCCGAGCCGTTCGGTCATGACGGGCAGCTGCTCCAGCGCCGGATCGGTGACCGGCAGCCGTGCCAGCGCGAGGGCGAGCTTGCCCTCGTGCACGCCCTGCACGAGATCGGCGGTGGTCCCGGGCCAGCGTTTGAGCTCGTATTCGTCCCGGACCCGCTCGGCGAGCGCCTTGACGCGTTCCCGCAGATCGGGGTGCACCCCGGCCGGCATCCCGAGGAAAACGGTCCGCCGCTGCGGCTTGGTCGCCTCGGCGAGCTTCCACGGGATGGCACCGACCTGTTCGAGCACGTCTCGCGCGAGGGGCAGCAGCGCGGTCCCGGCGTCGGTGAGGGTGACGTGGTGGGTGCTGCGGTCGAACAGCCGCTGCCCGAGCTCGTGCTCGAGGTCCTTGATCCGCTGCGACAGCGGCGACGCGGCCATGTGCAGCTTCCGCGCGGCGGCGGAGAAGTTCAGCTCCTCGGCGACCGCGACGAAGTAGCGCAGGTGCAGCATCTCCATGCCCCGACCCTACGGCCCGCCCGCGTCGTCCACCCGGGACGCGTGATCAACTGGCCGACACGCCTCGGCGGACCAGGTCCAGGAGGTGGCCGGCGCGGTCCGAAGCGCCGGAGAGCGCGATGCCGGTGGCGAGCAGGACGAGGTCGAGGGCCTGGGTGTCGGCAGTGACGGCTCCGGCCGCCTTCGCGCGGTCCACCAGGGCCGCGGCCGTCTCGTTCACCGTCGCGTGCCACTGGGCGAACAGCGTTTCGTGGTCGCCGGCCGGCGTGGTCAGCGACAGGGCGAGATCGCGCTTGTCCCGGACGTGCTCGACGAACGCCGCCAGCCACGCGAACAGCTCCGCGCCGGGGTCGGCCGAGTCGAGACGCGCGTTCCCCGTCAGCGCGGCGACTTCGCTCGCGTACACGGCGATGACCAGCTCGCGACGGCTGGGGAAGTGCCGGTACATCGTCGCGTTGCCGATGCCCGCGCGCCGGGCGACGCGGTCGAGCGGCGCGTCCGGGCCGTCCTCGGCGAACACCTCCTTCGCCGCGGCCAGGAGTAGCGCGTGGTTGTCGCGGGCGTCGGATCGACGGGCTCGTGGGGGCATCGCGCTCCTTGCCAACCGGGGAGTTCCCCGGTTAGCGTAGTCGCACTCTAACCGGGGAACTCCCCACTTAAGGAGCGAGCATGGATGCCGCCGAAGTCCACCGCCGGCTGGTCGCGCTGACGCCGTTCACGGCCGAGAGCGTCGCGGAAGGCCTGCGCTACATCGACCCGGACGTCGTCGACCACCGCGGCGGCGCCGGTGGCGACCACCACGGCATCGACGCCTGGCGGGCGAAGTGGGAAGCCATGCTGGACGGCGGGATCTTCGCCGGTTTCCGCGACATCGGCGTGCGGGTCGAGCAGAACGTCGCCGACGGCGAGTTCTCGGTGAACCGCTACACGAGCACGAGAACGGAGATCGCGAGCGGCCGCCGCTACGCCGTGACCAGCATGGACATGATCCGCATCCGCGACGGCCGGGTGGTCGAGCACTGGGCCCTGATGGACGTCACCGCCCGGGCGGCCCAGCTGGCACCAGGGGGAACGTCATCGTGAACGCCGCGCCGCCCTCCGGGGCCGGACCCGCGGTCAACGTCCCGCCCATCCGGGTCACCAAGCCGTGGACCAGTGCCAGCCCGATTCCCGACCCCACCGGCCGCCGGTCGCGGTAGCGCGCGTTCAGCACTCCCCGCTCGAACGCCACCGGGTAGTCCTCCGGAGCCAGCCCCGGCCCGCCGTCGCGCACCGAAAGGGAAGCGCCGGAGGCGGACACCGAGAGCGCGAACACCATCGGCGCCCCCGCCGGCGTCACCCGCAGCGCGTTCTCCGCCAGCCCGTCGACCACCTGACGCAGGCGCCGCGCGTCCGCCACCACCAGCACCGGAGGAGCCGGCGCCGAAATCGACAGCCGCACGTCTTCCCGGGCGCACCGCAGCTGCCACACCTCCGCACAATCACGAACCAGCGCGGCGAGGTCCACCGAAGCCAGGTCCAGCCGGAACTCGTCCGCGCCCAGCCGGGCCAGTTCCAGCAGGTCCGTCACCAGCCGCTCGAGGCGGGCGGCCTCACGCTGGATCGTCTGGCCCGCGCGCACCGCGTCGTCACCGGCGGCGACGCCGTCCGCGATCGCCTCCGCGAAGCCCGTCACCGCCGTCAGCGGGGTGCGCAGCTCGTGGGACACCGACAGCAGGAACTCCCGCTGCCGCGCCTCGCTCACCGCCAGCGCGTCGGCCAGCGAATTCAACGAGCCCGCCACTTCCGCCACCTCGCGCGGTCCCTGCACCGGCACCCGCACGTCCCGCCGGCCCGCCCGCAGCGAACCCGCGGCGAGCGCGGCCCGCCGCAGGGGACGGCCCAGCAGCCGCCCCGACGCGAACCCGGCGACGGCCGCCACCAGCAGGCCGATCCCGAGTGCCAAAGCGATGTTGCGCACCAGCGCGCGTTGCGTCGCGTCGGCGTTGCGGGCGGGCAAGACCAGCGCGAACGCCGCCCCGCGCGTGCCGACCACCCGCGTCTCGACCAGGTACTGCGCGCCGCCGGCCGTGACGCGCCCCGAGTGGTTCGCGCCGAGGCCGAGCTTGGTCGCGGCCTGCACCGCGGTCGCTTCGCCGAGCGCCTGCGCGCCGCCCGCGCGGCGGACCACCACCGAGATGCCCTGGCCGCGCACGACGTCGGCCACCTTGCCGACGCCCAGCCGGTTGCCGATGCCGGTCTCGTCGAGCTGCGTGGCGACGACGTCGGCCTGCGCGGACAGCGACGACTGCAGCACGTTGTCCGCCGTCGTCCGGATCAGCCGCGCCGCGACCAGCCCGGCGACGATCACCGCGATCCCCGCTACCGCCAGGCACACCAGGGTGATCCGGCCGGCCAGCGTGCCCCTCACGCCGGGTCCGCCGCGTAGCCGATGCCGCGCACCGTCCGGATCGGACTCGACGCGCCGAGTTTCGCCCGCAGCTGCGCCACGTGGACGTCGACCGTGCGGGTTCCCGCCGCCGCGGCGTACCCCCAGACCGCGCTCAGCAGCTGGTCGCGCGAAAGCACCTGCCCCGGGTGCCGGAGCAGGTGCGTGAGCAGGTCGAACTCGGTCGACGTCAGGGAGATTTCGACGTCGCCCGCCCAAGCCCGCCGGGAAAGGACGTCGACCCGGGCGCCGCCGACGCTGAACGTCTCCGCGGCCGGCGTCGCCCCCGACGCGCGCCGCAGCACCGTGCGGACCCGGGCGGCCAGCTCGCGCGGGCTGAACGGCTTGGTCAGGTAGTCGTCCGCGCCGATCTCCAGGCCCAGCAGCCGGTCGAGCTCGTCGTCGCGGGCGGTGACGAACAGTACCGGCGTCCAGTCCCCGGCCGCGCGCAGCGCCTTGCAGATCTCGATACCGTCCATTCCGGACAGTCCGATGTCGAGCACGATCGCCACCGGCTTCAGCCGCCGCACGGCGTCGAGCGCCCGCCCGCCGTCGGTCTCGACGTGCACTCCGAAGCCGTCGCGCTTGAGGTACAGCGCCGCCAGCTCGGCGATCGCGGCCTCGTCCTCGACCACGAGGACGAGGCCGCGCCCCGGTGACCCCATGCCTACTCCCGTCTCCACCGCCGTGTGCGGGGAGACGCTAGCCGGTCAGGGCGTGCCATCGCTGTTCATGTCGGATTCGATGCCGTTCAGCGTCGACTCGACGCCGCTCAGCTCGGACGACGCGGGCGCGCTGCCGGAGTCCGGCGAGCCCATCAGGTTGTCGCGGCAGCCGGTGCAGCCGAGCGCGATGAGCGCGGCGGCCCCGACCGCTGCCGCGATCCTCGCGCCCCTCACTTGGCCGGCTTGCAGTGCGCGGACGCGAAGGCGTCCAGCTTCTGCTTGGCCGCGTCCAGCTCGCCGATCCGGCCCTGGCGCTTGGTCGCGCGCTGGTCGAGCTGGTCGGCGCGCTGGGTGTGGCCCTTGGCGCGCTGGTCGGCGGCCCGCGCCTTGAGGTTGGCGACCGAGCCGCTGATCTCGGCGCCGCCGGTGATCCGCTGCTTCAGGTTGTCGGCCTTCTTCTGCAGCTTCGGCACCCAGTCCGAACAGACCTGCTGCGACTCTTCGGGGCTGAGCGTGATCGGCGCGACCGGCGCCGGCGACGTCGTCTGGGCCGAGGCCAGCGGCGCCGCCACCAGCAGGCAGGCCGCGCTCCCGCAGCCCGCCAGTGCCAGCCGCGTCCAGGTGGTTCCTCGCATCGTTTCTCCTCGTCTCGGGTACGAGGAGAACTTTCGCGCGGCGGTGTTCGGGCGGCGTCCGCCTAGTGTTCGGGCTTTGTAAGGCCGAGGGTGACCGACGTCCGGGCGAGGTCGAACGTCAGCGTGTCGCCGAGCACCGGCAGGGCCGGGTCGAACAGCTGCCCGTCGGTGCCGCCGAGGAGCAGGCCGAGCCGGTGCCCGGCCGGGACCACGTGGTCGAGCGCGCTGAGGGTGAACGTCATCGAGTACGCCCGGCCGGGGACGAGCGGCTCGCCATGCCGCAGCGACGCGTGGTGCCCGAGGTCCGCCCAGCCCGCGGCGACGATCCGGTGGTCGACGCCCACCACGTCCGCGGCAGTGTCGAGGAAGCAGGCCGAATCGCCGGGCCGGCTCTCGCCCCAGCACGACGTCGTCGTCAGGTTCTTGGTCCCGCTGCCGTAGTTCGCGGTGTTGCGCACGTCGGCCGGGCCGTAGTCGACGAGCGCGACACCGAGCCGCGCGGCGGGCTTGTCGGACGACACGGTGACCGTCACCGAAGGCGACCCGGCGATCCGCACTGCGGCGGGCAGGGGAGCGCCGGTGAACCGCGCGGCCGACACCCCGGCCGCCCAGTCCTCGCGGCCCGCGGCGGGGTCGTCGACGACCGTGGCCGTGCCCGAGCCGCGGAGCGTCACCGGCGCGGTCGCGGGCGGCCAGCTCCGGACGTCGGTCCAGCGGTCGGGCGCGGTCTCGAGGTGAACGGCGGGCTCGTCTTCGACGCCGTTGCGGACGCCCTTCAGCCAGCGGTCGAACCAGCGGCCCAGCGTCGCCACCCATTCGGAACGCTGCAGGTCGAACGGGTCGACGTGCCCGGCCTGGCTCAGCCACGCCTTGCGCGGCGTGCCGGTCCGGCCGAGCGCGGCCCAGTAGGCGGCGAACTGGTTCGGCGCCACGACGCTGTCCCCGAACCCCTGCGCGATGAGCACGCTCGCCCGCACCGGCTTCGGCACGTAGTTCACGCTGCGCCAGTAGGCGTTGTAGTCGCCGTTCGTGCCCATGCGTTCCTTGAGGTCCGCTTCGAACGGCTGACACAGCCCGGCCGCGCGCTCGTTGTAGGTGAACGCCGAGCCGGTGTGCTCCGGCGTGGCCAGCGGCGCGCCGTTGGCGACGAGCTGGGCGTAGTTGTCGGCGACCCCTTCGATCGGCACGATCGTCTTCAGCCCGCGGATCCCGGACACGGCCATGCCGATCGCGGTGGCGCCGTCCTGGGACTTGCCGATCGCGCCGACGTCCCCGGTGGCCCATTCCGCCCGCACCGGACGGCCGCCCTCGGGTGCGTCGAAGGCCTTCGCCCGGCCGTTGAGCCAGTCCACGACGGCGTTGCCGCTTCCGACGTCGTCGAAGCAGCCCGACGAGCGGTTCGTCCCGCCGACGTCGGCGAGCACCACCGCGTACCCGCGCGGCACGAAGTAGTTGTCGTAGAAGAGCGGGAACTGCCGCGGGGTGCCGTCCGGGTCGTAGGTCTTCTTCTGCGCCTCGTTGCCCCGGCCGCAGCAGGCGTAGTACGGGCTGACGTCGAGGATCACCGGGACCCGCCCGCCGGTCGCCGGCCGGGCGATGTCCGCGGCGACGCGGTCGATCTTCCCGTCGTGGTCGTGGTCGGTGCCGGTTTCGACCCACGCCGTTTCGCGGACGGGCGGGCTTTCGGCCGCCGCCGCGGGCGTGAGCCCGGTCGTCACGAGCAGTGCGGCCGACATCCCCAGTAGCAGGCGCATCGCGCCAGTATCACGCGAGCTGTTCGTACCTCGCCAGGAATTGCGCCATCGCCGCGTCGACGGCTTCGCGGTCGCCGGTCGTGACGAGGTCGAGCAGCAGCCCGCGCGCGACGGCGAGGCCGAGCCGGGCGTGGGCGGCGCGGTCGGCTTCGGGGACGCCGTACTGCGCGAGCAGCGCCTCGATCGGGCCCAGCCAGTCGTCGATGACGCCGTCGAGCAGGCCGGTCGTGCCGGGCGTGCCGCCGAGGGCCTGGCCGTAGAGCTGGAAGAAGAGCCGTTCGTTGGCGCGCAGGTCGTCGTCGGTGAGCCGCCGCCAGAACTCCGCCGGGTCGAGGCCGGCGAGCGCCGCGCGCTGCCGGGCTTCGACCTCGCGCGCCACCGCTGTGAGCAGGCCTTCCTTCGAGCCGAAGTGGTAGATCAGCATGCGGTGGCTGGTGCCGAGGTCCGCCGCGAGCGCCCGCAGGCTCTTCTCCGTCCCGCCGTGGTGGGCGATGTGGTCGATCGCCGCGGCCAGGAGCCGGTCGCGCGGGCTTGTCTCGATCATGTACCAGATGGTACACGTACCAAATGGTACAAAGCATTTCCGTGCGCGGCCGGACGTCCGCGCCGCCCGACGCCGTGTACGCGCTCCTCCGCGACGGCGCGAGCTGGCCGGGGTGGTCGCCGCTGGGCTCGTTCGAGCTGGTCCGCGAAGGCGAGGGGGAGCCGGAAGGCCTCGGCGCGGTCCGGCTGTTCCGGACCGGCGGCGTCAAGTCGTACGAGAAGATCGTCGCGCTGGAGCCGGGCCGCCGGTTCGGCTACGCGCTGGACCACGGCCTGCCGCTGCGGGACTACGTCGCCTACGTGGATCTTTCGCCGCGCGACGGCGGCACCGAGATCCACTGGCACTCGACGTTCACGGCCAAGATCCCGGGCACGGGCTGGTTCTACCGCCGGTTCCTCGAGCGCTTCATCGGGCGGGTCGTGGCGGGGCTGGTCGAGGCGGCGCCGGTGGCCCCATAAGGTGGGCGCATGTCAGCGCCACGACGGGGATCGACCGGCCGCACGCAGGAAGAGCGCAGCGCGGCGATGCGCGTCCGGCTGCTCGACGCGACGATCGACTGCCTCGTCGAGTACGGCTACGCGGGCACGACGACCACCCGCGTGGCCGACCGCGCCGGCGTCACCCGCGGCGCGCAGGTGCACCACTTCCCGACCAAGGCCGACCTGGTGACGTCGGCGATCCGGCACCTGGCGGCCAAGCGCACCGAGGTCGCGATGGCCGAGCTCGACCGGCTCCGCGCGTCCAGCGACCCGGTCGGCGACGCGCTGCAGCTGATGTGGGAGATGCACCAGGGCCCGGTGTTCTCGGCGACGGTGGAGCTGTGGGTGGCCTCGCGCACGGACCCCGAGCTGCGCGGCCAGATGGCCGTGGTCGAGCCGATCGCGACGTCCAGCCTTGTCGAGTTCGGCAAGGCTCTGCTGCCGGAGCACGCCGAGCACCACGAGTTCCTGCACGCGGTGTACACGGCGATGGACGTCGTGCGCGGCATCCTCATCGCCAGCTGGGCCACGAAGGACCAGGAAGAGCTGGAGGCCCGCTGGGTCCGCGCGCGCCACCACCTGCGCATCCTGTTCACTGCGCTGATGGCCCCCACCGGCTGAAACGCGTGTTACTCTCTCCGGGAGAGTGAGGAGACGCGCCGTGTGGCAGCCCGACCCGTACGACCGCAACTGCCCGACCCGCCAGCTGCTCGACCGCATCGGCGACCAGTGGACCGTGCTCATCGTGGGCGCGCTGAAGGACGGCCCGCTCCGGTTCACCGAGATCGGCCGCCGCGTGGACGGGATCTCGCAGAAGGTCCTCACCCAGACGCTGCGCAGCCTGGTCCGCGACGGCATCCTCACCCGCACGGCGTACGCGACGATCCCGCCGAAGGTGGAGTACGAGCTGACTGCGCTGGGGCGCAACCTGTCGGAGCCGCTGGAGATGCTGGACCGGTGGGCGCGGGTGCACATGTCTTCGGTGCAGGACGCACGTGACGCGTACGACGCGGAGCACACGCCCGCGTCGGCGTAGGGAACCGGACAGCTCCTGGACAATCGCCGGAGGCCCTCCCCTCCGGCCCCGGATTCGGCGAAACTGGGCGGAAAACGGCTCCGGGGAGGGATTCCATGGCGTCCGCCTTCGCCGTGCTCAACGAGACCGTGCCCGCGCCCGGCTGGGCACTCGTGGGCACGACCGCGGTGTTCGCCGGCGCGGTGTCGGCGACGTCGTTCGCGCTCATGACCACCGGAACGCGGCTGCTCTTGAACCGCGTGAACGTGCTCGGCACCCTCTTCCACGAGGGCGGCCACGCGCTCGTGAGCATCCTGACCGGCGGCGGGGTCTTCCGCATCGAAATCACCGGCGCGGAGTCAGGCATCACCCGGCACTGGAACCCGTCGCCGTTCGCGGGTGTCCTCGCCACCGCCGCTGGCTACGCGATGCCGCCACTGGCCGGCCTCGGCGCGGCGGCGTTGCTGCACTGCGGCCTCGTACCGGCGGTGCTGGCCCTGACCGCGGTCGCGATGCTGTTCATCCTGCTGTTCACCCGCGACGTGATCACCGGCGTGGCGGTCGTCGCGGTGGGCGCGATCGTGTTCTGCGCGCTGCGCTGGGCACCGGACTGGTTGAAGAACGGCATCGCGTACGCGGAAGCGTGGCTGCTGCTGACCAGCGAGCTCGGCGGGTTGGGAGCACTGGTCGCGAACCGGTTTCACGGTGTGGCGGGTGACGACGCTTCCTCGCTCGCTGAACGGACCGGGATTCCCGGCTTCGTCTGGATCATCGCCTGGTTCGCCCTCATCGGCTGGGCGGTCTGGCACGCCGTCCCGATGCTGTGGCCTTAAAGGGTCCACCTGATCGTGTGATGAACACATGTTCGTATGCCGGTAATCTTGTTGTGTGGACAGAGAAGCGATGTGGCAAGCGGACGCGGAGGCCTTGGCCGACCGCATCGTTTCGCTGCTCACCGCGGTGCGGTCCGCCGAAGCGGAAATCGGTGCTCTGCTGGTGGAAATCGAATCCCGAGGTGTCCAGGAGTTATTCGGATACCGATCTGCCGCGCGTCTTTACGAACACCTCGCCGACGTCCCGCACGCCGCTGCTACGCGCACCGTTGCACGCGCTCAGGCTCTGCACCCCAGCCACGCTCTCGACGCCGTCCCGGCCGTCGCTCCGGCCACCGGTGTCGTCGCGCTGTCCGGTCGGTTGAGTACCTCGATGATCGACACCATCATCGAGGCCGTCTCCCGCATCCCCGTCGAGCACCGCGACTCGGCCGAGGCGGACCTGCTGGCCTTCGCCGCCGGCGGCGACCACAAACAAGTCGCCGCGCTCGGCGCCCGGATCCTGGCCCACCTCGACCCCGACGGCGCCGAACCCGAGGACACCGAACCCGCCGCTCCTGTCCGGGAACTCTCGTTGCGCCGGAAGCGCACGGGTATTTGGGAGTTGTCGGGCCGCTTCGACGACGAAACCGGTACCCGCGCCAGCGCCCTGCTCGACGCGTTCGCCGAACGCCGCGGCGCCGACGACCTTCGCTCTCCACAAGAACGTTACGGCGACGCCTTCTCCGACGCAGTCGACCTCGCGTTGAACTCGCCAGAGCTACCGACGCAGGCCGGTGAACGCGCCCACGTCCTGGTCGCGGTCTCGCTGGCGGACCTGCGATCCGGTCTCGGCCACGCAACTCTCGGCGACACCGGGCTGATCTCGGCCGCCGAGGCCCGCGTCCACGCGTGCGACTGCAAGCTGATCCCTGCTGTCCTCGGCTCCGCCAGTGAACCCCTCGACTTGGGCCGAGCCCGCCGCCTGATCTCGCCGGGCCTGCGCCGCGCCCTGTTCCTGCGCGACCGCGGCTGCGCGTTCCCCGGCTGCCACCGCCCACCCCGCCACTGCCAGGGCCACCACATCCACCACTGGTCCGAGGGCGGCCTCACCGACCTGGCCAACCTGGTCCTGCTCTGCGGCCACCACCACCGACTCCTGCACCGCTCCGGCTGGCAAGTCCGCATCGCCACCGACGGCCACCCGGAGTTCCTACCGCCACGGTTCCTGGACAAACGCCGAAAACCCAGGCGCAACAACCTGCATCAGCCGCTGCCATTCGCAGCCTGAACACGGGATAGGCCCGCAGCCACTGGCTCCGGGCCTATACCCACGTACTCACCTGCGTGGGCAACCAAAGCCGCCGTCCCAGGGCGTGTCTGACAATGCTTTAGTCCAGGTGACCACGGCATGCAGGACGACCGCCGACCTGTAGACGATGGCGAGCTTGTCGTTGCGAGTTGCCAGGCCGCGCCATTGTTTGCGCAGGTTGAACCGGTGTTCGACGACGTTGCGCCCACGTGGTCCACCGCGTCGAAGGCAGGTGGGCGACCGCCGCGGGAACCGCGGCGTTTGCGATGCCCCGCCTGATCGGCTGGCTCGGGGATCACCGCAGCGATGCCGCGCGTCCGCAAAAGTCGGCGGATCGCCCTCGAAGAATAGGCCTTGTCGCCGCGGACGCGGACGGGCCGGGTGCGGGCCCGACCGCGCCCCGTTCGGCGGATCCGCAAGTGCCGCATCAAGTGAGGAATTATCGGTGCGTCCCCGGCCTGGCCGGGCCCGACCAGAGTGACCAGTGGCCGGCCGTTGCCGTCGACGAGATGGTGCACCTTGATGCCCCAGTCGCCGCGGGAGCGGCCGATCGCGTGATCAGGTGGCTCGGTCAGCAGATCCGTGTAGTTCGACCCAGCCCCCCTGTGGGACGAGTGATGTCGTGGCGTACTGATGCGCCCGGGCGATCGTGGAATCAACCGACACCGACCAGTCCACCAGGCCTGCGGCGTCTGCTTCAGTGAGCAGGCGTTGCAGCACGGTGTCCCAGGTGCCGTCGCCGGCTATGCGGCGATGCCAGGTCCAGATCGTCTGCCACGGACCGAACACCGAGGGCACGTCCCGCCACGCGATCCCGCACCGATACCGGTAGATGGTCCCCTCGACCATCGCGCGTGCATTCGAGAAGGGCCTGACTCGCTTACCGGTGCGGATCGGCAGCAGGTCCTCGATCGATGCCCATTGATCGTCTGAGAGCAGCTCAAACCGCGACACGACCAGCAGCATCCCAGCGACCAACCGGAACTTTGGACATCACACCTAGCGGGCCACCAGCCCCGCCTCGTGGGCCAGCAACCCCGCCTGTGTCCGGTTCGCGCACTCCAGCTTCACGAGCATCCGCGACACATAGCTCTTCACCGTCGCCTCGGCCAGGTGCAGCCGGCCCGCGATGTCCGCATTGGATAGTCCTTCACCCAAGCACGCCAAGACATCCCGCTCCCGCTCGGTGAGCCCCGCGGTCCGGCGCCGCGCGTCCTCCCCGCGTTCGCGACCATCCGAAGACAGCGCCACCAACCGCCGTGCCGCGGACGGCGAGAGCACCGTGTGGCCGTCGGCCGCCACGCGGACCAAGCCGATCAGGTCCTCCGGCGGGGTCGACTTGACCAGGAAGCCCGCCGCTCCGGCGCGCAGGGCGCGGATGACGTAGGTGTCCGCGTCGAACGTCGTCAGCGCGACCACCGCCGGCGGGTCCGGCATGGCCGTGATCCGGGCGATCGCCGTCAGGCCGTCCACGCCCGGCATGCGCAGGTCCATCAGGACCACGCGCGGGCGGTGCCGGACCACGGCCTCGACCGCTTCGGCGCCGTCGGCCGCCTGGGCGACGACGTCGATGTCGCCCGCCGAGCCCAGGATCGTGCGCAGGTGTGCGCACACCATCGGCTCGTCATCGACCACGAGCACCGGGATCACAGTGCGTGCCTTCCGCCGTCGGTACGTAAGCGGGCAGTATCGCACCGACCCGGAACCCGCCGCCGGGTGCCGGACCCGCGTCGAAGCGGCCGCCGACCAGCTCGACGCGCTGGCGCAGGCCCGCCAGCCCGGCGCCGGAGCCGCTGCCGGCCAGCGCCGGGTCGGGCGGGCCCGCCGCGGCCGTGTTGCCGACCGAGACGTCCAGCCCGTCGTCGCGGTAGCGCAGGGAAACCGTCGCCGACGCGCCCGGCGCGTGCTTGCGCACGTTCGTCAGCGCCTCCTGGACCAGCCGGTACGCCGTGCGCGCGACGGTCGGGGACACCCGCGCCGGGTCGCCGTCCACCACCAGCTCCGTCGCCACCCCGACCGACCGGGACTCCTCGACCAGCCGCGCCGGGTCGCCGGGCTCGGTCGGGCTGAGCGTCCGCGCGGCCCCGACCTCGGTGCCGTTGCGCAGCACGCCGACCAGGTCGCGCAGCTCGTCGAGCGCTTGGGCGCCCTCACGGCGGATGTCCTCGGCCGCCGTCCGCACGGCAGGCTCGGCCGACGTCACGCCGAGCGCGCCGGCGTGCAGCACCATCAGGCTGAGCCGGTGCGTGACGACGTCGTGCATCTCGCCCGCGAGCCGCCGCCGTTCCTCCGCGCGGGCCTGCTCGGCGAGCAGGTGCTGTTCCCGCTCGGCCCGTTCCGCGCGGTCGCGCAACGACTGCAGCAGCTGGCGCCGCGCCTCGAAGTACAGCGAAACCAGCGCGGGCAGCGCCGTGCTGAGCAGCCCGAACGGCGTGACCGCCCAGCTCGGCGTCCACGGCCGTGCGGCCACGACGGCCAGGATCCCGGTGACCCACAGCACGGTCCGCCGGTCCAGCACGCGCGCCGCCTGCGAAAGGATCACCGGCGTGATCGTCGGGACGGTCAGCAGCGCGAGCGGCTGGAGCGGCACGAGCAGGCCGGGCGCGAAGACGTCGGACGCGAGCATCGCGAACGCGGCCGCGGTGACGAAGGCGCACACCTGGACCGGGAACCGGAACAGCAGCACCAGGGTGAAGTCGCAGACCACCTGCAGCACCAGGCCGGCCGCCGGGCCGAGCGAGCCCGTCGTCCGGTCACCAAGCGTGAAGAAGAGCGCGTTCATGCCGGCGAACGCGAACGCGGCGACGAACAGCCAGCAGGCGTCGGAGCGGCTCGGCCACAGCGGCCGCCGGGCGGTGGTCACGCGGTCACGGTAATCGGCGGGCGTGCTCGCCGCGCCCGGATCGCAACCAAAGTTGCACCCCACGCCGGGTGCCCGCAACGTTCGTCGCCGCGATCACCACCCTCGTCCGGTTTCGCCGGGGCCCGCCGAACCGGTGGACTGGGCTCACCGAAGCGAGGGGGAGAAAGGTGACTGTCCTGACACGACCGAAGACGGCGTTCGCCACCGGCCCGGTGCTCGCCGTCGCCGGCCTGGCCGGGCTCGCGCTGCTGCTGACCAGCGGGCGCTACGCCGGCGGGTTCGACGAGCTGTACTTCCTGGTGGCCGGTCGAGATCACCTGGACTGGGGGTATTTCGACCAGCCACCGCTCATCCCGGCGCTGGCGGCGGCGATCGACTGGCTCGCGCCGGGGTCGCTCGTCGCGCTGCGGGTGCCGATGACGTTGGCCGCGGCCGCCGGGGTGGTCGTCACGGCGCTGATCGCGCGGGAGTTCGGCGGCGGCCGCGGCGCCCAGGTGCTGGCGGCGGGCTGTTACGCGACCTCCGGCATCGTCGTCGCGAGCCACTGGCTGGCCACGTACGTGCTCGACCCGTTCCTCTGGACGGTCGTCACCTGGCTGCTGGTCCGCTGGACCCGCACGCGCCGCGACGGCCTGCTCGTGTGGGCCGGGGTCGTGACGGCGGTGTCGCTGGAGACGAAGTTCCTGATCCCCGCGTTGTGGGCGGCGGTGCTGCTCGCCGCGCTGTGGCTGGGACCGCGGGAGCTGCTCACCCGGCCGAAGCTGTGGCTGGGGGCGGCGATCGCCGTCGTGGCCACGCTGCCGACGCTGGTCTGGCAGGCCGCGCACGGCTGGCCGTACACCCACATGAGTGACGTCGTCGCGGCGGAATTCCCCGGCTACGGCGGCTTCGCGCGAGACGCGCTCCTCGGCGCGGGGGTCGGCGTGGGCGTGCTCGCGCTGCTGTACGGGATGTGGCGGCTGCTGCGGTCGCCGGAGCTGCGGCCGTACCGGTACCTCGGTGTCGCGGCGCTCGTGGTGGCGGCGGCCGTGCTGGTGCTGCACGGGCGGGCGAACTACGTCATGGGGCTGTACGCGGTGCCGTTCGCGGCCGCGGCGACCGAGCTGACCCGGCGGAACCTGGTCCGCTGGTGGAAAGCCGTGGTGTGGCCGGTGTTCGTGCTGTCGGCCGTCGTCACGCTCGCCGCGCTGCCGGTGTGGCCGGCGACGGCGCGGACGTCGTACGGGCCGTTCCTGCTCGGCAGCACGTTCGCGCAGGGGGAGCTGCCGCAGCAGGAGCTGGCGAAGGCGATCGGGCAGGCGTACGCGGCGCTGCCGGCCGACGTCCGGGCGCGGACGGCGGTGTACTCCGAGATCTACCCGTTCGCGGCGGTGACGGAGTTCTACGGGCCGCCGTACGGCATCCGGCGTGTCTACAGTGGACACCGCGGGTACTGGTACTTCGGCCCGCCGCCGGAGTCGGCGGACGCGGTGCTGTTCGCGGGCTTCGACCCCGGGCTGCTGCGGCCGTACTTCGCGCACGAAACGACGGTGGTCGACGGGCTGCTGTGGCACTACGACGGCCGGACGGCGCCGTGGCGGGACATCTGGCCCGCGCTGAAGCGGCAGTGAGGAGAACGACGATGCTTTCCCTGCCCGCACGGGCGTACCTGCTCGCCTGCGACACCCGGCGCGACCGGCTGCCGGACCGCGAGCGCGTGGCGCTGCTGGTCCGCGCGGCGGCGCTGACCGACCTGGTGCTGCGCGGCCTGGTCACCGACGCCGACGGCCGCCCGGTCGTCACCGGCGCCGGCGGCACCGGGCACCTGGTGCTCGACGACCTGCTGGCCGAGCTGGCGGCGGACCCGCACCGCAAGTGGCGCGCGAGGGTCCGCCGCGGCGCCCGCGGCACGCTCGAATCGCTGGAAGCCCAGCTCGGCGCGGCGGGCACGATCTCGCTGCGGACGACTCGTGTGCTGGGGCTGTTCCCGCGCCGCCGCCCGGTGGTCCGCGACCGCGCCGAGGCGGCCGCGCTCCACGACGAGGTGGCGTCGGCGCTGCGGAGTACCGACCGGGTACCGCCGGGCATCGCGGCGCTGACGGCCCTGGCCGCGGCGGCGGAGCTGGGTGCGGTCCTCCCGCGCGCGGACCGGCGGCGGTACAAGGCCCGGATCACGCAGCTGGAGGACCAGGCGGGCGCGGCGGTTCCGGCGCTGCGCAAGGTGATCCGGGAGGTGAACGCGGCCCGCACGGCCGCGATCTCGGCAGCGTCAGGCGGCGGTGGGGGTGGTGGCTGAGAGGGGTGCCGCGGCGGTTTCGGTGCTGTGCATGGTTGTCCGCCGTGCCGCCACACCAAAGACGGCGGAGCGGGCGTCCTCCACGGCGCTTCCGCTCCGCGGTCCCGGTGAGCCGGGGAGCCGAGGGGGCTCGCCGGTCTCAGCCGGTGAACAGCCGGCCGAGGTAGTAGTCCACTGTGGCCACTGCCTCGGCCGGTGTCCGGTGCCCCATCAGGATTTCCGAGCCCTGCGAATCCGCGAGCGCCCACAGGATCGCCGCCTCGGCCGCCGGGTCGGCCGAGGCCGGGACGGTGCCCGCTTCCTGGGCCTGGCGGATCTGGTCGGCGAAGAACGCCAGCAGTTCCGGCATGCCCTCGCCGAACACCTTCGCCATCGCGGGGTCGGCGACGGCCCGGATGAAGTACGCGACGCCGATCAGGAAGTCGCCTTCGCTGTCGGGGTCGCGCGGCAGGATCTCGACCAGGCACGCGCGCAGGATCGACCGCGGGGTCGGCGGTCCCTCGGCGAGCACCTTCGCCGTGATCCGCTCGCTGCGCAGCTTGTGCCGGTGCTCCAGGGCGAACCGCAGCATTTCGTCCTTGGTCTTGAAGTAGTGCTGCACCGACCCCATGGACATGCCCGCTTCGGCGGCGACGTGCCGCAGGCTGACGCCTTCCAGCCCGGCTCTCGTGGTCAGCCGCTGCAGTGCTTCGGCGATCTGCACCCGGCGCTGCTCGTGGTCCACCTGCTTCGGCACGTCCGCTCCCGTTGTCATGCGATCGCATTGCGAAGACCCCGCCTTCGCCGTTACGATGCGATCGCATTGTAAAACAACTTCGGGGGGAACCATGCCAGACGGTGTCGTGCGGCTGAGGCCGCCGCGCAACGCGCTCGATCGCCGGGCGATCGCCTGGTGGCGCACGCAGGGGGCACTCGTGTTCGGCCCGGCCGTGCTCGTCCTCGCGGCGCTCGCCGCACTGATCCCGCCGGCCGCGTTCTGGCTGCTGGTCCCGGCCGCCGTGGTCGCGGTGCTCGGCGTGGCCTGGTGCGCCGTCCTGCCGGTGTGGTGGTTCGGCCTGCACCGCTGGGAGGTCACCGGCACCGCGGTCTACGTGCGCTCGGGCTTTCTCTGGCAGGAGTGGCGGGTGGCGCCGCTCTCGCGCGTCCAGACCGTCGACACGCTGCGCGGGCCGTTGCAACAACGCTTCGGGCTCGCCACGGTCACCGTCACGACGGCGTCGGCGCGCGGCGCGGTCAAGCTCCGCGGCCTCGACGCCGGAGTCGCGGCGGACGTCGCCGAGCGGCTGACCGAGCGCACCGAGGCCACGCCCGGGGACGCGACGTGACCGGCTGGCACCGGCTCGACCGGCGCACCCTCGTCGTCACCGCGCTCGTCGCGGCCGGGATCGCGGTCTCGGCGGGAGTTCCGATCGCGATCGGGACGCGATCACTGTGGCTCGTCCCGGCGGCGGTCCTGTTCGTCGGCGCCGGCGTGCTCGCCGACTTCGTCCGCTGGCGGGCCACCCGGTACCGCCTCACGGCCGAGCGCCTGGAGCTCGAGTTCCGGTTCCTCGCCCACACGCGCAAGTCCTTGCCGCGCGAGCGGATCCGCACCGTCGACCTGACGGCCAACCCGCTGCACCGCGCGTTCGGCGTCGCGGTGCTGACCATCGGCACCGGGCAGCAGGAGGAAATCGCGCTCGCCCCGCTGGCCCGGGCGGACGCCGAAGCCCTGCGCACCGAACTGCTGCACCGCGTCCCGCCCGCCGAGCGCACCGACGGTCCGCTCGCGAGCCTCGACAAGCGCTGGATCCGGTACGCGCCGGTGTCGTTCGTCGCGCCCGCGCTCGGCCTGTCCGCGTTCGGCGGGCTGTACAAGGTCGCGGACTGGTTCGGTGCCGGTGGCGGACTGCTGAAGTGGCTGCTCGACCGCTTCGGCGACGTCCCGCTGGTCGCGAGCATCCTGCTTCTGCTGGTCCTCGCGATCGTGCTCGGCGTGGCCGGGGCCGCCGGCCTGTTCGTCGAAATGTGGTGGCACTACCGGCTGGACCGCGAACCCGGCGGCACCCTGCGCGTCCGCCGCGGCCTGCTGACGACCCGGTCGATCACGATCGAGGAGCGGCGCCTGCGCGGGGTCGAGCTCGTCGAGCCGCTCGGGGCCCGGCTCGCCGGCGCCGCCCGCGTCGACGCCATCGCCACCGGCATGAAGCGCGACGACGGCAAGACCGAAGCCAAGACGCTGCTGCCCGCGGCGCCGCGCGTGGTGGCCGTGGACGTGGCCGCGCAGGTGGTGGGGGAGCCCGTCGCGGACGTCGAACTGGTGCCGCACCCGCCGGCCGCCCGGGGACGGCGGCTGCGCTGGGCCCTGCTGACCGCGCTGGCGCCGGTCGTGGTCCTGCTGGTGCTCGGCGTGCTGCTCACCGACGTCCTGCTCGTGCTGGGCGCGGCCCTCGCCGTCGTCGCGCTGCCGGTGGCGGTCCTGCTGGCCCGGGACGCCTACCGCGGCCTCGGGCACGGCGTGCGCGGCCGCTACCTGGTCGTGCGCGCGGGCACGGTCCGGCGCGGCACGGCCGTCCTGGCGCGGGACGGGGTGATCGGCTGGACGGTGAAGCAGTCGGTGTTCCAGCGCCGCCGCGGGCTCGCGACCTTCACCGCGACCACGGCGGCGGGCACCGGCGCCTACTCGATCCTGGACGCCGACGCCGTCGAAGGGCTCGAGTTCGCTTCGGCGGCCGTGCCCGGCATCCTGGCGCCGTTCGCTTCGGCGCCCGCCGAAGCGTCGCGGACCTAGGTTCGGGGCATGGACGAATTCCGTGCCCTGCACGTCCCCGGGGCCCCGCTGCTGCTGCCGAACGCGTGGGAGTTCGGCGTCGGCGCCTTCCTCGCCGCGCAGGGCTTCCGCGCGCTCGGCACGACGAGCCTCGGCGTGTCCGCGGCGGTGGGGGAGCCGGACGGCGCGCCGTCGTCGCGGGCCGCGACCGTCGCGCTGGCCGCCCGCCTCACCCGGCTGGACGCGCTGGTCAGCGTCGACATCGCCGACGGGTTCAGCGCGGACCCGGCCGCGGTCGCCGACCTCGTCGAGGAACTGGCCGGATCCGGCGTCGCCGGCGTCAACCTCGAAGACGGCCGCGCCGACGGCTCGCTGGCCGCGGTCGACGTCCAGTGCGCGCTGGTCACGGCCGTCAAGGAGCGGGTGCCGGGGCTGTTCGTCAACGCGCGGACCGACACGCACTGGGCCGGCGACCGCTCGATCGCCGAAGCCGAACGGCGGGTGCGGGCGTACGCGGCGGCGGGCGCGGACGGCGTATTCGTGCCCGGCCTCGCCGAGCCCGCGGACGTCGAGCGGATCGTCGCCGCGGGCCTCCCGCTCAACCTGCTCTTCCTGCCGGGGAAGGTCACCGTGGCAGGTCTGGCGGAGCTGGGCGTGGCGCGGATCAGCCTCGGCTCGCTGCCGTATCGGATGGCCCTCGCGGCCGCCGCCGAAACCGCGCTGGCCGTGCGCGACGGCCGTGACCTGCCGCTGAGCCCGCCCTCCTACGCCGACGTCGTCGCCTTCCTGCCCTAAACGGCTTGCCCCGGTCTGCTTGAGTCGGGGTATGCGCGCCTTCGGAACCGACTTCGCCGTCCCCGCCGGATACCTGAACACGCCCAGCGTGGGCATTCCGCCCGCGCCGGTGGCCGAAGCCGTGGCGGAGTCGGTCGAACGGTGGCGGACCGGCGCGACCCGGCCGGGCGAGTTCGACCCGTACGTCGCCCGCTCGCGGGCCGGGTTCGCGCGGCTGCTCGGCGTCGACCCCGGGCGGGTCGCGATCGGCGCGTCGGCCTCGCAGCTCGTCGCCAACGTCGCCGCGGCGCTGCCCGCGGGTACCCGCGTCCTGGCCGCCGAGGGCGACTTCACCAGCGTCACGTTCCCCTTCGCGGCGAACCCGGGCGTCACGGTGACGGAAGTGCCGCTGGAGCTGCTCCCGGAGCGCGTCGAAGGGCACGACGTCGTCGCGGTGAGCGTCGTCCAGTCCGCCGACGGCCGGATCGTGGACCTGCCGGCCCTGCGCGCGGCCGCCGAAGCCGCCGGTGCGGCGGTGCTGCTGGACGCCACCCAGGCGGCGGGCTGGCTGCCGCTGGACATCGCCTGGGCCGGCTGGGTGGTCGCGGCGGGCTACAAGTGGCTGCTCTCGCCGCGCGGCTGCGCGTGGCTGTACGTCCACCCGGACGTGCACGAGCGCACCCGGCCGGTCGCGGCGAACTGGTACGCGGGGGAGGACCCGTGGGCGACCGTCTACGGCCTCCCGCTGCGCGTGGCCGGTGACGCGCGGGCGTTCGACCTCTCGCCGGTGTGGCTCGCCCACGTCGGCGCCGCGGCGGCGCTGGAGTACCTCGATCGGGTGGACTTGGCCCAGGTGCGCGCGCACAACACCGGGCTGGCCGACGCGCTGCTGGAGAAGCTGGGGCTGCCCCCGCGCGGCACCGCGATCGTGGCGCTCGACGCCGATCCCCAGCGAGTGGCGGCGGCCGGCATCGCGTCGAGCGTCCGCGGCGGCCGGGTGCGGGTCGGCTTCCACCTCTACAACACCGCTGACGACGTCGAACGCGTTTTACGCGCATTCGAGTGAACGCCGCCACGGCGGTGAACTACCGTATGTCCCCGTGGTTGGTGCTCGTTTCACCCCAGGCCCGTCCGACACGGCCCCGCTGGGCGCGGTGCCCCCGCAGCCCCGCCCGCCCGCGCCGGGCCCACCGGCGCGCGACACCCGGTCCCTGCTGCTCAAGGGCGCCGGGCTGGTCGCGATCGCCGTCGTCGCCGGGCTGCTGTGGTTCCTGATCCGGCACGACTCGACCCCGGACCAGCCGGTCGCGCAGCCGCCGTCGCAGAGTTCGGGGGCCTACCAGTTCACCAAGGTCGCCGGCCCGGCGCGCGCGGACGACTGCCCGGCGAACTCCTACGGCAAGACCAAGGAGTTCTTCGCGGACAACCCGTGCCAGTCACTGGTCCGCGCGCTGTACACGACCGAGACCGGCGGGCAGAAGGCCTTGGTGTCGGTGGTCGTGGTGGGGATGCCGGACTCGTCGAAGGCGAAGGCGCTCAAGGCGCTCACCGACCAGGACAACACCGGCAACGTGACGGACCTGGTCCGCGACAAGACGTTCGCCGGTACCGGCACCCCGAGCCTGACCGGCAAGAACTCCGCGTACGCCTCGAAGGTCGACGGCACGGACACGACGATCGTGCTCGCCGACTTCTACGAGAAGCACACGGACAAGGCCCTGATCGAGAAGATCGCCGACGACGCCCTGCGCCTGTCGGCGGACCTCCACTCCTGACCGAAGTCCGTGAAGGCCTCCTTAACGGGCACAAACGCCGGTAAGGAGGCCTTCACGGCGTTTCAGCCGGCCTGGCCCGGCATCGCGATCGCCGTCGGCTTCTCGCCCGCCTCGGCGCGCCAGGGGGTGCCGCGGCGGGACGCGGCGACCAGCGCGTGCAGCGCCGTCGTCCGCAGGCCCGCGTCGTCGGTGTGGTTCACCACCGCCAGCCACGCCGACGCGCAGTCGGCCTCGGCCGTCGCGACGACCAGGGAAGCCGACTTCGCGTCCGTCACCGGGTTCTTCGGCACGTACGCGGCTTCGGGCGCGACGGGCGTCGCCCCCGACGCCGCCAGCGTCGTCTGCAGGAAGTCCCGGCGCAGGGCGTGTTCCGCGGCGCCGCTCTTCTCGCCTTCGCCGAAGTCGGCCGGCAGGAACGCGCCGACCAGCCCGTACACCCAGACGGCGGCGTGCTCGGCGGCCAGCGCGGTCTGCAGCGGGTCCACCGCCTCCGCGGGCACGGCGCCCCCGGGTGCGGCGCCCACCTTCGGCGCGTCCTCGCCCGGGCCCAGCGCGGGGTCGATGCGCTGCAGCGCGGCGCAGCCCGCCGCCACCGCCGCGACCAGCCCGGCGCGGTAGCGCGGCAGCCCGCCGACGAGGTCTTCGGCCTGCTTGCGCGCGGCCGCCAGCCGGTCCTTGAGATCGCCCAGCGCCGCCGGGGCCGGCGGGGCGGGCGACGACGAAGGTTTCGGCCGGTTCAAGCGGTCCACTTCGGACTTGAGCGCGGCCGCGTGCGCCGCGCGGGCGGCCGCGAGCTGACTCGCGGCGTCCTCGCCCTTGGCGAGCGCCCGCGCGGCGGAGGCGTCCGCGTCGGCGGCGGCCAGCAGCGGCTGCAGCGGGTCGGGGCTTTCGTCGTAGCCGGGCCCGCAGGCGGCGAGCGGGACGGCCAGCGCGGCCAGCGCCCCCGCGCGGAGGGCGGCACGACGGGTCAGGTCGGTCGGTCTTCCGGTCACGTCGGCCCATCCTGCCAGGCCCCCGGCCGCCCCCGCCGCTCGCGCGGCCCGAGCGGGCGACCGGATAAGCTGGTCCACCACCGACCCGCGTAACCAAGGAGAGCCCCACGTGCCAGGAGAACTCGCCAGCCGGCTCCAGCCGATAGTGGCCGAAGCCGTCACCGCCGCGGGTTTCGACCTCGACTCGTTCGAGGTGCAACAGGCCGGCCGGCGGCAGCTGGTCAAGGTCGTCGTCGACGCCGACGACGGGGTCGGGCTGGACGAGGTGGCCGAGGTCAGCCGCAAGGTCTCGGCGGCGCTCGACGAGAACGACCACGTGCTCGCGAGTGCCTACACGCTGGAGGTCACCTCGCCGGGTCTCGACCGTCCACTCACCCAGGCCCGCCACTGGCGGCGCGCGCGGTACCGGCTGGTGAAGGTCACCCCGGCCGACGGCACGGCCTTCATCGGCCGGGTCGGTCACGCGGGCGAGGACGCCGCCCGCGTCCTCGAAGGCGGCAAGCTCCGCGACGTCCGCTACGCCGACGTGGCGAAGGCGGTCGTGGAGATCGAGTTCAAGCAGCCGCCCGCCGAGGACCTGAAACTGCTCGAAGACGACGCGTCCGGCATCATCGCGGCCGAGACGGAGAAGGGGTCGAAGTGAACGTCGACATCGCCGCGCTGCGGGCGATCGAACGGGACAAGGACATCCCCTTCGAAACGGTGATCGAGGCCATCGAGACGGCCTTGCTCACCGCGTACAAGCACACCGAGGGCCACCAGCCGCACGCCCGCATCGACATCGACCGCAAGACGGGACTGGTGCGCGTGCTCGCGCACACGCTGACCCACGACGGCCAGGTCGACGAAGAGTGGGACGACACCCCCGAGGGCTTCGGCCGGATCGCCGCCACCACCGCGCGCCAGGTCATCCTGCAGCGGCTGCGCGACGCCGAGCACGAGAAGACGTTCGGCGAGTTCTCCACCAAGGAGGGCGAGATCATCGCCGGGGTGATCCAGCGCGACGCCCGCGCCAACGCCCGCGGCATGGTCGTGGTCCAGGTGGGTGACACCGAGGGCGTGCTGCCCTCCGGCGAGCAGGTCGCCGGGGAGTCCTACGAGCACGGCAGCCGGATCAAGGCGTACGTGCTCACCGTGTCGCGCAGCAACCGCGGCCCGCAGATCACGCTCTCGCGTTCGCACCCCAACCTGGTGCGCAAGCTGTTCGCGCTCGAGGTGCCGGAGATCGCCGACGGGACCGTCGAGATCGCCGCCGTCGCGCGCGAACCGGGGCACCGCACCAAGATCGCGGTCAAGTCCACCGTGCCGGGCGTCAACGCCAAGGGCGCCTGCATCGGCCCGGTCGGCGCGCGCGTGCGCAACGTGATGAGCGAGCTGGCCGGCGAGAAGATCGACATCATCGACTTCTCCGACGACCCGGCCCGCTTCGTCGGGAATGCGCTGTCGCCGGCCAAGGTTGTTTCGGTACGAGTCGTGGACGAGCGGGCGAAGACCGCCCGCGTCGTGGTGCCGGACTTCCAGCTGTCGCTGGCGATCGGCAAGGAGGGCCAGAACGCCCGCCTCGCCGCCCGCCTGACCGGCTGGCGGATCGACATCCGCAGCGACGCCGCACCGGCCGACGACGAGGGTGATCAAGACCACGCCGGTCCGACGCGGCCCGCCGCGACAACCGGTTCGGCTGAGTGAAGGTCGAAGCGCTAGACTCAGGAGTGGTTCAAAGCCCGCGGCGGGTAGCCGAGCACCAGCCCCACCGGAATTTCCCGGTGCGGACTTGTGTCGGCTGCAAGCGGCGGGCATTGATCGGTGAGCTGCTGCGCGTGGTCGCGGTGGCCGGGCGGGTGGTCGTCGACGGACGTCGGCGGCTGCCGGGCCGGGGGGCTTGGCTGCACCCCGACCCGGACTGCCTGGCCAAGGCCGAACGGCGGCGGGCCTTCCCCAGAGCCCTGCGGGCGACGGGGGCGCTCGACGCCCGCGAGGTCCGCGAGCACGTCGGGCTCACCACGACGCACCACGAACCCGGGACGTCCCCGGGGTCGCGAGGAACCAAGGAAGCAGGTCGACCCGTCATGAGTCAGCCGTGAAGCTGAAGCCATGAGCGTCAGACAATAAGGACGAGGTCAGCGGGTTTTCCGCCTGGCCTCCCCTAGATGAGGAGAGTTGTGCCAGGCAAGGCCCGCGTACACGAGCTCGCGAAAGAGCTCGGCATCACCAGCAAGGACGTTCTCGCGAAGTTGAAGGAACAGGGCGAGTTCGTCAAGTCCGCGTCATCCACGGTCGAGGCGCCCGTCGCCCGCCGTCTCCGCGACGCGTACGCCCCCAAGGGCGCCAAGAAGCCCACCCCCGGCCCGTCGGCTCGCCCCGGCCCGCCGGCCGCCAAGCCCGGTGCGCCCGCCGCCCCGAAGCCCCCCGCGCCTGCCCAGCAGGCTCCGGCGGCCAAGGCGGCACCCGCTCCGGCCGCGCCGGCTCCGGCCGCGCCCCAGCAGCAGGCGCCCGCCGCCTCGAAGCCGGCCACCCCGGGGCAGCGCCCCGGCCCGCGGCCCGGCCCCCGGCCGGCGACGCCCGCACCCCAGCAGCAGGTCCCGGCCGCGAAAGCCGAAGCTCCTGCCGCGCCCAAGCAGGACACCCCGGCCGCGCCCGCACAGGGCGGCACCGGCTCGGTCGTCCCGCCGAAGCCGCAGGGCCCCAAGCCCGGCGGTCCCAAGCCCGGCCCGCGCACCCCGCGCGTCGGCAACAACCCGTTCGGCGTCGGTTCCGGCGCCCCGGCTCCGCGTCCGCAGGCCCCGCGCCCCGGTGGCGGGCAGGGTGGCGACAACCGCCCGCCGCGTCCCGGTGGCGGCCAGGGCGGCGGTGACCGTCCGGCCCCGCGGCCCGGCGGCGGCGCCGGTGGCAACCGGCCGAGCCCGGGCAACATGCCCCCGCGGCCGAACCCCGGCATGATGCCGGGCCGCACGCAGCGTCCCGCCGGTCCCGGTGGCGGCGCCCGCGGTGGCCCCGGCGGCGGTGCCCGTGGCGGCCCCGGTGGCGGCGGCGGTCGTCCCGGTGGCGGCGGCGGCGGTTTCCGCGGTGGTCCCGGTGGCGGTGGCGGTGGCGGTGGCTTCCGCGGTGGTCCCGGTGGCGGCGGCGGTGGCGGCGGTTTCCGTCCCGGCGGCGGCACGGGTGCCCCGGCCGGCGGTGGCGGTGGCTTCCGCGGTGGCGGCGGCGGTCGTGGCGGCCCCGGTGGCCGTGGCGGTACCGCGGGTGCCTTCGGGCGTCCCGGTGGTCCCTCGCGCAAGGGCCGCAAGTCGAAGCGGCAGAAGCGCCAGGAGTACATGGACAACATGCAGGCGCCCAGCGTCGGCGGCGTCCGCCTGCCCAAGGGGCAGGGCGAGACGATCCGGCTGCCGCGGGGTGCTTCGCTGACCGACTTCGCCGAGAAGATCGACGCCAACCCGGCTTCGCTGGTGCAGGTGCTCTTCCACCTCGGCGAGATGGTCACCGCGACGCAGTCCGTGTCGGACGACATCCTCGAGCTGCTCGGCGGCGAAATGAACTACACGGTTCAGGTCGTCAGCCCCGAGGAAGAAGACCGCGAGCTGCTGGAGACCTTCGACATCACCTACGGCGACGACGCCGGTGGCGAAGAGGATCTGCAGGTCAGGCCGCCGGTCGTGACCATCATGGGTCACGTCGACCACGGTAAGACCCGCCTGCTCGACACGATCCGGAAGACGAAGGTCCGCGAGAGCGAGGCCGGCGGCATCACGCAGCACATCGGTGCGTACCAGATCGAGACCGAGCTCGAGGGCAACCCGCGTCTGATCACCTTCATCGACACCCCGGGTCACGAGGCGTTCACCGCCATGCGTGCCCGTGGTGCCAACTCGACCGACATCGCGGTGATCGTGGTGGCGGCCGACGACGGTGTGATGCCGCAGACGGTCGAGGCGATCAACCACGCGCAGGCCGCCAAGGCCCCGATCGTGGTCGCGATCAACAAGATCGACAAGGAAGGCGCGAACCCGGACAAGATCCGGCAGCAGCTGACCGAGTACGGCCTGGTCGCCGAGGAGTACGGCGGCGACACGATGTTCGTCGAGATCTCCGCGCGGCAGAACATCAACATCGACGGCCTGCTCGAGGCGATCCTGCTGACCGCCGACGCCGCTCTGGACCTCCGGGCCAACCCGGACATGGAGGCCCAGGGTGTCGCGATCGAGGCGCACCTCGACCGCGGCCGCGGCCCGGTGGCCACCGTCCTGGTCCAGCGCGGCACGCTGCGCGTCGGTGACTCGGTCGTGGCGGGTGACGCCTACGGCCGCGTCCGCCGGATGGTCGACGAGCACAACGTCGACGTCACCGAGGCGCTGCCGTCGCGGCCCGTCCAGGTCATCGGGTTCACCTCGGTGCCGGGTGCGGGTGACACCTTCCTGGTGGTCGACGAGGACCGCGTCGCCCGGCAGATCGCCGAGCGCCGTGCCGCCCGTACGCGCAACGCGCTCAACGCGTCGCGCCGCAAGCGGGTCAGCCTCGAGGACCTCGACTCCGCCTTGAAGGAGACGAACAGCCTCAACCTGATCATCAAGGGTGACAACTCGGGTACCGTCGAGGCCCTCGAAGCCTCGCTGCTCCAGCTGGACGTCGGCGACGAGGTCGAGCTGAATGTGGTCCACCGCGGTGTCGGTGGCGTGACCGAGTCGGACATCGACCTGGCGACCGCGTCCGACGCGATCGTCCTCGGGTTCAACGTCCGCGCCCAGGGCAAGGCGACCGAGCGGGCCACCCGCGAGGGCGTCGACGTCCGGTACTACACGGTCATCTACCAGGCGATCGACGAGATCGAGCAGGCCCTCAAGGGCATGCTCAAGCCGGAGTACGAAGAGGTCGAGCTGGGCCGCGCGGAGGTTCGCGAGGTCTTCAAGTCCTCCAAGATCGGCACGATCGCGGGTTGCCTGGTCATGTCCGGCGAGATCCGGCGCAACGCCCGGGCCCGTCTGCTCCGCGACGGCACCGTCGTGGCGGAGAACCTGCCGATCAGCTCGCTGCGGCGGTTCAAGGACGACGTGGTCGAGGTCCGCGAGGGCTACGAGTGCGGTCTGACCCTCGGTTCGTACGGCGACCTCAAGGTCGGCGACCAGATCGAGACCTACGAGCAGCGCGAGAAGCCGCGGGCGTAATCGCTCGGGGGCCGGGTGCGTGCGGGAAGTCCCGCACGCACCCGGCCCGTCCCTACTACACCACCAAAACTGCCTATGTTCGTCGGAGCTCTTGAGCTCGACATCCTGCTCGGCGACGTCCATTCGCTGAAGCAGAAGCGGTCTGTGGTCCGTCCGGTGCTGGCCGAGGTGCGCAAGCGCTTCGCCGTGTCGGTGGCCGAGGCCGGACACAGCGATCTGCACCGCCGGACCCTCATCGGGGTGGCCGTGGTCGCCGAAGGTGGCGAGCACGTCCGGGACGTGCTCGACTCGTGTGAGCGGTACGTGGCGAGCAGGCCGGAGTTCGAACTCCTGTCCGCGCGCCGCCGGCTGCTCGGTCCAGACGATTGAACCTTTTCTAGGAGAACGACATGGCTGATCCGGCTCGAGCTCGCAAGCTCGCGAAGCGGATCTCGCAGATCGTGGCGTCCGCGATCGAGCACGAGGTCAAGGACCCCCGGCTGGACTACGTGACCATCACGGACACGAAGGTCACCGGCGACCTGCACGACGCCACGGTGTACTACACGGTGCTGGGCGAGAAGCTGGACTCCGTCCCGGACTTCGCCGGTGCGGCGGCCGCGCTCGAATCCGCGCGCGGCGTGCTGCGCACGAAGGTCGGCCAGGGCACCGGGGTCCGCTACACGCCGACACTGACGTTCGTCGCGGACACCATCCCCGAGGAGTCGAAGCGGATCGAGGACCTCCTCGCGAAGGCCCGCGAGGCCGACGCGGAGGTCGCGCGCCGCGCGACCGGCGCCCAGCACGCGGGCGACGTCGACCCGTACAAGGCACCGCGCGAAGACAACGAAGACGACGACGAGTTCGCGGAGGAGGAGAGCCGGGGCTGACCCGTGCTCTCCCGCCGCGCCCTGCTCGCCGGCAGCGCCCTCACGCTGCTGGCGGGCTGCTCGCCGTCCGAACCCCCGCCCGGCCCGCCCGCGGTGCCGGCGCCGACACGGCCTTCGGTGCCGCCCGACCCGGTGACGGTCCAGCGCATGCGGTCCGAAGCCCGCGGCACCGACGTCGACCTGGTCCTGATCACCCCGGCCGGAGTCCCGGCGGCGGGGCTGCCGGTGTGCCTGGCCCTGCACGGCCGTGGCGCGCGGGCGCGGACGTTCCTCGAGCTGGGTGTCCCTTCGGCGTTGACGCAGGCCGTGCACGCGGGTGTCCCGCCGTTCGCGGTCGCGGCGATCGACGGCGACAACTACTGGGTCGACGTCGGTTCCGGCGACGATCCGCAGCGGATGCTCACCGAGGAGGTCCCGGCCTGGCTGGCGGACCGCGGCCTGCGCCCGCCATCGGCCGTGTTCGGCATTTCGATGGGCGGCTTCGGCGCGCTGCGGTACGCCCGCGCCCACCCGGACCTCAAGGCGGTGGCGACGGTGAGCGCGGCCTTGTTCGCGGACTGGCCCGACGCCCGCAGCCGCAAGGTGTTCTCCGGCGAGGAAAACTGGCGCGCGGAAGAACCGTTGCTGCACACGG